>NZ_JBAKHS010000004.1:0-439038 GCF_036906795.1 Micromonospora sp. CPCC 205739 | reverse complement strand
CCTCCCAGCGCGGGCCTTCACCCCCGCCCTGAAGGGCGGAGCACTGGCCCGCATCCCGGTAGCGCCGGGGTGGGACGGGCGGCGAGGGGTTATCGCACCGGGTCGTGGGTGCCGCGCGGCACGCCGGGCCGGCAGCGGCGCAGCCGGTCGGCCGCCATCCGCCCGCCGACGGCGAGGCCGTAGCGCTCGACGGCGGTGAGGCCGTACGCGCTGCACGTCAGGGTGTACCGGCACTGGCCGGGCCAGCGGTGCGACAGCCAGCGCCGGTAGCGGAGGATGGCGGCCCGGCCGGCCCGGTCGACGACCGGCGCCCGGCTGACCTGCGCGGTGGTGGCACCGAGGGTGAGCAGGAAGGAGAAGAGCCCGAGGTCGCAGCAGTTCGGACCGTCGCACTCGCAGGCGTCACAGCCGGCGTAGGCCCAGTCGCGCTTCTTCGACTTCTTGGCGGTGCGCCGGCCGAACAGTCTGTTGATCACGCCGTACATGGTGCGACAGTCCCGCTACCCGCGGAACGCGCTGGTCAGTCCAGCGACACCGTCAGGGCGAAGTGGACGGTACGGCCGGTGCGCCGCCGTCCGACCCGATGGGCGAGCGGCACCAGCACCCCGTGCAGCACCGGGTACTTGCGAACCAGCAGCCGAGCGGCGTGCCGCTCCTCGTCGCCCACAAGGCGCCGAGCGATGGCCTCGACGGCAGGGCCGGTCGGCCGGCCGCGACCGGTGCACGGGGCGACGGTGACGTGCGGATCGATGCGGATGCGCCGGGTCTTGCCGGCCCGTTCGAAGCTGCGCACGTACGCCTGCTCGCCGTCGACGGCGATGCTCACCGCCGTACCGACCGGCGTGCCGTCGCGGCGGAAGCTGGTCAGCAGCACGGTCTTCTGCCGGGTGAAGGGTGCCCACACCGGTGTTGCGCCGACCTCGACCGCGCCGAGCACTCCCCCGAGTTCACGCCAGCGCGCTACCAGCGCGACCGCGGCCAGCACGGCGGTGAACCCGACCAGCCCGGTCTGGGTGGCGCTGCCGCCGAGGTGCCGGTCGACGACGTGGGTGCCGGTGTGCGCGAGCGCCCCGGCGAGGTACCCGGCCAGGGCGACCGTGGGCGCGTCGGCCCAGATCGCGGCGAGCAGCAGGGTCACCCCGATGCCCAGTTGGAACGCGCCCACGTCGTGGACGAAGTGGTGGCTGGCGGGAAAGTCGACGGCCTGCGCGAAGCCTTCCGGTCGGCCCAGCCCCCACCCGCCGACGATCAGGGCGGCCACTCCGAGCAGGACGCAGGCGGCGCGGACGATGCTTTTCATGCCGCCTCGACGGGACGCGGTGGCAGAACGTGACGGTGCCCGGCGGTACGGTCCGAGGCATGGAGCAACGGATCAGCCTGGTCACTCTCGGCGTCGCCGACCTGCCGCGCGCCCGGGCGTTCTACGAGCGGCTCGGCTGGCGCGGCCAGGAGGTCGAGGAGACCGTCTTCTTCCAGGCCGGCGGCCTGGCCGTGGTGCTGTGGGGTCGGGACAAGCTGGCCGCCGACGCGGGCGTGCCGGATGTCGGCCCGGGCGGCGTGACGCTGGCGCAGAACGTCCGTTCCCGTGCCGAGGTCGACGACGTGCTGGCCACGGCGGCGCGGGCGGGCGCGCGGATCACCCGCCCGGCGGCGGAGACCTTCTACGGCGGCTACGCCGGCTTCTTCACCGACCCCGACGGTCACGTCTGGGAGATCGCCTGGAACCCGGGCTTCCCGCTCGCCGACGACGGCACGCTCGCCCTGCCCGACTTCACCTGAACACGGTGCGCCGCACACCCCGGTGGCCGGCGCAGGCGTCGCGCCGACCGCCGGTGAGGCTGACCGCGCCGTCCCGGCACTGCACCAGGTAGCCGCGGCCGGACCAGAAGTCCTGTGCGCAGTCGAACCAGTCGCAGATCCGGTGGTCGGGTTTGCGGACGCGTTTGCCGGCGCAGAAGTCGTACCCGATGGGGTTCGCCGGGGCGCCGCAGCGCCGCTCGGCCGACGTCGTCGGTGCGGGCGTGGGGGACGGGCGGCGCGCCTTCGGGGCGGCGGGCGGCGGCGGTGCGGCGGCGCGCGGCGCGGCGACCCGGGCGGGTACCGGCGTGGCGGCGACCGCGACGTCGGCGGCGGTGGTGGCGGGCGGGTCGGATTCGAGGAGCACCGCGGGTACGACCAGGGCGAGCGCGGCGGCGACGGCGACGGTGCGTCGGCCGCCGGGGAGGCGCCCGATCAGCCGGGCCTGCCCGGGGGTGGCGATCGCCTGCCGGAACGGTTTGGTCTGCTCGTGTTCGGCGATCAGCTCGCCGAGCTGCGCGATCACCGCCCCGCGCTGCTCGATGGCGTCGGCGAAGGCCAGGGTGAGGGTGAACCGGAACTCGGCCGCCGCAGTGGGCGGCACCAGCAGCCCACAGGTCTGCCGCCGGTCGAGGACCTGGATCAGCGAGACCGGGGCCGCCGGGTCGTGCAACAGCCCGGTCATCTTCCCGTACGCCCAATCGCGCCGCCCGCGTCCGCCGAGCAGCACCAGGCGACGGTTGGTGATCACGGCGACGCCGGCGTCGGTGACCTTGACCCCGTCGGGGAGCCGGTGGCGCAGCGGCGCCGGCAGCGGCTCGACGGTCAGGTCGGGGGCGGGCAACACCGCGGTGTGCCGGAGCTCGACCAGTTGCGCGGCGGGCAGCGCCCAGAAGACCACCTCGCCGGGAGCGAGTTCCAGGGGCAGCCCGTGGCCCGCCGCGACCGAGCCCTGCAGGCCGACCGCGAGGGTACGCAGCCGCCGCAGCTCGTCGTCGCGCTGCCGCCACGCCCGCTCGGCCTCGCGGTATGCCCGCTGCCGGCGCTCGTTCTGCTTTCGTGCCCAGGTGTAGCGCCAGGTGGAACCCGTCGAATCAGTTTCTGCCACGCCGACTCCTTCGCCGCGCGAGCCACCCAACCGAGGTGTCACCCGGATCAACGGCATCGGCGTGTCCGCCGGACTCGCCGAAGCGGGCGAATCACCCGATCGGGGGACCAATCAGCACGATAGGTGGAGGCAGCCGCGTCGATTCACGTTCCGCCCGGTCACACGCCGGCCGAAGAGATCGACGCCGGCCAGGCGGCGAGCATGCCGGGCGGGATCGTCCCGTGCGCCCTGCGGGGTGGCGGAAGCCTCGGTAACGTCAGCCGCAGCCGGACGGCGACGGGGGCCACCCGGCACGTCAGGCGGAGGTGGGCCGGTGAGCGTCGTGCTGGGCGTCGACATCGGCACCACCAGCACCAAGGTGGTCGCCTACGACACCGAGGGTGAGCAGCTCGCCCATCATGCGGTGGAGTATCCGCTGAACGAGCCGCACCCGGGTTGGGCGGAACAGGACCCGCCGACCATCTTCGACGCCGTCGTCGAGTGCCTCCGTACCGTGGTCGGTGAGCTGCCCGGGCCGGTGGCGGGCCTGTCCTTCAGCACCGCCATGCACAGCCTGATCGGGCTGGACGCCGACGGCGTCCCGCTCACCCCGTCGGTGATCTGGGCGGATTCCCGGTCCAGCGCGCAGGCGGAGCGGCTGCGGGCCGCGCCGCCGGGGCTGGCGCTGCACCGGCGCACCGGCACCCCGGTGCACCCGATGGCCCCACTACCGAAGCTGGTCTGGTACGCCGAGCAGGAGCCGCGGCTCTTCGCGCAGGTCACGCACTGGGTCGGCATCAAGGACTACGTGCTGCTGCGCCTGACCGGCGCGCTGGTCACCGACCACTCGGTGGCCTCGGCCACCGGGCTGATGGACATCCACCAGCTGGTCTGGGACGCGCAGGCGCTGAACATCGCCGGCATCGTCGAGAAGCAGCTGCCGCAGCTGGTCCCGACCACCACGGTGCTGCCCGGCCTCACCGCCGCGGCGGCCGCCGCGACCGGGCTGCCCGCCGACACCCCGGTGGTGGTCGGCGCGGGCGACGGGCCGCTGGCCAACCTCGGCCTCGGCGCGGTCAAGCCCGGCGTGGTGGCCTGCTCGATCGGCACCTCGGGGGCGATGCGGGTGGCCGTCGAACGGCCGGCCGTCGACCCGCTCGGCGGCGTGTTCTGCTACGCGCTGACCGTGGACCGCTGGGTGGTCGGCGGTGCGATCAACAACGGCGGCATCGTGCTCCAGTGGGCCGGTGACGCGCTCGCGCCGGAGCTGGGCGAGCACTCCGAGGAGGAGCTGCTGGCGCTGGCCGAGCGGGCCCCGGTCGGCTCCGGTGGGCTGATCATGCTGCCGTACCTGCTCAGCGAACGGGCGCCGCACTGGAGCGCCCTGCCGCGCGGCGCGTACGTCGGGCTGACCCACGGCCACCGCCGCGAGCACCTAGTCCGGGCGGCGCTGGAAGGGGTGTGCCAGCAGCTCGCCCTGGTGCTGGCCTCGGTGCGCGCGGCGGGCAACGAGGTGCGCGAGATCCGGGCCAGCGGCGGCTTCGCGCGCAGTCCGCTGTGGCGGCAGATCCTCGCCGACGCGCTCGGCATGCCGGTGCGCTTCCCCGCCGGGCACGAGGGCTCCAGCTTCGGCGCGGCACTGCTCGGCATGCAGGCGCTCGGGCTGATCCCGTCGATCGAGGTGGCGGCCGACCTGGTGGACATCGACGAGACCGTACAACCCGACCCGGCCGCCGCCGCGACCTACGCCGCGCTGCTCCCGCTCTTCTCCGAGCTGTACGACGCGCTGGTGCCGACCTTCGCGTCGCTGCGACGGCTGGCCCCCAGCCTGCCGCCGGAGCCGTCACCCACCGCCGCTCCCATGTGATCGCCCGTCCCTTCGCGGGCCGGACAACTGGTCGGTGATGGAGACGATCATCTTGATCGTCGGCTTCCTCGGCGTCCTTCTCCTCGACCTGGTGCTGTAGCGCCCGGCGGGCGGCGTTGAGGCGGTGGGTGGCGGTCAGGGGGCCTCGACGCCGGAGATGCGGTAGCGGTGCACCTCGGCGCCGAGGATCGCCGCCGTCTGCTCCTCCGCCGGGCCGGAGCCCCGGAAGGCGAGCAACTGGGTGTCGCTGTCCCAGCGCTCGTAGACGTTGATCCGGCCCGGCTCCACCAGGTCGGCACTGATCGCGAAGTCGATGCAGCCGGGCGCGGAGCGCGCCTGCCGGACGACCTCCGCGCAGGAGGCCAGGTAGTCGTCCCGCCCGGCCGGGTCGACGTAGAGACTGCCGGCGACGATGAGCACGGTGACCTCCGGTGGGCGGTGGGCCTGACAGGCACGATTGTGCCTGTCAGGCCCGACGTTCACCCGCCGCACCGGATCAGGCGCGGGTGATCGCGTTGGCGTGGATCGCCTCGCTCAGGTACGCCGCCATCCCCGGCGCGATCTTCTCGTAGTACGCGGTGAACCGCGGGTCCGCCAGGTACATGTCGGCCAGCCCGGTGTGGATCTCGTACGAGCAGTCGTAGAACCAGCGGCTGATCGACTGGCGGTGCTCCTCGGCCAGCGCCATCGCCTCCGGCGAGTCGGCCGGCGCCCCGGACGCCATCACCTCGACGAACCGCCGCCCCCAGTCCTCGTTCTCCGCCTTGATCCGCAGCCAGTCCTCCTTGGTGTGGGCGGCGGCGCGCCGGGTCGACTCCCGGTACGCGTCGGTGCCACCCCAGCGCTGCTCCGCCTCCTCGGCGTGCGCGTCCGGGTCGAAGTCCCCGAAGACCTCGAACCGCTCCTCCGGGGTCAGGTTGATGTTCATCCTTCTCGCCTCCATCGCGAGCTCGATCGCGGTGACCATCTCCTGGAGCTTCCCGATCCGCCCGGTCAGCAGCTCGTGCTGCCGGCGCAGGTGCACCGCCGGGTCGGCGGCCGGGTCGTCGAGGATCGCCGCGATCTCCTCCAGCGGGAACCCCAGCTCCCGGTAGAACCGGATGTGCTGCAACCGCTCCAGGTCCGCGTCGTCGTAGCGGCGGTAGCCCGCCGCGGTGCGCCCGCTGGGCGACAGCAGCCCGATCTCGTCGTAGTGGTGCAGCGTCCGGACCGTGACCCGGGCCGCCTTCGCCACCTGTCCCACCGTGTACGCCATGGTTTCCCTCCCTTCCGCGACCAAGGCTCCCGCCTGCCGTTGCGTGAGGGTCAAGCCCGATTCTGCGCGGGTCGTCACACCCTCGCCCCGGGAAGTCGGCGCGACGGCGAACGCCCCCGGCCGCCGAGGGGGTGGCGGCGGCCGGGGGCGTCCGGGTCGGGGTCAGGCGGTGGCCCGGTCCTTCGCCCGCTCCGGGGCGGCGAAGGCCTCGGTGGCCGGGGTGCGGAAGGCGTGCACCAGACCGGCGACCGACAGCAGCAGGAGCAGCCCCGCCCCGATGAAGGTCACCAGCGCCGCCTGGCCGGCCTTGCGGCCGAACTCGCTGAAGCCGTACGAGGTGAGCAGCAGGCCGCGCAGCGTCTCGCCCTTGAACACGGTGTCCCGCTGGGCGCTGACCTCGGCGAGCTGCTTCTGCAGGTCGGCCAGGGCCGGGTCGTTGGTCTTGGTGGCCTGCTCCACCTTGGCGCGCAGCTCGGTCTGCGGCTCGCCGAGGTCGGCGTAGGTCCGGCCGCCGGCGATGGAGGTCAGGTGCAGCCCGATGAACTCGTTGGCGTAGCACTCCGCCTGCTTGCCGGTGGTCAGCTGCTGGCCGGCGTACTCGACCAGGCAGTCCGCCTTCTTCTCCTCGTCGGTCAGCTGGTCGGCCGGCTTGAAGGAGATGTGCTGGGCGCCGAGCTGGTCGCGTACGTAGTCGTTGGCGAAGTTCGCGTTCGAGGTCAGGACGATGCCGGCGACGAGTAGCAGGACGGCGAGGCCCAGCCCACCGATGCTGAGCAGCAGGTCCAGAGTGCGTCGCTTCATGTCGGAACTCCCGTGGGGGTGGTGGGGGCGTCGTTGGTGTCGCCTCCCATCCTGGGCTGGCACGGGCGTCCCGGTCAGGGCCGAACCCCCTGTCCCGGCCGGGACCTTCGACTCCCCCGGCCCGGGCCGTCCGGCCGCCGACCGGCTCGGGCCGGTCGCCGGCGGAACCGAGCGGAGGGCGGTCAGACCGGGGCGGCGACCGGGCGCAGGTCGGCCAGGCCGCCGGGGCGGCCGTAGCGGTAGCCCTGCCCGTGTACGCAGCCGATCGCGGTGACCGCCGCGTGCTGCTCCTCGGTCTCCACCCCCTCGGCCACCACCGCCAGGTCGAACGCGCCGGCCAGCCGGGTCACCATCTCCACCGTCGCGTACGCCCGGGCGTCGGTGTCGAGCCGGGAGACGAACGACCGGTCGATTTTCAGGTCGGTGGCGGGGATGCGGTGCAGGTAGCTCAGCGACGAGTAGCCGGTGCCGAAGTCGTCGATGGCGATCCGGATGCCCAGCTCGCGCAGCTGACCCAGCCGCTCCAGCACCGCCTCGCTGCCGTCGATCAGCGCCGACTCGGTCAGCTCCAGGGTCAGCGCGCGGGGGGCCAGCCCGGCGCTGGCGGTGGCCGCGGTGACGGTGGCGATCAGGTCCGGCCGGCGCAGGTGGGCGGCGGCGATGTTCACCGCCACGGTGGCCTCCGGCGCCCGCTCCCGCCAGGTGGCGGCCGCCCGGCAGGCCTCGTGGATCACCCAGCGGTCGATCGGCACGATCAGCCCGGTCTCCTCGGCCAGCGGCAGGAACGCGGCCGGCCCGAGCAGCCCCAGCCGGGGGTGCCGCCAGCGGACCAGCGCCTCCGCGCTGCGTACCGCGCCGGTGGCCAGGTCGACGATCGGCTGGTATTCCAGGTGCAGCTGCTGCTCGTCGACCGCGCGGCGCAGGTCGGCGATCAGCTCCGCCCGGGTCACCGCCGACTCGCGCAGCCCCGGCGTGCAGGTCCGGTACGCGGACTTCCCGGCCGCCTTCGCCGCGTACATGGCGATGTCGGCGTCGCGCAGCAGGTCGGTGTGGGAGGCGTGCTGCGGGCCGTACTCGGCGATGCCGATGCTGGCCGACGGGTGCACGCCCACGTCCTCCTCGTCGGCCGAGGGTTGCAGGGCGGTGAGCAGCCGCTCGGCGAGCCGTTCCGGCGCGACCTGGCGGTCCCCGTCGACCAGCACGGCGAACTCGTCGCCGCCGAGCCGGGCGATGGTGCCGTCGTCGCCGACCGCGTCCCGCATCCGTTCGGCGATGCTGGTCAGCAGGGTGTCCCCGGTGGCGTGCCCGAACCGGTCGTTGACCTGCTTGAACCCGTCGAGGTCCAGGAGCAGGACGGCGACCGGCGGCCCGTCGCGCAACGCCTGGCGCAGCCGCCGGTTGAACATCAGCCGGTTGGGCAGGCCGGTGAGCTGGTCGGCGTAGGCGAGCCGGCGCAGCCGCGCCACCAGGCGCAGGTTCTCGTTGGCGGCCAGCCCCTGCCGCAGCGCCAGGGCGCCGAGCAGCGTCATCATGCCGATGAAGACCAGGTGCGGGGTCTGCCCGGTGGGATGCCGGGCCAGCACCACCGCGATGATCGCCCCGCCCACCGGCAGGTACGGCAGGGCGACCCGCCACCAGGGCGGCAGCGGTGACTCGACGGCCTCGTCGACGCCCTGGCCGACCGGCGGCGGATACGTGGTGGCCACGCCGATCAGCAGGTAGCTCAGCGGCCAGCAGACGTCGATCACGTGCCCGGGGACGTAGCTGCCCTGCGCGACGAGCGAGACGTAGACCGTGTCGGCGCCGGCCCGGGTGGCCAGGCTGGCGCCGATCAGGGTCAGCGGCCGCCAGATCGGGCGGGCCGGGCCGGCCACCGCCACCAGGATGGTCAGCTGCATCAGGTCGAGCATCGGGTAGAGCAGGCCGAAGGTGCGCAGCGGATCCGCCAGGTCGGCGTCGGCGATGTCCCGGAACACCACCACCCAGCCGATCGGGATCAGGGCGAGGGCGACGATCACCCCGTCGAGCAGGGTGCGGGCCTGGCCCACCGCGCTGCGCGGGGCGGCGAGCGAGCAGAGCAGGGCGGCGGTGCCGGTGACGATGCCGGCAGTGAAGACGGCCCCGATCAGCGGGGTGTGCGGCAGCGTCTCGTCGCCGAGGCGCTGCACCGCCCAGAGCGTACGACCGGCGGCGGCGAGGGCCATGGTGACCGCCAGCAGCGTCCAGAACCGGCGCAACGCCGGGGGATGCCGGCGGGCCGCGCCGGCGCAGGCGAGCGCCGACCAGACGGCCACCGTGATCGCGCCGGCGTCACTGGCCCCGGCCGCGCCCGGGAGCGCCGCGGCCAGCCAGACCGCCTCGACGAGGACGACCACCGTCGCGGCGAGGGCGCCCACCCGCCGGAAGCGGCTCGGGCGGGGCGGCGCGACAGCCTGTCGACGGGCGTCATCGGGCAGCACGGTGGTCGCTCCGGCTCTCTCTCCTGTGCGCACCTCGACGGTGAGGACCGGCTCCTGCGCACCTCGACGGTGAGGACCGGTGACGGGCGGCGAACCACCGAAGCCTAGCCAGCACGGTAGCGAGCCGCCAGGGCCGTTGAACCCGGGTGGACGGTCCGTTCAGGACGGTCCGACCGGCGCGACGGCGGGCGCCACGAGCTGTCCGGGTGGGAGGGACGCGGGTCGCGGCGGCGGTCAGCAGCGCCGTCGGCGGGGGCCGACCAGGGCGGGTGAGCCGGTGGCGGTGCCCGGGCCGCCGCTGCTCAGGCCCACTCCTCGGCGGGGTCGCCGTCGCTCGCGGCGGGCGCATCGTCGGCGCGGGTGGCCGGCGGACCGCCGTGCGTCCACGGGGTCTCCTCCGGTGCCGGGAACGCCCCGGCCGGCAGGAACGCGTCGGACAGGGTGGTGAAGCAGAGCCGCTCCCCCACCTCCGGCACGCTGCCCGGCGGCGCGCTCAGCCCCCGGCCCATCCCGCCGGAGAGCTCCAGCACCACCTCGGTCTTGCCGTCCGCCGCCGGGGTCAGGAAGACCACCTTCGCCTTCTGCCCGGGCCGGGCCGGCGAGTACAGCGTCGCCCCGACCGGCACCCGCACCGGCTCGGTGGTGACCAGCTGGATCCGGGGCCGCAGCACCGGCCGCTTCCCGGTGTCGTCCACCCGCTTCGGGTCGGCCAGCGTCACGTCCCCGACGAACGCCTCCCCGGTCAGCCGGTGCTCGGCCATCACCAGCGGGTCGTCGTAGGCGCGCTGCACCGCGTACGAGGTCAGGGCGCGTTCCAGCCGGTGCAGCCGCTGGGCGGCCACCACCGCGCCGTCGCGCCGCGGCTGCGGACCGCCGCCGGCGTCGACGTGCTCGGCGTGGCCGGTGAAGGCGTCCTTGTCGCCGTCCCAGCGGCCCGCCACCCGGGCCCCGGGCGGCAGGGCCCGCAGCAGCCCGACGCCGCGCCACATCAGCGCCCAGGTGGGCGCCAGCTGATCGCGCAACAGCCTTTCCAGCTCCGCGTACGCCTCGCCGCGCGCCGCCTCGTCGCCCGCGTCGGCGTACGCGGCGACGGCCGGGGCGAGCAGCCGGTTGTCGAACTCCGGGTCGGTGGCCGGGCCGGCGGGCGGACAGACCGCCGGGTCCTCGGCCCGGGCGGCCGCCTGCGCCCCGGTCAGCCCGGCCGGCGGGTCGATCCAGCCGAGCAGCGCCGGCAGGTGCAGGTCCTCCACCACGCTCTGGCCGGTGGCCCAGTGCAGGGTCAGCGCGTCGGTCAGCGCCACCAGCGCCGACGAGCCGGGCTGCTCGGCCCGCTCGGCGAAGAAGGTGAGCCAGCGGCCGAGCAGCGGCACCGACGGGTGCACCGGGTGGTCGCCGTCCGGGCGGCGGAACCGGGTGGAGCGGCCGAACAGCCGCAGGAAGGTGATTCCGGCCGGGTTCGGCACCAGCAGTTGCGGCGCGTCGACGTACCGGTGCCGGACGTCCCGACCCCGGTCGACCGGCACCGCCTCGGTGACGCTTCGGAACGAGTCGAGGTACGGCAACACGATGGCGGCCAGTTCGGCCGCGAAGCGGAAGCGCTGGTCCCGGTTGCGGGGCTGCGGCACGAACAGCAGCCGCGCCTCGTCGGGGGCGGTGCCGACCAGCGTCGCCAGGGGCGCGTTCGCTTCACCGGCCATGGCCAGCGGCACCAGCACCAGCGGCCGCTCGGACAGGTGCAGGTGCCGGACGGTGGCCACCGGCTGGGCCACCCCGGCGGCCAGCGCCTGCGCCTTGGCCAGCGCGCGCAGCGTACTCATGCCGGCCTCCGCACCGGTGCGGCCGGGCGGCGGCGGGCGGGCGGCGTACTCATGCGGGGTGTCCGGCGAGGGCGTCGGCGCGCAACCGGGCGGCGGCCCGCAGCAGCGCGGCGGCCTCCTCCTGCTCGGGCTCGGCGGCGCGTTCGCCGGTAGCCAGCGCCAGCACCTCGGCGACGGTGGCGACGCCGCCCAGCGCCTCCCGGACCGGCCGGCCCAGCGCCGCGGTGTGCCCGCCCGCCTCGTTTCGGCAGAAGTACGCCAGCTCGCAGCTGGCCAGGCACTCGGGCGCGTAGCGGGCCGGCACCCGGTGCAGCCCGGCGGCGAGCGTCACCGGGTCGGCGGCCGGGTCGGCGGTGAAGTCCGCCGGCACGGTGTCGAGCAGGGCGTCCAGCCTCGCCATCCGGTCGAGCTGGCGGCGCAGCACCAGCAGTTGCTTGCGGACGTCCAGCAGGCTGGCCACCGGCCGGTTGCCGAAGTCGCGCGGGCAGACCAGCACCACCTCGTGCGAGACCAGCTCCTCGTCGTGCCCCTCGGCGGCGAGCAGCTCGCGCAGCGCCAGCACGTAGACGGCCGACTGGATGGCGGCGGCGGCGACCTTCGCCGGGTCGGCCTGCCCGTCGACCACCGGAAACGACTTGATCTCCACCACGTGGAACCGGCCGCCGAGCCGGGCGGCGACCAGATCGGGCTCCAGGTGCACCCGCTGGCCGGCGACCGCCAGGCCGAGCAGCGGATGGTCGAAGAGCGCCGCCTCCGGCCCCTCGGCCGTCAGCGCCCGGCGGGACCGCTCGTGCCGGTCCGGCAGGTCGTCCGCGCCGCCCAGGTCCGTCCAGCTCGCCTGCTCCGGCACCGGTACGCCCAGCCGCTCGGCGACCAGCCGCAGCAGCTCCGCCCCGCCGTCGGCCTTGACCTGCGCCTCGAACGCGTTGCCCCGGGTGATGGCGAACCGGGACTGCCCGAAGCGGGCCGGGAAGCCGATCGCCTCGGCCAGCCTCGGCTTGTCCACCCCGGCGCCGTCCAGCACCGCCCGCCGGGCGCAGCCCGGGTTGCCGGTGAGCGCGGCGATGGTCCGGGCGTTGTGCCGCTTCGGCGGCAGGTCGCCGCGGATCGCGGCCAGGCGCTGCGCGGTGCTCGTCATGATCCGCCAGGATAGGCGCTCACCGCCGGTTCGGCCGGGACGCGGGCCCGGCGCACCAGCACGGCGGTCGCCACCGCGGCGACCAGGGCCACGCCGGCCATCGCCCAGAGCACGGTACGCAGCCCACCGGTGAAGCCCGGGTCGGCGAGCCGGCCGGCGGTGGTGCTGGCCAGCACCGCCCCGACCACCGCGATGGCGACGGTCTCGCTGGCCAGCCGCGCCGTATTGATCATCCCGGCGCCGGTGGCCGCCCGGTGCGCGGCGACGCTGCCGATCGCCAGCGCGTCGAGCAGGCCGATCGACAGTCCGACCCCGACACCGATGGTGAGCAGCGGGCCGGCCAGGGCGGCGGCGCCGCTGTCGGGAGCGAGCACGGTGGCCCAGGCGGCGCCCACCGCGACCACCGCCACCGAGGCGACGATCACCGCCGG
Source organism: Micromonospora sp. CPCC 205739 (assembly GCF_036906795.1). Taxonomy (NCBI): domain Bacteria; kingdom Bacillati; phylum Actinomycetota; class Actinomycetes; order Micromonosporales; family Micromonosporaceae; genus Micromonospora; species Micromonospora sp. CPCC 205739. The sequence goes on along the minus strand of NZ_JBAKHS010000004.1, from coordinate 426,386 downwards.
GGCCGGCACCAGCCGGGTCATGGCCCCGCTGAGCAGCGGCAGCACCAGGGTCGGCGCGGTCAGCAGGATCAGCGTGGCGCCGGCCCCGCCGGGGCTCATCCCGACCACCGTGGTCAGGTACGACGGCAGGTAGACCAGCAGCGGCACCAGCACCGCGACGATGGTGGCCGCCGCCAGGCAGATGCCGAGGAACCGGGGGCTCGCCAGCAGGGCCAGGTCGAACATCGGGTCGGCCCGGCGGCGTTCCACCCGGACGAAGGCCACCAGCAGGGCCACCGCCGCGACGAAGGCCGCCACGATCACCGGGGCGGACCAGCCCAGCTCGGGGCCCTGCACGAACCCGAAGATGAGCAGCAGCAGCGCGGCGGTGAAGGTGACCGTCCCCGGCCAGTCGATCCGCCCGGCGTGCGGCTGGCGGGACTCGGGCAGCAGCGGGGTGAGCGCCAGCACCGCCACGGCGGCCAGCGCCGGCGCGGCGAAGACCGCCCGCCAGCCGAACGCGGAGATCAGCAGGCCGGCGATGGAGGGTCCGAAGGCCAGGCCGACGCCGATGGTCGTACCGAAGATGCTGAACACCCGGGCTCGGGCCCGACCGGGGAAGGCGTGGGCCAGCAGGGCGGAGGCGCTGGTCGCGGCGGCGGCCGCGCCGATGCCGGCCAGCGCGCGCAGCAGGTCGAGCAGCACGATGTTCCCGGCGACCGAGGCGAGCAGCCCGGAGCCGGCGAAGATGGCGACGCCGGTGGCGAAGACCCGGCGCCGGCCGAGCAGGTCCGCCAGCGCCCCGGTGGCCAGCATGAAGCTGGCGAAGGTGGCGTTGTAGCCGTTCACCACCCACTGCACGCCGGCCAGCCCGGCGTCGAGGTCCCGCCCGATGTCCGGCAGCGCGACCGACGCGCCGGTCAGCGACACCGGCAGCGAGAGGGTGGACAGCAGGACGGCGACCAGCACGACGGCCGGGTGGTTACGCAAGAATTCTCCCCGTTCGGACGGCGGGCCCAGCCTAGAACGCGCAGGTGGGAACGGATCCGGTACGGGCGGAAGATCACATGCTCAGCGCTCGGCGGAGCGGTTCCAGGGTGAGCGGGGCGAGCGGGCCCCGGCCAGCGGCCGGCGGCGGCGGTGCCGGCGGCGGCCCGGGGTGCAGGGCGGGCGGGAGACGGTGTGCACCGGCGCGGAAGCCGGTACGACCGGTTGCCGGCCGATCAGCCAGCAGAGGAAACGGGCCATCGCCGGTTCAGCCGACCGGGAGGCTGCGGGCCTCGTTCTTGGAGATGCCGTACTCGGCGCCGCAGAACGAGCACTGCTGCACGTAGCGGGTCCGAACCGGGATCAGCGGAATGAAGAAGAGGGTGAACTTGGTCGACCGGCGGGTGATCACCTGCGCGGCCCGGTTGCCGCAGTTGCGGCAGACCGCGGTGACCACGCCCGACCGGTTGACGGACGTGCGGAATCCGAAGATGAAGAACATCGCCGGCCTGTACCCACGGAAGGGGGCTCACACACCCGGTTTCAGGAAGAGGTTCGCCGCCACGGCCGGCGGGCGTCGAGCTGGACGGCAAGCAGCTCCAGGAACGCCCGGAACCGCTCCTCACCGTGTGGCGTGGGCATCTCGTCGGTCAGCGGGCCGCGGTGCCGCCGGGCCCGGGTGATGGCCGCGGCGTAGACGTCCGGACCGGCGCCGAACGACCGGCGTTCCACCATGGCCTCCGCCATCCGGGCGGCGGCGGCCTCGTCCAGCTCGGGGGTGAAGATCAACCCGTAGAGGATCTGGTTGACGACACCCTTCCAGTCGTCGCGGGGCATCGCGGTCCTCCTCGGTACTCCATCGCCGCTGAGCGCTGCCGATGACATGATCCCCTCGCGCCCCGCTTCGGCCGGGTGGACCCGCCGTACGGCGCGCCCGGCTCGGCCGGCGCCGACCATGCCGACAAAGATTTCCCACCCGCCGGTGTCCGGATCCGGGTCCGGTGTTCGTCACCCTGGTGAGAGACCACGACACTGAGGAGCGCCGCTGATGAGGTTCATGATGTTCGTCTGCACCGACACCGAGCCGGACACCGACCCGGACGCCGCGCCCGACATCGAGCAGTGGGTGGCGGAGCGGGACGCCCGCGGCCAGCGCCTGGAGGGCAGCGTGCTCGCCCCGCCCTCGGGGGCGACCACGGTCCGGGTACGCGGCGGCGAACTGCTGCTCAGCGACGGCCCGTTCGCCGAGACCAAGGAGGTCATCGTCGGGTTCGACATCCTGGAGTGCGCCGACCTGGACGAGGCGGTCGAGGTCGCCCGGGCCCACCCGATGGCGTACGGCGGGCGGATCGAGCTGCGCCCCTTCGCCGACCTGGACTGACGCGGGTGCTGGACGCGGCCGGCGCGGTGGCGGACGCGGGTGCCGAGGCGTACCCGCGGATCGTCGCCGCGCTGATCCGAGTCACCGGGGACTGGACGCTCGCTGAGGACTGCGCCCAGGAGGCGCTCGCCTCGGCGCTGGAGCGCTGGCCCCGCGACGGCGTACCCGGCAATCCGGGCGGCTGGCTGATGACGGCCGCCCGGAACCGGGCGGTGGACGTGCTGCGCCGGGCCTCGGTGGAGCGACGCCGACTGCGCGACCTGGCCCTGCTGACCGATCCGGAGCCGCCGACGGGCGCGGAGGGGGACGTGGTGGACGACCGGCTGCGCCTCGTCTTCACCTGCTGTCATCCGGCGCTGGCCCTGGAGGCGCGGGTCGCGCTGACCCTGCGCACGGTGGCCGGGGTGCCCACCGCCGACATCGCCCGCGCCTTCCTGGTCAGCGAGTCCAGCATGACCCGGCGGATCACCCGCGCGAAGACCAGGATCGCCACGGCCGGTATCCCCTACCGGGTGCCGACCGGGCCCGCGCTGGTCGAGCGGCTGCCGGGCGTCCTGGCCGTGCTCTACCTGCTCTTCACCCGGGGGTACGACGCCGACGGCGAGCCCGCCTTCGCCGACGAGGCGATCCGGCTGGCCCGGCTGCTCGACCGGCTGATGCCCGACCAGCCGGAGGTCGCCGGGCTGCGGGCCCTGTTCCTGTTCCAGAACTCGCGCCGCGCGGCCCGCCGCGACCAGGCCGGCGACCTGCTCACCCTCGACGAGCAGGACCGCTCCCGCTGGGACCACGCCGCCATCGCCGAGGGACTCACGGCGCTGGCGCGGGCCGGCCGTGGCCCGTACGCGCTCCAGGCCCGGATCGCCGCCGCCCACGCCACCGCCCCGACCGCCGCCGACACGGACTGGGCCGGCATCGCCGGCTGCTACGACGAGCTGGCCCGGCTCCGCCCCACCCCGGTGGTCCGCCTCAACCGGGCTCTGGCGCACGGCTACGCCTACGGGCCGGCGGCGGGACTGACCCTGATCAGCGAGGCCCGCGCCGGCGGCACCCTCGACGGCTACCCGCCCGCGCTGGCCGCCGAGGCCGAGCTGACCGCCCGCCACGGCGACCCGGTACGCGCCGCCGCGCTGTTCCGGACCGCCGCCGACCTCGTCGGCTCCGACCCCGAGCGGCGGGCGCTGCTGCGCCGCGCCGACGAGCTGGACCGCTGACGGCGCGCCGTCCCGTCGGCACCCACCGGTCTCCGGGCCGGTGGGCACCAGCGGGCCGACCGGCGCGGACGCCGTCGCCACCATGACGTGGGGTGTGCGAGCCCTGTGGAGCTGATGACGTCAACGAATCGGGGCCAAGGGCATCCACCACGTCGACGCTGCTGGCACGCCCGACCGGCCCGTCCCTGGTCAAGGCCGGCGCAGCTCCCGGACACCGCCCACCACGATCGGCACCTGGTAGCCGGCGAATGCCAGGCACCCGGCCCCCGGACACCGGGTGAATCGTTTGCGTCATCAGCTCCACAGGCACCGACACAGCAACACCCGATCAGCCCGTCCGTCTCAAGGGGCTCGGACCGCACCAGCACCGGGCGAGGACACTCTGCGCGGCACCCGCCAGACCACCGCCAGACCACCGCCGGTCGACGCGCCAGGATTCACGCCGGAACCGCGCCAGGAATGGAGCCGGAACCGGGACACGCTGCACGGACGGCGCGGGCCGCACCACGAGGGGGTGCGGCCCGCGTCGGCGGAGAGGGCCGGACGGTCAGGCACCGGTGGGCAGCTCCTCCATCACCCAGATCGGCTGCCAGTCGGCCATCTCGTGGTAGCGGCGCAGCTCGAAGAGGCCGGCCACCGACCCGCTCCAGGCCGCGTACGGCGGGTTGCCCTCGTCGAAGCCGCTCTGCACGAAGGTCAGCCGGGTCTTGCCGTCGGACTCGGCCAGCTCCCAGGTGGTCACGCCGGTCGGTCCCCAGTCGACGGACATCCGGCGGCCCGGCTCCAGGTCGACCACCTTGGCCGCGTAGCCGCTCTCGAAGCCGCCCATGGCGTACCGGCCGCCGACCCAGGGCTCGATGCCGATCGGGTAGCCGAACCAGGCGCTGGCCTGGGCCGAGTCGGTCAGCGACGCCCAGACCCGCTCGGCCGGCGCGCCGATCACCAGCTCGCCGCGCAGGTCGGCGGAGGTGAAGTCGGTCTTCGGCAGCAGCGGCCGTCCTTCCAGGTGGGCGGCGAGGTTGCCGATCGACAGGCTCCACCAGGTCTGCAGGACGCCGCGGATGGTGCTGCCGTCCAGCGCCTCGGCGAACTTGAAGTGGCTCTGGGTCACGGTCAGCAACGTGCTGTCCGGGCCCTCGGCCGCCAGGGATATCTCGCTGGTGGTCTCCACGCCGTCGAGCAGCCAGGCGAAGCGCAGCGTGTGCTCGTCGGCGTGCAGCAGGCGCTGGTGCGGCGCGTCGCCCTCCGGCGTGTAGCGGCCCCAGAACTCGTACCGTCGCGGCAGCTCGACCTCGGCGTGCTCGGCGAACCAGACGCGCAGCTCGGCCGGGTCGGTCAGGGCGCGCCGGACGGCCTCGACCGGCGCGGCGAGACGGGCACCCAGCTTCAACAGATCACTCACGGTCGTCCCCCTTGGGGTAGCAGGCCACGGCGAGCTTGAAGGCGTCTCCCTCGGCGCCGCCGTAGCGGGTGAACAGGTCCTGCAGCGTGGACTGCAGGTCGTGCAGGAACTCCTGCCGGCGCTCGGCCGGCACCCGGATCTCGCCGGACACCCCGATCGAGGGCAGCTCCGGCGCGGACCGGTCGAGGGCGGCGACGTCCGCCTGGACCTCCTCCATCAGGTCGAGCAGGTAGCCCAGGCTGAGCTCGTCGCGGGCCCGGCGTGCCCCGCCGACCCGCCCCACCAGGCGCGGCGAAAGCCAGTACGACCGGGCGGCGGCCTGGTAGATGCCCTCGCTGATGCCGCGCACCTTCCGGGTCGACACCTGCTCGACCAGCCCGGCCGCCACCAACTGCTTGACGTGGTAGTAGACGCGCTGCGGCGTCTGCTCCAGCCGGGTGGCCACCTCGGTGCAGGTGCGGGGCTCGGCCAACTGCCGCAGCACCTCGACGCGCTGCGGCTTGAGCAGGACCTCGGCCTGCTCGATCTGCTCCAGGTACATGACGTCTCTCATCGCACAAATGAGCTTGTACGTAAAAACTTTCTTTGTCAATGGGATCGAGGAAAGCCGCGCCGATCCGGCGCGGCTTTCCTCGACGGTCCCGGCGTCAGGGGGTCCAGTCGGGGCGCAGGGGGTACGACGTCTGCCCGTCCGGCCCGTTGCGGGTGGCCAGCACCTGGTGCAGCTGGATGCCGTTGGTCTCGAAGGCCAACCGCGAGCCGGCCATGTAGAGGCCCCACACCCGCGCGGTGCCCTGGCCCACCTCGGAGACGCAGAAGTCCCAGTTCTCGACCAGGTTGCGGCACCAGGCGGCCAGCGTCAGCGCGTAGTGCCGCCGCAGGTTCTCCTCGTGGTGCACCTCCAGCCCCACGTCGTGGATCTCGCCGATCAACCGGCCCGGCCCGGCCAGCTCGCCGTCCGGGAAGACGTACCGGTCGATGAACGCGCCGGAGCGGTGCGGGGCCCGGTTGTCGGCCCGGGTGATGCAGTGGTTGAGCAGCCGGCCGTCCGGCCGCAGCCGGTCGCGCAGCGCCCGGAAGTACGCCGGGTAGTTGCGCACCCCGATGTGCTCGGTCAGCCCGATCGAGGAGACCACGTCGAACTGCTCCCACGGGGCGTCCCGGTAGTCCAGGTGGCGCACCTCGGCCAGCTCGGTCAGCCCCTCCCGCTCGATCGCCACCTGCGCCCACCGCGCCTGCTCCCGGGAGAGGGTCACGCCCAGCGCCTTGACGCCGTACTCCCGGGCAGCGTGCCGGACCATGCCGCCCCAGCCGCAGCCGACGTCGAGCAGCCGCATCCCCGGCTTGAGCGCCAGCTTGCCGGCGACCAGGTCGTACTTGGCCGCCTGGGCCTGCTCCAGGGTGTCGTCCGGGCTGCGGAACACCGCGCAGGTGTACGTCATCGACGGGCCGAGCACCTTCTCGTAGAAGGCGTTCGAGACGTCGTAGTGGTGCGAGATGGCGGTGCTGTCACGCAGGCGGGAGTGGCGCAGCCCGTTCATCACCCGACGCCAGCGCGGTTGCGCCTCCTGCGGCGGGGGCGGCGGGGGCAGCAGCCGCTCCCAGCCCAGCCCGCGCACCAGGGCCAGCCCCTCGGTCAGCGGGGGCACCCGCACCCGCAACTCGTCTTTGAGCACCCGCAGCGTCTCGTACGGGTCGCCCGGGTGCACCCCCTCCAGCCCCAGGTCACCGCTGACGTACGCCCGGGCCATGCCCAGGTCGCCGGGGGCGGTGAGCAGGTACGACAGGCCCCGCTCGGAGTGGATGGACAGGGTGATCCCGGAGTCGGCCGGGCCCAGCACACTGCCGTCGTACCCGGTGATGCGCACCGGCAGGTCCCCGACGGTCAACGCCCGGACGACGTCCGCGACGGTCGTGCGTCCGCGCCGGCCTCCCGCCGGCGGTGGTGTGGCGGGGGAACTGCTCGCCCCCTGTTCACGATCGGTCAGGCTCATTTCCTTGCTACCGCCTTCTCGTACAGTCCGGTGAGCCGGTGGTCCGGGTCGTAACGGTCCTTCGCGGCGCGCCAGACGTCCCCGCCGTAGAGCCGGTCGAACGCTTCCCGGTCGTAGTACGCGTCCGAGTAGAGCGACTTGTGACCGCCCAGCTCGGACACCGCCCGCTCGATCGAGCGGTTCACATCGCCGTCCGCCGCCCCTTCGGCGATCGGCACGCTGCCCCAGAAGCCGACGTTGACGTAGGTCTGCCCCGGCCGGAGCGGGTACAGCGGCCAGGCCCGCGCCGAACCGGACCCGGCCGGCTCGCGCAGCCGCAGCGGGCAGAGCCAGACGGGGTTCATCCCCACGTTGCCGGCGAACCAGCGGAGGAATTCGGCGGTGGCCTCCAGCGGGATCTCGACGTCCTGCACCACCCGCTCGCGGGCGGGGCGGCCCCGCCAGCGGTCCACCCGAGCGGCGACCTGGTGCCGGTGCTCCAGCCGGACCAGCCGGTGGTAGAAGTCGCTGCGCCGCCACCGGGCCGGCCAGAGCCGGCGGAGGACCGGGTGCTGCACCCCGAACGCCGCCGAGCACCAGAACCAGTCGGTGTCCCAGCGCCAGAGGTAGTCGTGGGTGGTCAGCGCGTCGCGGGTGCGCCGGCGCAGCGACCGGTAGTAGATCTCCTGGCCGGTGTAGTCGCTGAGCTGCGGCGCGTCGTCGGTGAAGGTGCCCAGGGTCAGGTACGCCTCGCCGGGGCTGAACATCACCCCGTCCATCGCGTCGACGGGCTGCCCCTCCCACTCGCCCTTGACGACCACGTCGCCGATCGCCTCGGTCAGCTCCTCCAGGCGGCTGAAGCGCACGTTGCGCAGCGCCACCGCGTGGCGTACCGGTTGGAGTTCGATGCGCAGCCGGGTGGCGTAGCCGAGGCTGCCCAGCGAGTTGGGGAAGGCCGCGAAGAGGTCGGCGTGCTCCCCCTCGGGACGGATCGTGAGGATCTCGCCGGCGCCGGTCAGCACGTCCATCTCGGTCACCGACTCGTGCGGCAGCCCGTTGCGGAACGAGGTCGACTCGATGCCCAGGCCGGTGACCGCGCCGCCCAGGGTGATCGTGCGCAGTTGCGGCACGACCAGCGGCATCAGCCCGTGCGGAAGGGTGGCGGCGACCAGGTCCTCGTACGTGCACATGCCCTGGACGTCGGCGGTGCGGGCCCTCGGGTCGACCGCCAGCACGCCGTTCAGCCCGGAGACGTCCAGGCCGGGCGAGCTGGTGGCCGTCCGGGGACGGAAGAGATTGGAGGTGCGTTTGGCGAGGCGGACGGGTTGCCCCGGGGGCACGGCGGCGTACGACCGCCGCAACCTGTCCACCGCCTGGTCATGATCACGCAGCGCGCGCATGAGATCACTTTACGCGCCGAACGGCTTCCGCGTGGGATGTCCACGGTGGCCTTTTCGCATCCAGAATCGGACAGCCGCGTTACCGTGGCGGGCGTGCCGTCACCTGCTCTCACCGCACTGGACGCCGCCGGTCTGCCGTACCGGGTGATCCGGCACGGGCCGGTGCGCAGCCTCGCCGAGGCGGCCGCCGCCCGCGGCGTCGCGGTACCGGACGTGGTGAAGACGATCGTGGTCCGCCGCGGCCCGGACGACCACCTCTTCGTGCTCACCCCCGGCGACCGGGTGATCTCCTGGCCCAAGCTGCGCGCGCTGCTCGGCGTCAACCGGCTCTCCATGCCGGACGCGGCGGCGGCCCGCGCCGCCACCGGCTACGAACGCGGCACCATCACCCCGTTCGGCGCGACGACCGCCTGGCCGGTCGTCGCCGACGAGCGGCTGCGCGGCCGGGAGATCACCCTCGGCGCGGGCGAGCACGGCACCGCCGTCGCGCTGGACGCCGACGCGGCGATCACCACGCTCGGAGCGACGGTCGCCGACGTCACCGACCCGCAGCCGCCGGGCTGACACCGCCGATCGGTGGCCGCAGCGACGCGGGCGCAATAGCGTGGAGGCATGCCGAAAGCCGTCTGGAACGACCTGGTGATCGCCGAGAGTGACGACACCGTGGTGGTGGAGGGCAACCACTACTTCCCCCGCCAGGCCCTGCGCGACGACCTGATCCGGGAGTCGGCGACCCACACGGTCTGCGGATGGAAGGGCACCGCCTCCTACTACACGCTGGAGCACGACGGCCGGACCAGCGCCGACGCGGTCTGGTACTACCCGGACCCGAAGCCGGAGGCCGAGATGGTGCGCGACCGGGTGGCGTTCTGGAAGGACGTCACGGTCGTCGACTGAGTCACCGCCGGACGGGCCGGGTGGCCGTCGACCGGCCCGGTGGGTGAGGATGCCCCCATGTCCGTCTCCGACGAACACCACGACCCGTCCGGCACCGTCTACGGCGCCCGCCGGGCCGCCCGGCCCGGGCTGCCCCGGGACCCGCTGATGCGGTTCGCGCTGGCCACCGGGCTGGTCGGCGTACTGGTGGGGGTCTTCTTCGCCACCGGCGTGCTCGGCGGCGGCGACCAGCCGGTGGTGCCGGCGTCCGCCGCCTCGGCGCCCCCGCCGCAGCCGCAGCCGCCGTCGCCGGAGGTCACCGAGCCGGCCCCGACCACCCCGGCCGCGCCCTCGCCGACCGCCGCGCCCACCACCCCGCCCGCCCCGGTGGCCGGGCCGAAGGTGTTCCAGGCGGTGGCCTCGGGCCTCTGCGTCGGCACCGACGGCGACGACGAGAAGGCCGTCGCCGAGCTGGCGGCCTGCACCGGCGGGCCGGAACAGCAGTGGGTGGCCAACCCGGTCGCCCCGGACCTGGTCACCCTCACCAACACCGCGCACGGTCAGTGCCTGGACGTCGAGGGCGGCAGCGCCGACGACGGCGCGAAGCTCCAGCAGTTTCCCTGCCACGGGCAGGCCAACCAGCAGTGGCGGCTGACCCCGGTCGGCACCGGCCCGGTGCTGCTGGTCGCGGTGCACTCCGGCAAGTGCGCCGAGGTGAAGGACGGCGGCACCGAGGCCGGCGACGAGCTCCGTCAGGTGCCCTGCACCGGCGCCGCCCAGCAGCAGTGGACGGTGGGCTGACCCCTCAGCCCCGGTAGCTCCAGGCCCGCGGCGGCGGCGCCACCACGGGCACCGGCACCGGCACGGGCTCCCGGCGGCGCAGCAGCAGTGCGAGCCCGGCCGCGCCGATCGACAGCGCCCCGGCGACGTACCAGGCCAGCGCGTAGTCGCCGAGCCGGTCGCGGACCAGGCCCGCCCCGGTCGCGGCGACGGCCGCGCCGAGCTGATGGGCGGCGAAGACCCAGCCGAAGACCACCGCGCCCGACGCGCCGAAGTACTCCCGGCAGAGCGCGACGGTCGGCGGCACGGTGGCCACCCAGTCCAGGCCGTAGAAGACGATGAAGACCAGCATGCTCGGCTCGGCGGTGCCGGCGAAGAGTCCGGGCAGCACCAGCAGCGACGCGCCGCGCAGCGCGTAGTAGGCGCCGAGCAGCAGCCGGCTGTCCACCCGGTCGGTGAGCCAGCCGGAGGCGATGGTGCCGACGATGTCGAAGAGCCCGACCAGGGCGAGCAGCCCCGCGGCGGTGGTCTCCGCCATCCCGTGGTCGTGCGCGGCCGGCACGAAGTGCGTGCCGACCAGCCCGTTGGTGGTCGCGCCGCAGATCGCGAACCCGCCGGCGAGCAGCCAGAACGGCCGGGTCCGCGCGGCCGTGGCCAGCGCGCCGACCGCCCGGGCCGCCGCGCCGCCCGTCGTCGGCGCGGGCGGCACCACCTCGGCCGCGCCGTAGGCGGGCAGGCCGAGATCCGCCGGGTGTTCCCGCAGCAGCCAGGCCACCAGGGGTACGACGGCCAGCGCCGCCCCGGCGACGACGAGCGCCGCCGTGCGCCACCCGTGGTCGCGGACCAGCACGGCGAGCAGCGGCAGGAAGACCAGTTGCCCGGCCGCCCCGCCGGCGGTCAGCACCCCGGTGACCAGCCCGCGCCGACGGACGAACCAGCGCCCGGTCACCGTGGCCACGAAGGCGAGCGCCATCGACCCGGTGCCCAGCCCGACCAGCACCCCCCAGCAGAGGATCAGCTGCCAGCTCGCCGTCATGAACACGGTCAGGCCGCTGCCGACGGCCACCAGCGTCAGCGCCCCTGCCACCACCCGCCGGACGCCGAAGCGGTCCATCAGCGCGGCGGCGAACGGCGCGGTCAGCCCGTAGAGCAGCAGGTTGACCGAGACGGCGGCGGAGATGGTGGCCAGCGGCCAGCCGAACTCGGCGTGCAGCGGGTGCAGCAGGACCGAGGGGGTGGCGCGGAAGCCGGCGGCGCCGACCAGCGCGACGAACGCGACGGCGGCGACCAGCCAGGCCGGGTGGAGACGGCGGGATCGGTTCACGCTCCGAGTCTCGGCGGCGGGCACCCCGACAGACGAGTGGCCGGAAAGCCATCATGCGCAATAATCGGGCCATGACGATCGTCCCGCACCGGGTCGCGGTGCTCGCCATCGACCAGGTGGTCGGCCTCGACCTCGGCACCCCCTCCCAGGTCTTCGGCACCGCCCGCACCCCGGACATGCGGCAGCTCTACACCGTCGACGCCTGCAGCGCGGGGGGCCGCCCGGTACGCAGCACCGCCGGCTACCAGGTGCTCCCCGACCACGGGCTCGAACTGGTCGAGGCCGCCGACACGGTGGTCGTACCGGGCATCCACGGCGGCCCGGCGCTGACCGACGGCATCCTCGACCCGGAGGTGGCGGCGGCGCTGCGGACGGCCCACGAACGGGGCGCGCGGATCATGTCGATCTGCACGGGCGCGTTCGTGCTGGCCGCCGCCGGGCTGCTCGACGGCCGGCGGGCGACCACCCACTGGGCGTACGCGGAGGAGTTCCGCCGGCTGTACCCGGCGGTCGACCTGGACCCGGACGTGCTCTTCATCGACTGCGACGACGTGCTCACCTCGGCCGGGGTGGCCGCCGGCCTCGACCTGTGCCTGCACGTCATCCGCACCGACCACGGCAGCGAGGTGGCCAACCGCTCGGCCCGGCGCTGCGTGGTGCCGCCGTGGCGCGACGGCGGCCAGGCCCAGTACATCGAGCGGCCGGTGCCGGCGGGCGCGGGGACCGGCACCGCCGGCACCCGGGAGTGGGCCCGGCGCCGGCTGCACGAGCCGGTCACCCTGCGCGACCTGGCCGAGCACGCGCGGATGAGCGTGCGCACCTTCACCCGGCACTTCCGGTCCGAGACCGGGCTGAGCCCCGCCCAGTGGCTGCTCCAGGAACGCACCGAGCACGCCCGGCTGCTGCTGGAGACCACCGACCTGACCGTCGACCAGGTCGCCCACCGCTGCGGCTTCGGCACCGCCGCCGCCCTGCGCCAGCAGCTCCGCCAGCGCATCGGCGTCGCCCCGAGCGCGTACCGCCGGGCCTTCCACCGGCACCCCTGATCCGCGTTCCCGTGCCGCGAGCGAGGACCGCCCGGTCGGCGGGGTCAGGGTGGGGCGGCGGCGCGGAGCCGGTGCAGGGCGACGGTGGCGTCGCGCAGGTGCACCTCGATCACCGGGCGGTCGCCGGGGCCGGACGGCACGGGTGCGGTGGACCCGGGCCGGGATCCGGAGCGGTCGGTGGTGGCGGCGGAGAGCTCCGCCAGCCCGTCGGCCAGCTCGGTCAACCGGTCCGGCAACGGGCCCGACGCCACGGTGGGGTCGGACGTGAGCTGTCGCTGCACGTCGTCGCAGAGCAGCAGGGCGGCGGCAACCAGCACGTGGACGTCGTCGAGGGGGCGGTCGGCCCCGTGCAACCGGGCGGCGCGCCGGCGCCCGCGTACGGTGCGGCCCGTGACCCGGTGGGCCTCGACCCGGGCCTCGGCGAGCCGGCCGAGGCGGGCGTTGGCGTGTCGGGCCTGCTCGCAGGCGGCGGCCGCCAGCCCCGGCCCGCCCCGGCGCAGCGCCTCGGCCGCCGTCCGCAGCGCGCCCGCGGTGTCCCGCAGGATCTCCGGGACCGGCGCGGCGACCAGCTTCACCGGATCGGGGCTGAACAGCACCTGGCTGCCGAGCAGACCCAGCGCGCCACCGACCGCCACGTCCAGCAGATAGCCGGCGGGCGACCGCGCCGGCCCCAGTGCGGCCACGATCAGTACGGCGGTGCCGGACTGGACGTAGGTCAGCGGTCGCGGGTTGACCAGGGCGGCGATCGACATCGCCAGCGCGAGCGCCGGCACCATCACCAGGAATCCGATGCCGAGGTCGAGGGCCTGGACGACCTCCCCCACCGCGACGCCGGCCAGCACCCCCACGAACAGGTCGACGGCCTGGCGACCCCGCCCGCCCAGACCCGCCGACAGGCAGATCAACGAGCCGGTGGCGGCGAAGATCGGCGACTGGTGGCCGAAGACGGTCGCCGCGATCCACCAGGCCACGCCGGCCGTCAGCGCGCACTGGCCGATCAGCGGCAACGCCATCCGGATCCGGTGCGGCAACAGCGCGGGGACGACCGACCGGGCCGCTCTGCGCAGGCCCGCCCCGCGCCGGCTCACCGCACCGGCTGGCTCACGACCCGACCGACCGGTCGACGGTCGGCCGGTCGACAGTGGGCGCCCCCGGCGGCGTCCGCAGGACCCGGAGCTGCGCGAGGTGCTTCGGCAGGTGGACGCGGGCGTGCAGGTCGAGGGTGCGCGACCAGGGCAGGGTGTCGTCGACGACCAGGTCGAAGCCCTCCCGCAGGTGGGTGTCGACCGGGGTGTCCGCCGCCAGGCCGAGCCGGTCCACCAGGGCGCAGAGCTTCTGGCTGGTGGCCCGCAGCAGGGTGGCCAGCCCGTCCAGGCCGCCGCACTCGACGACCAGCGCGTCCACCTGGGGGCGGTGGATGGTCTCCAGGTCGTAGTAGGCGAAGGGCGAGCCGGCGAGGACCGCCTCGGTGGCCTCGCTCATCAGCTCGTCGTTGGCGGCCAGGTGGGCCACGATCTGCTCGGCGCTCAGCTGCCCCGGCGGCGGCTCGCCGAAGCCGCCCGCCTCCACCTCGGCGAGCAGTTCGTCGTAGATCCGCCGCAGCCCCGCGCTCTCCACGTCCCCAGTCAACCCCGCGGACCGGGGCGGACCGGGGCGTTACCGCACCGGGATCACCCGGACGGGCGGTTCAGCGCCGGCCGCGCCGGGCGCGCAGGTAGTCGGAGACCACGTACTCGCCGAGGTCGTCGAGGTCGGGGGTGAACATCCGGCCCTTCGAGCGGCGGGCCACCGCGTCGACGAAGCGGCGCAGCCCCGGGTCGTCGCCGAGCATGAAGAGGTTGAGCGTGGCGCCGTATCGGGTCAGCTTGTCCACCTCGCGGACGGTCGCCTCGATGGTCTCCGGCAGCGGCGGCCAGTGGAACAGCGCCTCCCCGTCGTCCGGGTCGAGGTGGGCGGTCGGCTCCCCGTCGGTGACCACCAGCACCACCGGCTCCGCGCCGGGATGCCGGCGCAGGTGCCGCCCGGCCAGCCGCAGCGCGTGCTGGAGGTTGGTGCCCTGCTGCATGTCCGGTTCCACCGCGGCCAGCTCCTGCTGGGTCAGCGTCAGCGCCTCCCGGCCGAAGCCGACGATCTCCAGGGCGTCCTGCGGGAAGCGGGTCGCCACCAGGTGCGACAGCGCCAGCGCCGTCTGCTTCATCGGCCCCCAGCGCCCCTGCGAGATCATCGAGTACGACAGGTCGACGCAGAGCGCCACCGCCGCCGACGCCCGCCGCTCGGTCTCCACCACCTCGAAGTCGTCGACCGCGAGCTGGACCGGCACCGCGGGGCCGGCCCGGCGGACCGCCCGGGTGAGGGTGCGCACCACGTCCAGCGGCTGCTCGTCGCCGTACTCCCAGGGCCGGGACGCGCCGCTGACCTCGCCGGCCGCGCCCGCCGAACGCAGGTCGTGCTGCCCGCGCGGCCCGGCGGTCAGGTCGGCGAAGACCCGGCGCAGCGCGGTGCCGGCGAGCCGGCGCAGCGCCTTGGGGCTCAGCGTCAGCCCGTCGGCGTCCCGGCTCACCCACCCCTGCCGGCGCAGTTCCCGCTCCAGCTCCCGCAGCCGGCGCACGTCGTCGGCGGCGTTGCGGCCCAGCGTCCGGGCCACCGCCTCGACGTCCACGTCGTCGAGGGTGGCGCCCGGGTGTTCCTGGTCGAGGGAGTCGAGCAGCTCGTCCAGCTCGCCGATCTCGTCGAGCGCCCCGGCCGCCTCGCCGTAGCCGAGCGGCCGGTCGCCGCGGACCCGCTCGCCGCGCTGCCAGTTGAGGTCGGGGCGCAGCGCCCGCAGGTGCCCGTCCAGCGCGGACAGCTCGCCGGCCAGCCGGTCGCCGAGGGACTGCCGCATCAGCCCGGCCAGCTCCTCGCGCTGCCGGTCCGACAGCGACCGCATCAGCCGCTCCCCGGCCGCCGACCGGCGGGCCAGCACGTCGACCAGCTCGTCGACGTCCTTCGGCCGCTCCGGGAAGAAGTCGCCGTGCCGGCGCATGAACTCGGCGAACGCGTCGGTGGTGTCCTCGGCGCGGGCGTGCCGGGCCAGCAGGTCGTTGAGGTCGCGCATCATCTCGGCGAGCCGCCGCTGCACCGCCGGGTCGGCGGCGGCCCGCGCCGCGTCGCGCAGCCCGGCGAAGCGCTGCTCCAGCACCTCGCCGCGCAGCCCGTCGAGGATCCGCTGGTACGTCTGCCGCGCCTCGTCGCTGGCCCACTCGTAGCCGGCCAGCTCCTGCACCGCGCGGGCGGTGGAGCGGGGCAGGTTGTCCAGCACCGCCTCGGCGAAGCGCGCGTCGTCGTCGGCGCGCCGGCGCAGCTCGTCGCGTTCGGCCGCGAGCGCCTGGTCGAGCAGGGCCTGCGACCGGGTGACCGCGCCGTCCAGGTCACCCCGGCGCAGCGCCTCGCGGCGCAGCCGGCGGGCCCGCGCGGCCAGGTCGGCCAGGCCGCCGCTGCCCTGCGGGCCGCGCCGCAGCAGGTCCCGCAGCGCCTCTCGCAGGCTGCCGCCGGCCAGCACCTCCGCGCCGACGGCGTCCACCGCGGCGCGGACGTCGTACGGCGGCGCGAGCGGGTCGGGCCCGCCGCGCCACTGGCCGTACCGGAACCGGTTGCCGGCCACGCCTCAGCCCCGGCCGCCGTAGACGGTACGGCCCGACTCGGTGACGTCCTTGCCGAGCCGGCGGGTCAGGTGCAGCCCCTCCAGGACGAACTCGATCCCGGCGGCGGCCTCCTCCGGGGTGGGCGCGTCGCCCAGCCCCAGCCGGTCCAGCGCCTTGGCCAACCCGGGCACCGTGCCGACCTGGCGCAGCAGTTCGGCCGAGGAGACCAGCTCGCCGGTCTCGATCACGGTGCCCTCGGCGACCAGGGCGGTGAAGCCGGACAGGTCCAGCCCGGCCAGCCGGGCCCGGAACGTCTCGGCGGTGGCGGTGCGCAGCAGGTGGGCCAGGATCTCGATCTCGCGCCCCTCCTCGCCGCTCTCGAACTCGACCTTGCCGCGCAGGGTCGAGGTGACCGACACCGCGTCGCCGACCCGGGCGACCGGGGCCTCGGGGCGTACCCCCTCGGCGGCGGGACCGGCGGCGAGCAGGCCGGAGCGGCGCAGCGCGGCGGCGGCGACGGTCTCGGCGGCGGCGATGGCGAAGCGGGCGGAGACGCCGGAGCGCGGGTCGACCGACGGCGACTCGCGGACCGCGCGGGCGAACCGGGCGAGCACCTCCAGCACGTGCTCCGGCACCTCGGCGACCAGCTCGGCCTCCTGCCGGATCAGGGCCAGCTCCAGCTCCAGGTCGACCGGGTAGTGGGTGCGGACCTCCGCGCCGAAGCGGTCCTTGAGCGGAGTGATGATCCGGCCCCGGTTGGTGTAGTCCTCCGGGTTGGCGCTGGCCACCAGGAAGAGGTCCAGCGGCAGCCGCAGCTGGTAGCCGCGCACCTGGATGTCCCGCTCCTCCAGCACGTTGAGCAGCGCCACCTGGATCCGCTCGGCGAGGTCGGGCAGCTCGTTGACCGCGAAGATCCCCCGGTTGGTCCGCGGCACCAGTCCGAAGTGGATGGTCTCCGGGTCGCCGAGGGTGCGGCCCTGGGCCAGCCGGATCGGGTCGACGTCGCCGATCAGGTCGCCGACGCTGGTGTCCGGGGTGGCCAGCTTCTCGCCGTAGCGCATCGAGCGGTGCAGCCAGCCGACCGCCAGGTCGTCGCCGGCCTCGGCGACCAGCGCGCGGGACGCCGGGGTGAGCGGATGCATCGGGTGCTCGTTGAGCACGGAGCCTCCAATCACCGGGGTCCACTCGTCGAGCAGCGCCACCAGCGACCGGATCAGCCGGGTCTTGCCCTGGCCGCGCTCGCCGAGCAGCACCATGTCGTGCCCGGCGAGCAGGGCCCGCTCGACCTCGGGCAGCACGGTGTCGTCGTAGCCGACGATGCCGGGGAAGCGGTCGGCGCCGGAGCGCATCCGGGCCAGGAGGTTGTCGCGGAGCTCCTGCTTGACCGTGCGGTACTGGTGGCCGGACGCGCGCAGCTCGCCGAGCGTGCCGGGCAGGTCGGCCGGTGGGACCGGGGCAATCGGGGAAGGCGCAGTCACCCGACCCACGCTAGCTCAGGAAAACGAGGGTGCCCCGTCGATCGACGGGGCACCCTCCTCCCCCGATGGCCGCAGGCCGGCGGCGGGGCGCCGGCCCGCGACGTCAGCCGCGACCGCAGCGGGCGCAGCCGCCCCGGCGGCGCAGGTGGTACGCGTACGTGGCCGCGCCGAGCGCGACGCCCCAGAACGGCCAGAGCAGCATCGGCGCGCTGGCCATGGTGAAGCCGCCACCGAGCCGCCAGAACTCGGGCGTGGTGACCAGACCGAGGGTGGCCGCGGTGACCGCGACCGCGACCAGGGTGGCCGGGACGACCGCGAGCTTCACCGGCACCGGCCGGCCGGCCAGACCGACCATCCAGCGGGGGAACCGCTCGCCCCAGCGCTGCACCAGCCCGAGGGTGAGGACCGCGCCGACGGTGGCGAAGGCGCCCAGCCCGGCGCCGGCCCAGACCTGTCCGGTCTCCTGCATGTCGTCCAGCAGCTCGGGGGAGATGCCGAGCGGGATGCCGGCCGCCCAGGCGAACCGGGTCAGCGCGTACGCGAAGGGGATCGCCGCGGCGGTCCAGGCGGCCCAGCGCCCCCAGCGGGCGGCGGCCGCACGGGTGGTCCAGCCCCGGTCGGCGCCGCCCCGGCCGCAGGCCACGCAGGCGTCGGCGGTCCGCCGCTGCCAGACCAGCAGCGCCCCGGCCAGCAGCACCCCGCCCGCCATGGCGGCCACCCGGACGCCGAGCGCCCAGGTGAAGATGTCGGAGTAGTCGACCGGCGGCCAGCCGAACGGGGCGCCGAGGATCAGGATCGGCGCGTAGCCGAGGATCACCAGCACCCGCGCGTCGGGCACCACCACGGCCAGGACGAAGGCGACCGTCCAGCCGTAGCCGAGCAGCAGCGCGCGCAGCGGGCCGGCGGTGCGGGCGCCCCGGCCGCTCATCGCGAGCGCGGCGACCGCGGCGGTCAGCAGCATCCCGGCGAAGAGCGGCGGCGCCACGTCGACGGGAACCAGCCGGAGCAGGTTCACCCCGCCGCCGCCCGGGTCGTTCGCGCCGAGCGGGTAGCCGACGCCGGTCAGCGTGCAGAGCAGGGCGAGTACGCCCCAGAGGCCGAGCCAGCCGGCGGCCAGCGGGGCGAGCCGGTCGGGTCGGCGGGAGGCCGGACGGTGGGTGGGAACATCGGTCGTCGTCATGCTCTCAGCCTCGGCCGCCGCGCCCGGGAAACCCTCCCGAGCGGTGACGAACCCGCTCCCCCGCCGGGGGGATCAGCCGGTGGGGACGACGAAGCCCGACTCGTACGCGGCGATCACCGCCTGGGTGCGGTCCCGCACCCCGAGCTTGGCCAGCACGTTGCCGACGTGCGTCTTGACCGTCTCCACCCCGACCACGAGCTGCCCGGCGATCTCGGTGTTGGAGAGCCCGGTGGTCATCAGCCGCAGCACCTCCGCCTCCCGCTCGGTCAGCCGCGCCGCGCGCAGCCGGTCCCCGCCCGAGGACCCGTACGCCCCGGCGAGGCGGCGGATGGCGGCCGGGAAGAGCAGCGAGTCACCGGCGGCGACCGCCCGCACGGCGGTGACCACCTCCGCCGGGCGGGCCCGCTTGAGCAGGAAACCGCTCGCGCCGGCGCGCAGCGCCTCGTAGACGTACTCGTCGTTCTCGAAGGTGGTGACCACCAGGACGCGCGGCGGGTCGGCGGAGGCGGCGAGCAGCCGCCGGGTGGCCTGGATGCCGTCGATCGCGGGCATCCGCACGTCCATCAGCACCACCCGGGGCCGCAGCCGCGCCACCAGCGGCGGCACCTCCGCGCCGTCGGCGGCCTCCCCCACCACCCGCAGGTCCGGCTGGGCGTCGATGATCGCCCGCAGCCCGACCCGGATCAGCTCGTCGTCGTCGACGATCAGCACGTCGGTGCTCACCGCGTCTCCTCCCTCGGCACCGGCAGCCGCACCCGGACCCGCCAGTGGCCGCCGTCCGGCCCGGCGTTGATCCGCCCGCCGAGCAGCAGCACCCGTTCCCGCATGCCGTCCAGGCCACGGCCGCCGCGTCCCGGCCGCGCCGCGCCGCCCAGCACGTTCTCCAGCTCGATCTCCAGCCAGCGCGG
Organism: Micromonospora sp. CPCC 205739; assembly: GCF_036906795.1. Classification (NCBI taxonomy): domain Bacteria; kingdom Bacillati; phylum Actinomycetota; class Actinomycetes; order Micromonosporales; family Micromonosporaceae; genus Micromonospora; species Micromonospora sp. CPCC 205739. The sequence continues at coordinate 406,841 of NZ_JBAKHS010000004.1, read as the reverse complement.
ACTGCCGTCCGGCGTGTCGGCCGGCCCGTCACGATCCGGCGCGGTCGCCTCCCCGGGTACGTCCACCCGCAGGCGCACCGGGCCACGGCCGTACCGGGCGGCGTTGGTCAGCCCCTCCTGCACGATCCGGTAGCCCTCCCTCGACACCGCCGGGGGCAGCTCCGCCAGCCCGCCGTCGACCCGCGCCTCGACGGGGAGCCCGGCCGCCCGAGTGTCCGCGACGAGCCGGTCGAGCTGGGCCAGGGTGCGCTGCGGTGCGGTGCCGGCCGGGGCCCGGGCGCCGTCCTCGGTCTCCCGGAGCAGGCCGAGCACGTGGTCCAGGTCGTCCATCGCGTGCCGGCTGGTCTCCTCGATCGCGGTGAGCGCCCGGCGGGCGAACTCCGGGTCGTCGTCGAGGAGTTGGCGGGCGGCGCCGGCCTGGAGGGTGGCCACGGTCAGCGCGTGGCCCACCGAGTCGTGCAGCTCCCGGGCCAGCCGGTTGCGTTCGGCGAGCCGGGCCGCCCGGGCCGCCAGGGCGGCCAGTTGCTCGGCCGCCGAGGGGCCGAGCAGCACCGGCGCCATCGAGGCGGCGAGCGTGCCCAGCCCGGCGACCGCGTAGCCGAGGCCGAGCAGCATCAGCACCCCGGTCAGGGTGAGCCAGCCGGTGTCCCGCCCGTCGAGCGGCCCCCAGCTCTCCCGGGCGACCAGCTGGGTGCCGATGCCGAACTGCTGGGCGATGAACGACAGCGCCATCGGCAGGGCGCTGATCAGGGCGAACATCACCGCCCCGCCGACGATCATGTGCAGGGCGATCCAGAGCGCGGCGCGCAGCCGGGTCTCCCGGTCGGCCGGGTGCCCGGTGGCGGGCTCGGGCAGTGGCACGCCGAGCAGGGCGCGGGCGGCGGCGACCTCCAGCGCCCGGCTGCCGTCGAGGAAGAACGGCACCGCGCCGATGGCGGCGGCCACCACCATCAGCGCGAAGACCAGTAGTCGGGGCACCTCGCCGCGGGTGAGGAGCTGGACGAAAGTGCCGGCCAGCAGCGCGTACGGCAGGGCCAGCACCCCGCCGAGCAGGAGGAACACGCCGCGTCGACAGGTGCTCGCCCGAACCAGCGGCGCGACCAGCGCCCGGAGAGTCACCCGGCCATTCTCCCGCCCGGCCACGCCACGGCGACTCCCCCGTGTCGGGGATTCCGGCGCCGCCTCGTCGCCGGTGGTTCACCGGGTGCGGCGGTCGCCCGTCCGCCGGGGCCTCAGCGGTGTTCCTGCACGTACTTCTGCGGATCCTTGTCGTCGAAGCGCAGGTTGCGGCCGTTCTTGTGCTCGCCGTAGAAGGTCAGCCAGCGGGCGCCCAGCTCGGCGCGGAGTTCGACGTCCGCGTGCCGGCGGAAGTCCGGCAGCGCCCCGTCCTCCTCCTCGGCGAGGTGCTCGCTGTTCTCCCGGCGGGCCTTCCACACCGCCGCCCACCACTGGTCGGAGCCGACCGGGTGCAGCTTGGACTCGGCGATGGCGTCCCGGATCTCGTTGTGGTCGCCGATGGCGTCGGTGGTCTCGTCCTCGCCGTCGTCGCCGTGCCGCACTAGGTGCGGGTAGAGGATCGCCTCCTCCGCCTCGGCGTGGATGTCCAGGTGCAGGGCGAGCGCCTCCCAGACGGCCAGCAGTTCGGCCTCGTCGCGGGCGTCGTCGAGCCGGGCGAAGCCGCGCCGGAAGGCGGCGTGGTCGTCCAGGATCAGCGCGGTGATGTCGTCCATGCTGCTCACTTCCCCGCTCGGGCGCGGATCAGCTTCGGCACCGCGGCCAGGCCGGTGACCTGCCGGAACTGCCGGGCGGCGGTGACCAGGGCGGCGTACTCGTCGGCGCCGAGGTCGATCTCGGCGGCGGCCGCGTTGCGCTCCATCTGCTCCACACCAGACGCGCCGGGAATGGCCACCACGTTCGGGTGGTGCAGCAGGTAGGCCAGGGCGATCTGGCTGGGGGTGGCGTCGTGCGCGTCGGCCACCTCGCGCAGCGTCGCGATCAGGGCGGTGCCCCGCGCCAGGTTCTCCGGCAGGAAGTACGGGTTGGCGCGGCGCACCGCCCCGCTCGGCGGGTGCTTCGCGTCGTACCGGCCGGAGAGGAAGCCCTGCGCGAGCGGGCTGTACGCGATGACGATCCGGCCGGCCTGCTCCGCGTACGGGATCAGGTCCTCCTCCGGGGCCCGGTCGATCATGCTGTAGCGGACCTGGTTGCTCAGCACCCGCCGGCCCAGCGCGGCCTCGGCGAACCGCCAGCGGCGCAGGGTGTAGTTGCTCACCCCGACCTCGCCGACCAGGCCGACGTCCTGCAACGCGCGCATGCCGCGCATGGTGGTGGTGTCGGCGACCACCGGATTGGGCTGGTGCACCTGGTAGAGGTCGATGCCGTGCACACCGAGCCGGGCCGCCGAGGCGACCGCCCGCTGCTGCACCACCGGGGCGATCGGCAGCACCGGGAAGACCTTGCTGGCCACCACGACCTTCTCCCGGTCGCCGCCGAGGGCGGCCCCGAGGATCCGCTCGCTGCGACCGAAGCCGTACACCTCGGCGGTGTCGAAGAGGGTGACCCCCAGGTCGATCGCCCGCCGGACGATCTGGGCCGCCCGGCGCTCGTAGTCGGGGCCGTAGCCCCACTCCTTCGAACCGAACTGCCAGGTGCCGAGACCGATCTTGGAGATGGGCTTGGGCGTGTCGAGCGGGACGAAGCGCATGCGCTCGAAGCTACCCCCGCACACCGGGACGACACGCCCGTTCCGTGACGCGGATAAGGTCGGCGTCGTGAACTACCTTGCGGCTGACCAGCGCTACGACTCGATGACCTACCGGCGGACCGGACGCAGCGGGCTGCGGCTGCCCGCCGTCTCGCTGGGCCTGTGGCACAACTTCGGACCGGACCGGCCCTACGAGCGGCAGCGGGACATCGTGCGCCGGGCGTTCGACCTCGGCGTCACCCACTTCGACCTGGCCAACAACTACGGCCCCCCGCCCGGCGCGGCGGAGGAGGCCTTCGGCCGGATGCTGGCGACGGACCTCAAGCCGTACCGGGACGAACTGGTGATCTCCAGCAAAGCCGGCTACCTGATGTGGCCCGGCCCGTACGGCGAGTGGGGCTCGCGCAAGTACCTGGTCTCCTCGCTGGACCAGTCGCTGCGCCGGATGGGGCTGGACTACGTCGACATCTTCTACTCGCACCGCTTCGACCCGGACACCCCGCTGGAGGAGACGATGGGCGCGCTGGACGCCATCGTTCGCTCCGGCAAGGCGCTCTACGTCGGCATCTCCAACTACGACTCCGAGCAGACCGCCCGGGCCGCGGCGATCCTGCGTGACCTGGGCACGCCGCTGCTGATCAACCAGCCGTCGTACTCCATGTTGAACCGCTGGACCGAGGACGACGGCCTGCTCGACACGCTGGCGGAGGTCGGCGCCGGCTGCATCGCGTACAGCCCGCTGGCCCAGGGCCTGCTCACCGACCGCTACCTGGCCGGCATCCCCGAGGACTCGCGGGTGCGCACCAGCATCTTCCTCAACGAGAGCGACCTCACCGAGGAGAAGCTGGCCACCATCCGCGGCCTGGGCAAGGTGGCCGAGGGGCGGGGGCAGACCCTGGCCCAGCTCGCCCTCGCCTGGGCGCTGCGCGACCCGCGGATGACCAGCCTGATCATCGGCGCGAGCAGCGTGGCGCAGCTGGAGGGGAACGTCGCCGCGGTGCAGAACCTCGACTTCAGCGCCGAGGAGCTGGCCGAGATCGACCGCCTGCTCGGCTGAGCCGCCGAGACGTCCCGGCCGCCGCCCGTCTCAGGGGGCGCGGCCGGGGCCCGGCGGTGCCGGAGTCACCAGATGCGGCGGCGGCCGGCGCGGTGGTTGCGCACCTCACAGGCCCGGCCCGGCGGGACCGTGCCGGCCCGGCGCAGCCGCATCGCCACCATCGCGGCGATCAGCACGGTGACCGCCGCCGCCGCGCCGACCACCAGCCGGAGGCTGTCACCGCCGAGGTGGGTCACCGACGCCACGGGTACGCCCGGATCGCCGGGCACCGGCGCGGCGGTGAACCCGGGCACGGCGGTGCTGGCGGCGCGCGGCGCGCCGGCCGGGGCGGCCGGACTGGCCGGTGCGCTGGGGGTGGCCGGGCCGGCCTTTCGGAAGACCACGTCGGAGCAGGAGTAGTAGCTGTCCGGAGTGTCGGAGTTCTGCCACACGGTGTAGATCAGGTGCCGCCCGGTCAACCCGGCCGGCAGCCGGCCCGGCAGCTGGTACGACCCCTTGCGCAGCGGCGGGTCGGTGATCGTCAGGAACGGCCGCGGCGAGAGGTCCGCCCAGGTCAACCGGCTCTGCGGGTCGTAGCCGGGGCGCGTGGCGTAGAGCCGGAACGTGCCCTTGTGCGGGATGGTCCCCCGGTAGCGGAAGGTGAACTTCGCCCCGGCGGTCACCTCCGTCGCCGGCCAGTCGGTGCGGGGCAGGTCCAACCCCCGGTACGCCGACAGCCCGCCGCTGCACAGCTCACCGTCCGGGATCCGCTCCCGGTCCCGGCCGTCGACGCCGAAGACCCGGATGTTGTCCCACTCGCGTACCGCCGCTCCGGCCCGGACGGCGGCCCGGCAGGCCGGCGCGGCGGCGTGCGGGCCCTCGGGGCCGCAGGCGGCGGACCGGCTCAGCGGGCTGGTGGGTGCGCCGTGCGCGGCGGCGGGGGTCGCGGTCGGCAGGACGCTCACGGCGACGGCCGCGAGAACGGCGAGCACTCGGCGTACGGTCATGTGGACCTCCCAGGCACTGGTACGGGCGGGAGGCGCCAAAGGTTCGACCGGCGGTGGTGGTGGCACCGGCTCGCCAGCCTGGCCGCGTGCTTCGCCTTCCCGCGTATTCGCCGTCGACCGACCTGCCACCGCAGGCGGTGAACGCCCTGTCGCCGAGCCAGGCGCCGTTCCTGGGCCTGGCCCTCGTCGCGATCGGCGGGTTCCTGCTGTGGCACGCCGCTCAGCGGTCGAACCCTTCTCGGCAGGAGGAGCGCCGGGGGGATCGCGTTCCTGGTCCTCGGCTGCCTGATCAGCGCGGCCGGTGTGGTGAACCGTGGGGAGAGTTTGGGTGCCGGGGGTGGGGGAAGACACGGGCGCCGAGCGGGCCGGTCGGCTCGACCCGGCTGGACCGGCCCGTCCCGTCAGCGGCACCGTCGGTGCGGGCTTCGGCAGGACACCCCGAGGAGGAGCGACGATGGCCGACGCTCGACGGAGCACGACCGGGGCCGCCGCCAGGCCCACCAGCGCCCGGAAGGCCACCGGGGCCCGCAAGGCCCCGATGAACCGCAAGGCGGCGGCGAAGAAGGTCGCGGCCGCCACGAAGCGGGCGACCGGGGCGAGCGTGGCCAAGAGCCCGGGTGAGAAGCCCACCCCGACGACAGCGCGGGTGGCTCGGAAGAAGGCGACCTCGGCGACGGCCGCCCCGACCCGCACCCCGACCGCCAAGGCGGCCGCCGCCAAGAAGGCACCCGCCGCCAAGAAGGCAGCCCCCGCCAAGAAGGCGCCCGGGACGAGGGCGGCGACGAAGAAGGCGCCGACGAAGAAGGCGCCGACGAAGAAGGCCGCGGCTGCCCGTGCGCGGACGACCACGGCCACCCGGGCGCCGGCGAAGAAGGCCACCACCATGGAGTCCTTCGGCAACCGGCGCGCGCCCCGCAAGACCAACCGCTGACGGCCCGCCGGTCCCGGCTGTTCCGGGGCGGCACCGCCTCGGCCACGTCCCGCTGGTGCGATGGAGAGCGCGCTGTGGGGCGAGGGCCAGTAGTAATGTTGGCTACTTCACGCATCGGAAACGACGAAGGGCGCCCGTCATCTCTGACGAACGCCCTGGTCTCAAGGGTGGAGCCGAGGGGACTCGAACCCCTGACCCCCACACTGCCAGTGTGGTGCGCTACCAGCTGCGCCACGGCCCCTTGCTGTCGTCCCCGGTGTCCCGGGCACGCAGAGAACTATACACACGCTGCCCGGCATGGTCATCTCGCGGGGTCCCCACCCCGGGGCGCCTAGTTGAGCGCCACGTCGGGCGGGAAGTGGGCGACCGCCGCCAGCATCCCGCCCTGCCTCCGCAGCACCATCGGCCACAGGTCGTCCGGCCGGTCGACGAAGGCGTCCCCGGGCAGCGCGTCGAAGACGAACCAGGAGCCGTCCTCGATCTCCTGCTCCAGCTGCCCCGAGCCCCATCCGGAGTAGCCGGCGAAGACCCGGATGGCGCCGAGGCCGTCGCGCAGCCTCTCCGGGTCGGCCGACAGGTCGACGGTGCCCACCGCGCCGGAGATCTGCTGGAAGCCCTTGAGCCGGCGCATCGGGTGCCGCATCCGGGCCAGGCAGATCGCCGAGTCCGGCTGCACCGGGCCGCCCTCGAAGAGCACCGCGGGATGGCGGGCCAGGTCGCTCCAGTCGCCCAGTACGTCGGCCACCGGCACCTCGGTCGCCCGGTTGAGCACCACGCCGAGCGCCCCGCCGGCCTCGTGGGCGACCAGCAGCACCACCGTGCGGTCGAAGTTCGGATCCTTGAGGGCCGGAGTCGCGACCAGCAGCCGCCCGGTCATGGACTCCATGGCTCGACCGCCGATCGCCCGTCCCTCCTCCTGCATCTCGGACACCGTCAGCCGCGCGCCGGGTCGTGGAACCGGTCGCCGTCGGCCATCCGCGCTGTCACCGCCATGCCTGGCACCATAGCCTGCGCCCGGGGCGGTGGCTAAGGTCTGACCGGCGGGTGATCGAGCGGGAACGAGGGAGGGTCGATGGGTCCGACGGCGGACATCGCGGTGATCGGCGGGTCTGGGCTCTACGCGCTGCTCGACGGCGCCACCGAGCACGTGGTGGAGACGCCGTACGGGGCGCCCTCGGACCCGGTCACCGTCGCGGAGGTGGGTGGGCGGCAGGTGGCCTTCCTGCCCCGGCACGGCCGCGACCACCGGTACCCGCCGCACCTGATCCCGTACCGGGCGAACCTGTGGGCGCTGCGGTCGCTCGGGGTGCGCCAGGTGCTCGCCCCGTGCGCGGTCGGCGGCCTGCGGCCGGAGCTGGGCCCGGGCACCTTCGTCGTGCCCGACCAGCTGATCGACCGCACCAGCGGCCGGGCGCAGACCTACTACGACCGGGGCGCGGTGCACGTGCCCTTCGGCGACCCGTACTGCCCGGTCGGGCGGCGTACGCTGCTGGCCGCCGCGGCCGGGCGGGACGTGCCGGCGGTGGACGGCGGCACGGTGGTGGTGGTCGAGGGGCCGCGCTTCTCCACCCGCGCCGAGTCCCGCTGGTACGCCTCGATGGGCGGCACGGTGGTCAACATGACCGGCCACCCGGAGGCGGTGCTCGCCCGCGAACTGGCCCTCTGCTACACCTCCGTCGCGCTCGTCACCGACCTGGACGCCGGTGTGCAGGCCGGCGAGTCGGTCACCCAGGAGGAGGTGTTCCGGGTCTTCGCCGAGAACACCGACCGGCTGCGCGGCGTGCTGCTGGACGCGCTGGGCGCCCTGCCGGCCGACCGGGACTGCCCCTGCGGGCACGCCCTGGACGGCATCAAGACGCCCTTCCCGCTGCCCTGAGCGGCCCCGCCCGGGTGCGCCCGGCACGGTGAGCGGCAAAGCGCCCGACTTGTCCACCTCGCCCCGATAGATTCGGCAGGTCGGGGGCCGGTGTCAGCGCGAGCGTGCGGCACCCGCCGGACAGGGAGGCAGGGGGCGATGGCGACCGTCCGGGACACCACGTACGAGCTGCTGCGCGCCCTGGGCCTGACCACCGTCTTCGGCAATCCCGGCTCGACCGAGCAACCGTTCCTCCAGGACTTCCCCGCGGACTTCTGCTACGTGCACGCCCTGCAGGAGGCGTCCGCGGTGGCGATGGCCGACGGGTACGCACAGGTCACCGGCCGGCCCGCGCACGTCAACCTGCACACCGCCCCGGGTACCGGCAACGGCATGGGCAACCTGGTGACCGCCTGGCACAACCGGACGCCGCTGATCGTCACCGCCGGCCAGCAGAGCCGGGAGATGCTGCTGACGGAACCCCGACTGACCAGCCGCGCGCCGACCGAGCTGCCCCAGCCGTACGTGAAGTGGAGCTACGAGCCGGTCCGCGCGCAGGACATCCCGGCGGCGTTCATGCGGGCGTACGCGATCGCCGCCCAACCGCCGTCCGGGCCGGTCTTCCTCTCCCTGCCGCTGGACGACTGGAGCCAGCCGGCGGACCCGCCGCCCCCGGTGCGTACCGTGGCGACCCGCTTCGGGCCCGACCCCGGGCGGCTGCGGGAGTTCGCCGCGCTGCTGGCCGCCAGCCGCTCCCCGGTGCTGGTGCTCGGCGCGGCGGTGGACCGGGCCGAGGCCTGGCCGGTGGCGGTGGCGGTGGCCGAGCGGCTGGCCGCGCCGGTCTGGTCGGCACCGGCCCCGGAACGGGCCGCCTTTCCGGAGCGGCACCCGCACTACCGGGGGGTGCTCCCCTTCGCGATCGCGCCGCTGGCCGAGAAGCTGCGCGGGCACGACACGGTGCTGGTCGTCGGCGCGCCGGTGTTCCGGTACTACCCGTACGTCCCCGGCGCGCACCTGCCCGACGGCACGCGGCTGCTGCACGTCACCGACGACCCGGACGAGGCCGCCCGCGCGCCGGTCGGCGACAGCCTGCTCGGGGACGCCGGGTTGACCCTCGCCGCGCTGCTGGACCTGCTGCCGGCAACCGACCGACCGGCGCCGGAGCCCCGACCGGAGGCGGGACCGCCGGAGCCCGCCGATCCACCGGACGCGGACGCGCTCTTCGCCGCGCTGGCGTCCTGCTGGCCGGCCGACGGGGTGCTGGTCCAGGAGTCACCGTCCAACCTGGCCGCGCTGCGCCGGCGGCTGCCGACAACCCGCCCGGCGTCGTACTTCACCATGGCCAGCGGCGGGCTCGGGTACGGCCTGCCGGCGGCGGTCGGCATCGCCCTCGCCGAGCGGGACGCCGGTCGCAACCGGCCGGTGGTGGCGGTGATCGGCGACGGCTCGTTCCACTACTCGGTGCAGGCGCTCTGGACCGCCGCCCGGTTGCGCCTGCCGGTCGTCGTGCTGGTGCCGGTCAACCAGCAGTACACGATCCTCAAGTCGTTCGCCGAGCTGAAGCACACCCCCGGCGTGCCCGGGTTGGACCTGCCCGGCCTGGACCTCACCGCGATCGCCCAGGGGTACGGCTGCGCCACCCGGGTCGTCGGCACGCCGGACGAGCTGCCCGACGCGCTGGCCGCCGCGCTGCGGGCCGAGGGTCCGACGGTGCTTCCGGCGCCGATCAGCGGCGAGGTGCCGCAGATCCTCTGACCGTCAGCCGGCCTGCTGGATCAGCACCTGCCCGGTGAGCACGTCGAGCACCGGCCGGCCGCCGAGCGGCGCCTTCAGGGTGACCGTGACCGGCTCCAGCTTCAGTTGGTCGGTGCAGACGCCGGTGGCGCGGACGACCCCGCCGCCGACCACGACCACGTCCTCGCGCTCCTGCACCAGCGGCGTGATCCCGGTGTCGCAGGCGCCCACCCCGAGCACGTAGGTCAGCCGCGCCCCGTCCACCCGCTCGGTGTGCTGGGCGCCGACCACGCCGTCGGGACCCGGCCGGGTCGGTGCGGTCGGCTCGGGCACCGGGGTGACCGACTGCGGCGCCACCGCGACCCGGGCCACCGGAACGGCCAGCTCCGCCACGGTGAACAGCCAGGCCGGCACGTCGGCCACGCCACGGCTGGTGCGGACTTCGGCGGTGCCGAGCTTGACCGCGGTGACGGTGAGCGGGACGCAGGCGGTCGAGACCGGGCTGGAGACGGACCCGTCCGGGCCCGGCTCGATCGTCGGGGCGGGCACCTTCGGCCGCCCCTCGCACGGCGGCGGGTCACCCTGGTCCAGCTGCCGGTACGCCTCGGCGGCGCTGACCAGCGGCGTGGTCATCGTGCCGTCCGGGAACCGGATCGTGCCGGCGGCCGGGCGGGTGGCCGGCACCTCGATCTGGTCGGAGTACCAACCGGCCCGGAAGGCGACCTCCGTGTCGGCGGTGAAGTTCGGGTCGCCGACCAGGACCGTCGGGTCCTGCAGCGGCACGTACCCGGTCCGCCAGGCCGGTGCCGGGCGCCACGCCTCGGCGACCTCCGTGGCCCGCTGGTCGAACGCCTCCCACCGCTGGTCGCGGTCGGTGGCGGACGGTCCGCCGGCCGGGTCGGAGCCGGCCGGCGCGCAGCCGGCCGCGGTGACCACCAGGGGCAGGCCCAGCAGGGCGAGGATTCGGCGCATGGGGGTTGGACGCGGCGCAGCACCGCGCCGGTTCCCGCCGGTCAGGTTTCGCCGCCCAGATCCGTCTGGTACGCCTGCCAGAGCAGGTCCGCGCCGCGCTGCCGGTGCCGGGACAGCGCCCGCAGCAACTCGTCGGTGCGCCGGCGCAGCTCCTCGGCACACACCCCGGGCCGTTCGACCGCGCGTTGGAGGTCGGCCAGCGCCGCGACGATGGCCGCGTGCTCGCGGGTCAGCAGCCGCACGCCACGGTGCAGCCGGGGCGCCTGGGCGAGCACCTCCGCGTAGAGGCCGGCCGGGCCCTCGGTGATCTGGACGTGTTCGGCGAAGCCCCGGCGGACCGGGGCGAGGTGGACGATGACGCGTTCCCGCCAGCGCGGCTCCCCCGGCGGTACGGCGAGCGCCCGGGCCAGGGCGGGCAGGCCGCCGGGCGGGGCGGGCGGGCGCGCGGCGGGCGGGCGGACCGCCGGCGGGGCGACGGACGGCTGCTGGATCGGACCGGTGACCATGGGCACCTCCCGCGTTGCTGCACTACCGCATACAGCGATGGTGGACCCCTGCCGACGGGGCTGTCCAGGGGCGGGAGCGTCTCTTTCGCCCCGTGCGTCCCGATGGCCCCAGCAGACGCCGGAGAGACGACTGTGCGCCCCGGTCCAGGTGGACCGGGGCGCACATCGAGGTGGTGGAGGTGCCGGGAATCGAACCCGGGTCCTTCGCCGGTTTGTCAGGGCTTCTCCGAGCGCAGCTCGCTATGCCTCTACTCGGCCCCACCGCTCACGCGAGCAAGTTGGTGTGACGGGCCCAGTCGCTGATTGATCTCGCCGCACGGACCCCGCGACCGGGTCCGATTGGCCAGCCTCCTAGCTGATGCCGGCTGACTGGGACGAAGGCGTTCCCAGGCCGACAGACTCACTACTCGCCTCAGGCGGCGAGAGCGAAGTCAGCGCGATTGTTCTTGGCGCTTATTGGTTTCCGACGAACGATTCTCGAGACGACGTCGGCTTCCTCGGCTCGCTTCCCCTGCCGCAACGTACGAAGTCGAAACCAGTCACCCCCTCGGTCGGCCGCCCTGGTGGCGGCTCCGTCAAGAATAACGCCTGCCGCAACCGGATTCATCCCGAGGCCCGGGCCGGATCATCGACCCGGACAGAGACGACAAATCAGTCGTCCATGCCCTTGCCGCGCCGACCGGCCACCCGGGCGATCTCCCGGTCGGCGTCCCGCTTGGCGAGGTCCTGCCGCTTGTCGTACGTCTTCTTACCCTTGGCCAGGGCGATCTCCACCTTGGCCCAGCCGTCGGAGAAGTAGACCTGCAACGGCACCATGGTCAGGCCGCCCTCGCGGGTCTTGCCGATCAGCCGGTCGATCTCCAGCCGCTTGAGCAGCAGCTTGCGGGTACGCCGCGGCTCGTGGTTGGTCCACGTGCCCTGGGTGTACTCCGGGATGTGCATGCCGTGCAGGTAGAGCTCGCCGTTGCGCTCCTGGGCGAACGCGTCGACCAGGGAGGCCCGACCCGCCCGCAGCGACTTGACCTCGGTGCCGGTCAACGCCATGCCCGCCTCGTACGTGTCGAGGATGGCGTAGTCGTGGCGCGCCTTCTTGTTGGAGGCGACCACCTTGCGGCCCTTTTCCCGTGGCATCGGCGCCACCCCCTTTCCTTCTGATCCACGACCGGTACGACCGGCCGCGGGGCGGAGATCATGCTACCCGAGAGACAAGGGCCCTCCCGCGCCGTTTATTCCAGCGCGGAAGGGCCCTGACCGGGAGCCGCCGGGCGACTAGACCCGCAGGTAGAAGCGGAGCGTGATCCAGCCGGTGACGGCGCTGAACAGGGCGCCGACGCCCGCCATGATCGGGAACATCAGGAAGATGTCGCCCCACGAGACCGGCGTGATCAGGCCCTCCAGGGCGGAGAGCGAGCCGCTGCCGCCGAAGTACTTCCCGAGCGCCATGAACACCAGCGCGAGGACCGATCCGATCAGGCCGGCGACCACGGCCTCCAGCACGAACGGCGCCTGGATGAACCAGTTCGAGGCACCGACGAGCTTCATGACCGCGACCTCACGCCGCTTGCTGTACGCGGCGACCTGGATGGTGTTCGCCACCAGGAGCAGCGCGGCGGCGGCCATGAACACCGCGATCACCAGCGCGAAGGTCTGGATGCCGGTGAGGACGCCGAAGACCTTGTCGAGCAGCCGGCTCTGGTCGACGATCTCGTCGACCCCCTCGGTGTCCTTGTACTGGTCGTAGATGCTCTTGTACTGCTCCGGGTTGACCAGCGTGAGCCGGAACGACTCGGGCAACTGGTCCGCCTTGACGGCGTTCACCAGGTCCGGGGCGTCCTGGTACATCTCCTGGAACCGCTTGTACGCCTCGTCCTTGTTGACGTAGATGACCTCCTTGACCAGGGGGTCGCTCTTGAGCTTGGCGTCCAGGTCGGTGCGCTGCTGCTCGCTGACGTCGGTGGCGAGGAAGATCGAGACCTGGACGTTCTCGTAGTACAGGTCCTTCATGTCGCCGACCTTCTGGTACAGCAGACCGGCCCCGCCCAGCATGAACAGCGACACCGCCATGGTGATGATCATGGCGATGGTCATGGTGACGTTGCGCCACAGTCCGACCAGTACCTCGGACAGGACGTATTTCATCCGCATCGGGTGTTCCTCCGGCTCTCCGGCATGAGGTGTTCGTCGTCAGGGTGTACGGCAGGGGTGGAGCGCCGGCTCACCCGTAGACGCCGCGGGCCTGGTCGCGCACGATGCGGCCGCTCTCGATCTCGACGACGCGGCGGCGCATCTGGTTCACGATGTTGGAGTCGTGCGTGACCATCACGACGGTCGTGCCGGTGCGGTTGATCCGGTCCAGCAGGCGCATGATCTCGATCGAGGTGTCCGGGTCCAGGTTTCCCGTCGGCTCGTCCGCCAGCAGGATCAGCGGACGGTTCACGAACGCCCGGGCGACGGCCACGCGCTGCTGCTCACCACCGGAGAGCTCGTGCGGGTAGCGGTGCTCCTTACCACCGAGCCCGACCAGCTCCAGCACCTCCGGCACGACCCGGCGGGCGACCGCCTTGGTCTTGCCGATCACCTCGAGAGCGAACGCCACGTTCTCGTAGGCGGTGCGGTTCGGCAGCAGCCGGAAGTCCTGGAAGACGCAACCGATCGAGCGCCGGAAGTGGGGTCGCTTCCAGGAACGCATCGTGGTGACGTCCTTGCCGTTCACGACGACCCGACCCTTGTTGGGGCTGACCTCGTGCAGCAGCATCTTGATGATGGTGGACTTGCCGGAGCCGGATGGACCGATGAAGAAGACGAACTCGCCCTTCTCGATCGAGACGGACACGTTGTCGAGCGAAGGCCGGGACGCCTTCGGGTACGTCTTCGTCACTTGCTCAAGCTGAATCACGGGTGGTGAGTCTACGCGGTGTAACCGCTGAGCCAAGTCCTACGCCCCACCTCTGCGAAACGCGTCATCGATCGTCCCTCCTACCAGGAGATCGATGACGCGCTCCGCCCACGCTTGATCACGCAGCGTCGTTGGCGAGCTGCTGCTGCTTGCGCCAGCGGATGCCGGCCTCGATGAAGCTGTCCAGATCGCCGTCGAAGACCGAGGACGGATTGCCAGTCTCCTGCTCGGTTCGGAGATCCTTCACCATCTGATAGGGGTGCAGGACGTAGGAGCGCATCTGGTCGCCCCACGAACCGGCAGCGTCCGTCTTGAGGCCCTGGAGCTTGGCCTGCTCCTCCTGCCGCTTGCGCTCCAGCAGCCGGGCCTGGAGCACCCGCAGCGCGGAGGCCTTGTTCTGCAGCTGGGACTTCTCGTTCTGGCAGGTCACCACGATGCCGGTGGGGATGTGGGTGATCCGCACCGCCGAGTCGGTGGTGTTGACGCTCTGCCCACCCGGCCCGGAGGAGCGGTAGACGTCGATCCGCATCTCGTTCTCGGGGATCTCGATGCTGTCGGTCTGTTCCACCACCGGCAGCACCTCGACCCCGGCGAAGCTGGTCTGCCGGCGGCCCTGGTTGTCGAAGGGGCTGATCCGGACCAGCCGGTGGGTGCCCGACTCGACGCTGAGGGTGCCGTAGGCGTACGGGACCTTGACGGTGAAGGTGGCGGACTTCAGGCCGGCCTCTTCCGCGTACGAGGTCTCGTAGACCTCGGTCGGGTAGCCGTGCCGCTCGGCCCAGCGCAGGTACATTCGCAGCAGCATCTCGGCGAAGTCGGCCGCGTCCACCCCGCCGGCGCCGGCCCGGATGGCGACCAGCGCCTCCCGGGAGTCGTACTCGCCGGAGAGCAGGGTGCGGACCTCCATCTCCTGGATGGCCTTGCGCAGCCCGCCGATCTCCGTCTCGACCTCGGAGAGCACCCCCGGGTCGGACTCGGCCTCGGCCAGCTCGAGCAGGACACCGGCGTCGTCGAGCCGGGAGCGGAGGCTGCCGAGCTTGCTGATCTCGCCGTTGACGTACGAGAGCTGCGAGGTCACCTGCTGTGCCTTGGCCTGGTCGTCCCACAGGTCGGGCGCGGACGCCTGCTCCTCGAGCCGGGCCTTCTCCTCGTGCAGGCGGTCGAGGTCGAGCACGGCCTCGATGTTGCGTAGGGTGGCGTCGAGTTCCTTGAGCTGTTCGGCGTAATCGGCAGCGGTCACGACAGACAAGCGTACTGTGCGTGCGGCGGTCCGCTCACGTCACACCGCCGACCCGGGCAGATGATCAGCCGACCGGGGCGGTCTTCAGCCAGGAGAGCGCCGCCTTGTGGTAGGCCACGGCGAACTCCAACGCGCTCGCGTCGTAGTTCTCGCCCTCCTTCTTGGCGTTCTTCACCTGCTCGCGCACGTGCGCCAGGGCCTCGGTGTGGTACTCGTTGGCCGAGGCGTAGAGGTTCTTGAGCTGGCTGGCCGAGTGCAGGTTGCCGAAGGCGATCCGCAGGGCGATCGGGTTGCGGATGGTGTCCCGGCCCGGGTTCTCCGCCAACCAGCGGGAGAATGTCCGTTTCCCGCTGGCGGTGATCGCGTACGGCTGGCTCATCCGCGGCCCGGGCTTGCCGAGCCGCACGAAACCCCGCTCGGCCAGCACCGGCAACTCGCGGTAGACCTGACTGCGGGTCATCGACCAGTACGGCGCCAGTCGGCGCTCGGCGGCGGCCATCAGTTGGCCGCCTGTCATCGGGCCCTCGTGCAGCAGCCCCAGCAGGGCCGCCGCGGTGGGGTTGACTCCGGATTCCGCCATGCCCTCTAAGCTGCCACTTTGCCGTCGCAGCGTCCAGGATTTCCGGATTTGCCACCCAGGAGGATTTCCAATGTGCACTGTCGGCGGACGACAGTGCTGCCAGGACTATCGATGCCTACCGCCCATACGGCGTCCTCCCCACCCCCGGACGGCCACCCCCACTCCCCCACCCGGCCCCCACCTGCACTTTCGGCGGAGAGCGCGGCCATGACGCGCCGAATGGTCACGCTTTCCCGGAAAGTGGCGCTCAGAAGCGGGCGGACACGGAGCGGCCGCCGGTGACGCTGGGCGTCGCCGGCGGCCGGTGAACCGCGTCAGAGCATGTGCGGGTAGGTGTGGTCGGTCGGCGGGACGAACGTCTCCTTGAGCGTGCGCGGCGACAGCCAGCGGACCAGGTTGAGCCAGGAGCCCGCCTTGTCGTTGGTGCCGCTGGCCCGGGCGCCACCGAACGGCTGTTGCCCGACCACCGCGCCGGTCGGCTTGTCGTTGATGTAGAAGTTGCCGGCCGCGTACCGCATCCGCTCGGCGACCGCCTCGACCACCCGCCGGTCGTTGGCGAAGATCGAACCGGTCAGCGCGTACGGCGCGATCGACTCGGCCTGGGTGACCACGTCGTCGAAGCGGGCGTCGTCGAAGACGTGCACGCCGAGGATCGGGCCGAAGTACTCGGTGGTGAATGTCTCGTGCGCGGCGTCGCTGCACTCGAAGAGGGTGGGCCGGACGAAGTAGCCGACCGAGTCGTCGGCGGTGCCGCCGGCGAGGATCCGGCAGGTGTCGTCGTCGGAGATCAGCTCCAGGGCGGCGGTGTGCCGGCTGAACGCCTTGTCGTCGATCACCGCGCCGCCGAAGTTGCTGAAGTCGGTGACGTCGCCGTAGGTCAGCGAGTCCGTGGTGGCGGCCAGCCGGTCGCGCAGCCCGCCCTCCCAGAGCGAGCGCGGCACGTACGCCCGCGAGGCGGCCGAGCACTTCTGGCCCTGGTACTCGTACGCGCCCCGGATCAGGGCGGTGTGCAGGGCGTCGACGTCGGCGCTGCTGTGCGCGACCACGAAGTCCTTGCCGCCGGTCTCGCCGACCAGGCGCGGGTAGCCCCGGTAGCCGGCGATGTTCTCGCCGACGGTCCGCCACAGGTGCTGGAAGACCTTGGTGGAGCCGGTGAAGTGGATGCCGGCCAGGTCCGGGTCGGCGAGCACGACGTCGGAGACCTCCTCGCCCCGCCCGGTGACCATGTTGATCACGCCCGGGGGCAGGCCGGCCGCCTCGAACAGCCGCATGGTGAAGTGCGCGGCGAACTGCTGGGTCGGGCCCGGCTTCCAGACCACGGTGTTGCCGAGCAGGGCCGGGGCCGAGGGCAGGTTGCCGGCGATCGCGGTGAAGTTGAACGGGGTGACCGCGTAGACGAAGCCCTCCAGCGGGCGGTGGTCGAACCGGTTCCACACCCCCGGCGACGACATCGGCTGCTCCTCGAGCAGCCGGCGGGCGAAGTGCACGTTGAACCGAAGGAAGTCGATGAACTCGCAGGCCGAGTCGATCTCCGCCTGGACGACGGTCTTGGACTGGCCGAGCATGGTGGCGGCGTTGAGGGTGTCCCGCCACGGGCCGGCGAGCAGCTCGGCGGCGCGCAGGAAGATGGCGGCCCGCTCCTCGAACGGCAGCGCGCGCCACATCGGCGCGGCGTCCTTGGCGGCCTTGACCGCGGCGCGGGCGTCGTCGTGGTTGGCGTGGCCGGTGACACCGAGCACGTGGGCGTGCTTGTGCGGCTGGACGACGTTGATCGACTCGCCGCCGGCCATCCGCTGCTCGCCGGCGATCGTCATCGGCAGCTCGATGCGCTCGGCGGCCAGCTCGGTCAGGCGCCGCTGCAGCCGCTCCCGGTCGGCGCTGCCCGGCTCGTAGGTGCGTACCGGCTCGTTGCGCGGCTCGGGTACGGAGAACACGGCGTCCATCACAGGCTCCTGTGCGATCTCGACGGCGGTGGCGAAATCGGACCCGCGGGCACCGACCGGACGGCCGGACACCGGGCACCGCGCGGTGAGGCGTCGCGGCGGCGGGACCTCCGGCGATTCTCCCACGGCCCCCTCGGGCCGATCGCACGCCGCCCGTCCGGAAACCAAAGATCGGGAAGCCCCGGTCCGCGCCGGGCGCCGATCCGTACCCGAACGGCCCTCGCGGCCGAAGAAAAGCAGGCCGGTGACCGGCCAGCGGGCGCGCGGAGCCGGCGCGGGCGGGCGCGTACGCTGGATGACCGGTGACCTGCCCCGGCCCGCCGCCACGGCCGGCCGCCCGTCGAAGGGGAGACGATGAGCAAGCAGCCCGGCAGTTCGACGGCCGCGGAGCCGGACCAGCCGGACACCGCCGACCCGGTCGACGAGGTCGCACCGGCGGCCGAGGCCGCCCGCCCGGCGCGCGCTCCCGGCGCACCCGTGCTGGCCCTGCTGGCGGTCGGTTGGCTGGCGGCGATGCTCTGGTCCACCCGCGAGGCGATCAGCTCGGCGGCGGCCGGCCTCACCGCGATCAGCCTCTCCGCCTTCGCCCTGCCCGGGGTCATCTCGGCCGCGCTGGTGGCCGGGGCCGCGGTCTCCCTGGCGGTGACCGGGCTGCTGGCCCGGCGGGGCATCGACCGGGCCACCCTGCGCTTCGTGGTGGCGGTCGGCACCGGCCTGCTGGTCGGGCTCGCCGCCGCCGTCGCGATCAACCTGACGTACGCCGACAACGCGACCACCAACACGATCGCCGGCACCAGCGCCGCCGCGGCCATCATCGGCGGGGCGCTGGCCGGGGCCCGCGACGCCGCCCCGGTCGGCGCGATCGTCACCGCCGCCCTGGGCACCCTGCTCTTCGTGGTGGCGTTCAGCCGGGCCCGTGACCCGCTGTTCGACCTGTTCGGTGCCGACGGCTCCCAGGCCTCGCTGCTGAGCGCCGCCAAGTGGGTATCCCGCACCGAGTCGCTGCTCGCCGGCGTGCTGGCAGGGCTGCTCGCCTTCGGCTACCTGGTCTGGGCCCGCCGCCGGGCGCTGCGGCGCGACCCGGCGGCGCCCGCGCTGCGCTGGCCGGCGTACCTGGTCGCCGGGGCCGGGCCGGGCCTGCTCCTGCTGCTCGCCGAGGTGGTCATCCGGGTCGGCGGGCGGACCCTGCTCGACCTGGCCGGCGCGCTGAGCGAGGCGGACGCGGTCGCCCAGACGAGCCTCGGCACCTCGCGGGTGGACAACGGCATCTGGGTGCTGTTCGTGGGGGCGCTGACCGCGCTGGTCGCCTTCGGCCGCACCCTCGGCCCGGCGCCGCGCGACGACGACGACGCGGAGCCGGTCGAGGACTGAGCCCGGCGGGCTCGCCTCAGGAGGCCGCGCGGAGCAGCAGGTCCAGCTCCGAGGGGTCGTACCACTCCAGCTCGTGGTCCTCGGCGCCGTCGACGGTGAACTGGGCGTCCGGGTCGCCCGCCACGGCCTCGGCCACCACCTCGACGGCCGCGGCGACGTCGTTCACCGCCTCCGCCCCGTCCACGTGCAGCGCGGCCACCGAGGTCACCGGCACCGGCTGGTCGAGCCGGACCGTGCTGGAGCCGAGGTCGCCGTCGCCCCGACCGACCGTCGAGGGGGGCAGGTCCACCGAGACCACCACCCGGCGCCGGGGCGCGGCCGGGTCCTCCCGGAGCAGCTGGAGGGCGTCCTGGGCGGCGCGGGTGAACGCGACGTACTCCAGCTCCTCCTCGTCGCCCTCGGCGTACCACTCGCGCAGGGCGGGGGTGACGGCGTGCGCCTGGCCGGCGGACAGCCCCTGCTCCCGCAGCCGGGCCAGCATCGGCACGGTCGCCGGGACGTACACCCGGACCAGCTCGTCGCTCACCGTCGTTTCCCCCGATCGTTCGCGGACCGGCGGGTCTGCCGGTCCCGGGCGCAGATCATGCCGTACGCCGAGACCGTCATACACCGCGCACCGGCGCAGGGGAAGTTGCCGCACCGCGCCACCGGCCCGGGTGCTGCTGGGCCACCTCGGCCCGCAGTGGCAAACTGAGGCAAACGACGCCAACCCCGGGGGTTATCCGTGGAGCCGAGGTTTCTCCTGCTCTCCGACGTGGCCACCGAGCTGAACGTGTCGGACTCGCAGGTCTACCACATGGTGCGCAGCGGAGAGCTGCCCGCGATCAAGATCGGCGGACGCGGCCAGTGGCGCGTCGAGCGCGCCCGGCTGGAGGAGTACATCCAGCGCAAGTACACCGAGACCGCCGAGTGGGTACGCGGCAACCCCCTCGCCGACCGCGACACCGAGTAGCCACCCCGATGCGGTCGGCCATTGACGGCGGGCACTGTCATGCCCGAGTATCGAAGCTTGTCGGAGGCAAACGCAAGCAAACGCAACGATCCAAGGGGTGAGCACCATGGTCGACTCCCGCCGTCCCGGGCCCTCCCGGCCCCCGGTCCGGCTGCGCCCCGCCCCGGTCAGCGACCCGCCCTACGTCGACGAGTCACCGGACCTCTGGCCCCGCCCCGCCGGCCAGCTCGCCCTCGACCTCTTCGGGGCGGCACACCAGAGCGCCGGCCGCCCGCCCGGCCGCCGGCACGATTCCCGCCCCGGGCCGTCACGGCCCCGCTCCGGCCCGCCGCCCGAAGCGCTCGCCACCGCCACGCCCGAGGCCACCCGCGCCGCCCAACGCTTCGTCGCCACCTTCCTCGAGATCCTCAACGGCTACCGCCCGCCCGGCCAGCTCCGGTCCCTGGTCGAGCCGGGACGGGCCGCCGAGGTGACCGAGCAGCTGGCCCGCGCCTCCGCGCGCACCGGCCCGCTGCGCCGCCGGTCCAGCCGGGCGGCCGTGCACCTGCGCCGGCTGCGGGTCTGTGAGCCACGGTCGGCGGCGGTCGAGGCCGCCGCGGTGCTCGCCGGTGCCGGCCGCAGCTGGGCCCTGGCGGTACGCCTGGAGCAGCGCCGGGGCGGCTGGCTCTGCACCGCCCTGGAGGTGCTCTGACCCCGCTCCGCACCGGTCGGGGAACGGCGAGAGCCGCGGCCCTGAAGGACCGCGGCTCTCGTCGTGCCGACTGGGCGGGGGCGGGCCCCCGCGTCAGGATCAGGCGCCGCCGTTGGGCGCGCCGTGGCAGCGCTTGTACTTGCGGCCGGAGCCGCACGGGCAGGGCGCGTTGCGGGACGGGCCGGCTTCGGCCTCACCCTCAGCGGGCTGTCGGCCGGCGGCGCGGGCCGCGGCGGCCTGACCGCTCGCACCGGCGCCCACCGGGCGTCGCGGGGCGGCGGGGCGGGGCGGGGTCTCCGTACGCCCGACGCCGAGCGCGGGCGCCTCCTGCTCGGGCCGCTCCACGACGACCGCGCCGCGGCCGGCCTCGCCGTCGACGGTCGGAGCGGAGTACTGCAGGCCCTGCTGCTGCGGGGCGCGGCTGAGGCCCTTGGCGCGGATCTCGACCGGCTTCTCCAGGAGCTGGATCTCCTCGGCCTCCGGCTCCGGCTCCTGGACCTGCACCTCCAGGTTGTAGAGGAAGCCGACCGTCTCCTCCTTGATGCCGTCCATCATGGTGGCGAACATGTCGAAGCCCTCGCGCTGGTACTCGATGACCGGGTCGCGCTGGGCGTACGCCCGCAGGCTGATGCCCTCCTGCAGGTAGTCCATCTCGTAGAGGTGCTCGCGCCACTTGCGGTCGATCACCTGGAGCAGCACCATCCGCTCCAGCTGGCGTACCGCCTCCTCGCCGAGCTGCTCCTCACGCCGGTCGTACGCGGCGTGCGCGTCCTCCTTGAGGCGGGCGAGCAGGAAGTCGGCGTCGATGCTGGCCCGACTGCCGCCGGCCTCCTCCTCCATCTCCTCGATGGTGATGCCGACCGGGTAGAGCTGCTTGAGGCTGGACCAGAGCTGCTCCAGGTCCCAGTCCTCGGCGTAGCCCTCGCTGGTGGCACCGGTGACGTACGCGGTGACCGTGTCGTCGATCATGTTGCGGACCTGGTCGGAGAGGTCCTCGCCGTTGAGCACGCGCAGCCGCTCGGCGTAGACCACCTGGCGCTGCTTGTTGAGCACCTCGTCGTACTTGAGGACGTTCTTGCGGATCTCGGCGTTCTGGCCCTCGATCTGCGCCTGCGCGCTCTTGATCTGGCGGGTGACCATCTTCGACTCGATGGGCACGTCCTCCGGGATGTTGAAGCGCTCCATCACCGCCTCGACCGCGCCGGCCCGGAAGCGCTTCATCAGCTCGTCCTGCAGCGACAGGTAGAACCGGGACTCGCCCGGGTCGCCCTGCCGGCCGGCGCGACCACGCAGCTGGTTGTCGATCCGGCGGGACTCGTGGCGCTCGGTGCCCAGCACGTAGAGACCGCCGGCCTCGGCGACCTCCTCGGCCTCGGCCTCGCACGCCTGCTTCCAGGTGGGGAGGACCTCCTCCATCGCCTTGGCGTACTCCTCCTCGTTCTCCACCGGGTCGAGGCCGCGCTGGCGCAGCTCGCTGGTGGCGAGGAACTCGGGGTTGCCGCCGAGCAGGATGTCGGTACCACGGCCGGCCATGTTGGTGGCGACGGTGACGGCGCCCTTGCGGCCGGCCTGGGCGACGATCTCCGCCTCGCGGGCGTGGAACTTCGCGTTCAGCACCGAGTGCGGGATGCCGCGGCGGCGCAGCAGCTGGGAGAGGATCTCCGAATTCTCCACGGAGACGGTGCCGACCAGCACGGGCTGGCCCTTCTCGTGCCGCTCGGCGATGTCCTCGATGACCGCGTTGAACTTGGCCCGCTCGGTCTTGTAGATGACGTCGGGGCGGTCCTCCCGGACCATCGGCCGGTGCGTCGGGATGGTCACGACGCCGACCTTGTAGACCTTGTTGAACTCGCCCGCCTCGGTCTGGGCGGTACCGGTCATGCCGGAGAGCTTCTCGTAGAGGCGGAAGTAATTCTGGAGGGTGATGGTGGCCAGGGTCTGGTTCTCCTGCTTGATCTCCACCCCCTCCTTGGCCTCGATCGCCTGGTGCATGCCCTCGTTGTAGCGCCGGCCGTGCAGGATGCGGCCGGTGAACTCGTCGACGATCAGGACCTCGCCGTCGCTGACGATGTAGTCCTTGTCGCGCTTGTAGAGCTCCTTGGCCTTGATCGCGTTGTTGAGGTAGCCGACCAGCGGCGTGTTGACCGACTCGTAGAGGTTGTCGATGCCGAGCCGGTCCTCGACCTTGGCGACACCGCGCTCGGTGACCGCGATGGTGCGCTTGGCGTAGTCGACCTCGTAGTCGCCCGCGCCGTCGGTGCCGGGCTGGAGCCGGGCCACCACGCCGGCGAACTCCTGGTACCAGCGGGCGGAGTGCTCGGCCGGGCCGGAGATGATCAGCGGCGTGCGGGCCTCGTCGATGAGGATCGAGTCGACCTCGTCGACCACGGCGAAGTTGTGGCCGCGCTGGACCAGCTCGTCCCGCGACCAGGCCATGTTGTCGCGCAGGTAGTCGAAGCCGAACTCGTTGTTGGTGCCGTAGGTGATGTCGCACTCGTACGCGGCGCGGTGCTCGGCGGCCGGCC
This sequence comes from Micromonospora sp. CPCC 205739, assembly GCF_036906795.1. Taxonomy (NCBI): domain Bacteria; kingdom Bacillati; phylum Actinomycetota; class Actinomycetes; order Micromonosporales; family Micromonosporaceae; genus Micromonospora; species Micromonospora sp. CPCC 205739. Next base: position 383,898 of record NZ_JBAKHS010000004.1, on the reverse strand, counting down.
GGTTGGGCAGGACCACGCCGACGGTCAGGCCGAGGAACTCGTGCACCCGCCCCATCCAGGCGGCGTCACGCTGGGCCAGGTAGTCGTTGACCGTGACCACGTGCACGCCCTTGCCGGAGAGCGCGTTCAGGTAGACCGCCATGACCGAGGTCAGGGTCTTGCCCTCACCGGTCTTCATCTCGGCGATGTTGCCGAAGTGCAGCGCCGCGCCGCCCATCACCTGGACGTCGTACGGGCGCTGGCCGAGCACCCGCGCGGCCGCCTCGCGGACCGTGGCGAACGCCTCCGGCAGCAGGTCGTCGAGGGTCTCACCGTCGGCGAGCCGCTCCCTGTACTGCTCCGTCAGGCCGCGCAGCTCGTCGTCGGTGAGGTTGACGTAGTCGTCCTCGATCGAGTTGACGGCGGCGGCGATGGCCTTGAGCCGACGCACCATACGGCCCTCGCCGGCGCGGAGGACCTTTTCCAGAATCGACACGGATCAACGCTCCCCTAGACAGTCTCGAACCATCGTAGGCGCTCCATCGGCGCGATGGTCACTGGTGGCGGCGGACCGGCCCGACAAAACCGACATAGGACGCAGGCAGTGGCCACTGCCGGCGGTTATCCGGTTACGCCCACCGCGAACGATCCGGCACGATGGCTCGGATGGAGCCTGTGGAGATCATCGAGGACGGCCTGCTGCTGCGCCCCTGGCAGGCAGGCGACGCGGACGCCGTGCACCGCGCCTGCCAGGACCCGGACATCCAGCGCTGGACCACCGTACCGCGCCCGTACCTGCCGGAACACGCCCGCGGCTTCGTCAACGGGATCGCCCCGCTGGCGTGGGCCGAGGGCACCGGGGCGCCGTTCGCGGTCTGCGACCCGGACACCGGCGAGCTGCTCGGCTCCTGCGGCCTCGTCTCGATCGACCCGGCCCTGGCCTCCGGCGAGATCGGCTACTGGACCGCGTCCTGGGCGCGCGGCCGGGGCGTCGCCGTACGGGCCACCCGGGCGGTCGCCCGCTGGGCGTTCGACGCGCTGAAGCTGCGCCGGCTGGTCTGGCAGGCCGAGGTCGGCAACCATCACTCCCGGCTGGTGGCGCTGCGCGCCGGCTTCCAGGTCTCCGGCGAGCTGCGGCTGGCCCAGCCGGCCGACGGCGGCCGGGTGGAGGGCTGGATCGGCTCGCTGCTCCCCGGCGAGGTGCCCGCGCCGGGCGAGCCCGGCCCGGCCGGTCCGGACACCCTCGACGCCCGGCGGGCCGCCGTCCTCGGCCGCCCGCAGCCCGTCCTCTTCGCCACCGCCGGCGGGGCCGAGCTGCGGCTGCGCCCGATGGAGGAGCGCGACCTGGACGCGATCGTGACGACCTGCCAGGACCAGGACACCGTGCGCTGGACCACCGTTCCGCATCCCTACCAGCGGCGCGACGCCGAGTGGTACCTCGACCTCTGCGGGGCCAGCTGGGCGCGCGGCACCAGCGCCTGTTTCGTCATCGCCGACGCAGACGACGCCTACGCCGGCACCATCGACCTGCGCCTGAGCGCCGCCGACCCGCTCCTGGCCGACGTGGGCTTCATGACCGCCCCGCACGCCCGAGGCCGCGGCTGGATGCCGGCCGCGCTCGCCGCGCTGACCGCCTGGGGCTTCACCACGCTGGGCCTGGCCCGGATCGAGTGGAAGGCACACGTCGGCAACACCGCCTCCCGGCGGGTCGCCGAGAAGGCCGGCTTCACCGTCGAGGGCACCGCCCGGGGCGGGTTGCAGCACCGGGGCGAACGGGGCGACGCCTGGGTGGGCGCGCTGCTCGCCGAGGACATGACCTCGTGACCCCCGAGATCGTCGAGTCTCACGAGGTCCGGTTGCGCCCGTTCCGGCTCGACGACGTGGCGGACACCGCCGCCGCCTGCGCCGACCCGCTCACCCAGCGGTTCATCTCCGGCATGCCCGAGCCGTACACCGAGCAGAGCGCCCGGTGGTGGATCACCGAGGGCGCACCGGCGGCCTGGGCCACCGGCGGCGCCGCGTACGCGATCGCGGACCCGGCCAGCGACCGGCTGCTCGGCGGGATCGGCCTGAGCCAGCCGGTGCCGGCGCGGGCCCAGGCGGAGATCGGCTACTGGGTGGCGCCGTGGGCGCGCGGCCGGGGCGTGGCCACCGCCGCGACCCGCGCGCTGGCCGGGCAGGCCTTCGCCGCCGGGGTCGCCCGGCTGGAACTGCTCACCGACCGGGAGAACGCGGCCAGCCAGCGGGTGGCGCTGGCCGCCGGGTTCCGGCACGAGGGGGTACGCCGCGACGCGAACCCCAGCCGCGGCGGCGGCCGGCACGACCTGCTGGCCTGGGTACGTCTCGCCGACGATCCCGCCGGCCCGACGCCCCGGGCGCTGCCCGACCTGCCCGACGGCCGGCTCACCGACGGTCTGGTGACGCTGCGCCGGCTGGCCCCCGACGACGTGGACGTGCTGCACCGGCTGCACGGCCTGCCGGAGGTGGTGGCCAACCGGGTGCCCCCGGTCGCGCCCACGCGGGAGGCGGTTCTCCGGCGCTGCGCGCTCGCCGAGAGCCACTGGCTCACCAGCGCCTCGGCGGACCTGGCGGTACTCGACGCGACGAGCGGGACGGTGGCCGGCGGCTGCGCGCTGGTGTACGACGAGCCGGCCACCGGTCAGGCCATGCTCGGCTTCAGCCTGCTGCCCGAGTGGCGGCGGCGGGGACTCGGCGGCGCGCTGGTGCGGCTGCTCGCCGGGTGGGCGTTCGACCAGGTCGGGCTGGCCCGGCTCTGGGCCGGCACCCGCCCGGACAACGCCGGCGCCCAGCGGGTGCTGGAGTCGGCCGGCTTCCGCCGGGAGGGGTTGATGCGGGGCCGGCTACCCGGCCCGGACGGCGCCCGGGTGGACTCGGTGCTCTACGCGCTGCTCGCCGACGATCCGCGCTGACCGCGCCTCGGTCACGGAGCCGTGCGTGGGCGAACCCACCGCGACTCCGTGACCGGCTACGAGGGGTGGACAGGGGTCAGGTGTCGAGCGAGATGATGCCGTAGTCGTACGCGTGCCGCCGGTACACGACGCTCGGGCGGCCGGACTCCTTGTCGTGGAACAGGTAGAAGTCGTGTCCCACCAGTTCCATCTGGAACAGGGCGTCGTCCACGGTCATCGGTTCAGCGGGGTGCACCTTGGCCCGGGCGAGGTGCCAGGGCTGGTCGTCGTACTCGTCGGCCGGCTCCTCGGCCCGTTCGGCCACCGCGGTGGCCGTGCCGCCGGACGGCGCGCCCAGCTCGGCCACCGGCAGACCGGCGGTGGCGGCGGCGACGGAGATCGGTGCGTGCCGGCCCCGGTGCACGCGGCGGCGGTCGGCCGCCCGGCGCAGCCGGGTGTCCAGCTTGGCGATGGCCGCGTCGAGCGCGCTGTAGAAGTCGTTCGTGCAGGCCTCCGCCCGGATCACTGGCCCCCGGGAGACACAGGTGATCTCCACTCGCTGGCAGGTGTCGGACTGGCGGGGATTGCGTCGTGGAACAACTCCACGTCAACGCGGATGAGCTTGTGGTCGTAGCGTTCGATTTTTGCGAGTTTCTCAGCTACGTGCACCCGGTAATGGTCCGGCACTTCGACGTTTCGGCCCTTGACCACGATGTCCACGTGACCTCCCTTATTTCGGATGGTCGTCTGATCTTCAATCCGGTCGACCGACCTCGGGAGCATCCCTACGGCGTCGACCGGTCAGGTACGGCTACGCCTCCTTCCACCGCCGGGGGTGGGTTTGAAACCTCCTACCCCCGACAGCAAAACGCTAACTCCTGTTCGCCCAACAGTCACCCCCAGTTGCCGAGAACCCTCAGGAAATTCACACCTCCTACACCAAGGGGTGAAACGGAAACACGAAGCGTCACCAATGGCGCCGCTTTTGCGTTGCGGCGAGCACCGCCGCCGCGTTCGGCGTTATTCCCGAAGCCCGCAATGTGCGGGCCACCGCCGCCAGTGTCGCCCCGGTGGTGAGGATGTCGTCCAGCACCACCACGCTGCGGCCGCCGGCCGCCCGCCCGCCACCGACCGCACGAGGCCGGAACGCCGACGCCGCCGCCGCGGCCCGCCCGGCGCTGTCCAGCGCCACCGAGTCCGGCCGGGGCACCGCCCGCAGCGGCCGGGCCGTCCGCACGTCCCAGCCGGCCCCGCGCAGCCGCCGCGCCGCGTGCCGGGCCAGCCGGCTCAGGTGATCGCCGTAGCGGGACCGGGCCGCCGCCGCCGTGTCCGGCACCGGCACCAGCAACACCGGCCGCGCCGGGCCCACCGCCTCGGCCACCACCTCCGCCAGCAGCGCGCCCAACGGCCCGGCCAGACCGTGCCGGCCCCGTTCCTTGTACGCCAGCAGGGCCTCCCGCAACGGCCCGCCGTACGGGCCCAGGGCGTGGCAGGGCGGCAGGTCGGGCGGGGCCGGGGTGGGGCGCACCGGACCGGGGCGCAGCGCTTGGAGCTCGGTGGCGCAGTCCGGGCAGAACCCGCGCCGGCTCGCCGACCCGGGTCGCCGGCAGCCGGCGCAGCCGGTCGGCAGCAGCAGGTCGGTCAGGTCCGCCCAGAGCCCGCCGCCGCCCCGCACGACGCGCTCAGTACAGGAAGAAGGGGGCGGTCGGGCTGCCGGGGCGGACGCCGGCCGGCGGCGGCGTCACCTCCAGCACCTGGTCCCGCCGGATGGTGTCCGGCGAGGGGTAGCGGTAGGCGACCCCGTTGGCCTCGTACATGATCAGCGCGCTGGGCAGCCGCACCACCGGGTTCGTCGGGTACGCGGTCAGGTGCGTCACCCGGGCCCCCACGTCTGCCACCAACGCGGTCTCCAACGCGCCGTCGATGCTCACCTGGTAGACCGCCGAGCGATCGGCCGTACCGGCCACGACCAGGGTGTTCTCCGCCGCCCAGTCCACCGCCGACAGGTCGCGCAGCGAGGTGGCCACCTCGCGGGCCGGGCCGACCGAGACCAGACCGCCGTCCAGGTTCACCGCCGCCAGGTAGAGCCGGCCCCCGACCACCAGGGCGAGCCGGTGCCCGTCCAGCGAGCCGGCCACCGCCGTCACCGGGCCGGGGGCGGTCAACGGCACCTGGATCGTCCGGCCCCGGTCGTCGAAGCGGTGGAGCTGGCCGTCGGCGACCACCAGCCCGTACGGCTGGGCCGGATCGAGCGAGCGCAGCCACACCGGTCGGCCGATCGCGCCGAACGTCCGCGGACCCGGGGTGAGCCCCTGCACCGGGTCGGTGCCGTACCCGACGGCCAGCCGCTGCCGGCCACCCGGGGCGCCGACCACCAGGGCGGCGAAGATCTTGTCCTCCACCCGGCTGAGCCCGGCGGAGACGACGTTGCGGTTGCCGGCCGGCACCAGCGGCACGACCCCGCTGGCCTCCTCCGGGAAGGTCAGCGCGTGAATCGCGCCGTCGTAGACGGCGAACCGCTGCGGGGTGTCGTCGATCGGGTAGAGCGGGTGCGCCAGGCGGTGCTGGCGGAGGTCCGCGATCGCCACTCGGGACTGGTTACGGGTGGTCAGGTGGAGTCGGCCGTCCAGCTCCGGCAGGGACCAGGCGAGCTGGATGCCGATCTTGCCGAGCTCGCGGCTGTCGTCACCCGGCAGTTCGAGGGTGACCTCCCAGCGCCCGTCCGTCTCGATCGCGTTGTTGATCAGCGCGGTACGGTCCGGCAGGGGTCGGGCACCCGGGCGCAGCCACTCCGACGGGCCGGCGATCAGCCACTTGACCACCTCGCTGACCCGCCGCTCGTGGGGCACCGTCAGCGGCAGGTAGCGCTGGTCGGCGACCAGCCGGGTCTGGTTGGAGTTCCAGAAGTAGACCGCGGTGGTCTGGTAGTACTGGCGCAGCGCCTCGTCGCTGAGCAGCAGCACGTTCGGCGGGTCGGTGACGAAGAGGCCGGCCTCCTCGGTGCCCTGCTGCCCGGGCGACACCGCCCCGCGCAGGGTGAACCGGTACTCCCGCTCGGTCGCCACCGGGGGAGCCAGGACGCCGTTGGAGCGCAGCACGCCGATCTGCTGCACCGGCAGCCTTACCGAGAACAGCCCGTTGGCGTTCTCGGTGATCACCGGGTCCTCGGTCAGCCGCACCACGTTGACCGCGACCTCGCTGCCCTGCTTGTCCTGCAGGCGGCCCTTGTTCTCCGGGGCGATGAACTGCTTGACCCGCGCGTACGCCCGCTCCGGCTCGCCGGCGGCGGCGGAGAGGAAGTTGCGGACGAACATCTCCCGGTCGGTGCCGGCGGCCGCGCGGGCGGGCGGCTCGTCGCGGCGGAAGCTGGACGCACCGGCCTCCACCGCCGGCCCGGACCCGTCCACCTGCACCTCGGTGTTCTCGGGGATGCCGCAGCCGACCACGACGAGCAGCGCGGCGCAGAGCGCGCCGGCCAGCGTCCGCCCGCGCGGGGCCACCATCCGGACGATCACGGCATCACCCCTGTTCGCGACTGCGGGGCTCGCAACACCGGCTCACTCCTCGCGCTCACGACCGCACCTCCGTCCGGTCGTCGCCGGTGGCCGGGGCCGGCCCGACGGCCAGGGCGCCCTCGCCGGCGGGGGCGATCGCCAGCAGCTCGCCGGCGCGGGGGCCGCCGAAGGGCAGCGTGGCGTCGGCCGGCACCAGGCGCAGCGGCGAGGTGGTGAGCCGGTCCCCGGCGCGGGCCGGCAGGGTGAGCCGGAACTGCGCGCCCTGCCCCGGGGCGCCCCACGCCTCCAGCCAGCCGCCGTGCAGCCGGGCGTCCTCCAGGCTGATCGACAGGCCCAGGCCCGTCCCGCCGGTCTGCCGGGCCCGGGACGGATCGGCCCGCCAGAAGCGGTTGAAGACCAGCTTCTCCTCCCCCGGCTTGAGCCCGATGCCGTGGTCGCGCACGGTGATCGCGACGGCGGTCTGGTCCATCCCGAGGGTGATCAGCACCGGCTTCGCCTCGCCGTGCTCGACCGCGTTGCCGACCAGGTTGCGCAGCACCCGCTCGACCCGGCGGGGGTCGACCTCGGCGATGACCGGGGTGGTCGGCACGTCGAGGTGGATGGGTACGCCCACCCGCTCGGCCAGCCCGGCCAGCCGGTCGGCGACCCGGTGCACCACCGGCACCAGGTCGGTCGGCTCGGCGTCGAGCATGGCGAAGCCGGCGTCGAAGCGGCTGATCTCCAGCAGGTCGGTGAGCAGCTCCTCGAACCGGTCCAGCTCGGCCTGGAGCAGCTCGGCGCTGCGGGCAACGGCCGGGTCGAACTCGTCGCGCTCGGCGAAGATCAGGTCCGCGGCCATCCGGACGGTGGTGAGCGGGGTGCGCAGCTCGTGCGACACGTCCGAGGTGAACCGGCGCTGCAACCGGGACATCTCCTCCAGCCGGAGGATCTGCCGTTGCAGGTTGGTCGCCATCTGGTTGAACGAGGCGGCCAGCAGGGCCAGGTCGTCCTCGCCGTTGACCACCATCCGCTGGTCGAGCAGCCCGGCGGAGAGCCGCTGGGCGGTGCGGGCGGCCACCCGTACCGGCGTCACCACCAGGCGGGTGACCAGGGCGGCGAGCAGGCCGAGCAGCAGCACCAGGGCCACCCCGGTGGCGAGCACGGTGGCCCGGGCGTCGGCGGCGGTGGCGTCCTGCCGGGTCAGCGGCACCAGGTAGTAGAGCTCCAACTGGCCGAAGCGGGTGGGCACCGGCGACCCGTACACCAGGTACTTGGTCCGGTGCCCGCCGAGCCGGCCGGTGCGGATCTGGTGGGCGACCTTGCCCTCCGCGACGGCGGCCCGCAGCTCCCGGCTGATCAGCGGCCGGACGTCCATCGCCGGGGAAGTCCGGGTCTCGATGATCCCCGCGTAGCTGTCGGCGGTGATCGCCACGACCACCCCGCTGGTCTGCTGCGGGTCACCCCCGGCCAGGTAGTTGACCGTGCCCTCGATGGTGTCCTGGAGCTGGGCCTCCTGCGGCTGGCTGTAGAGGTTGAACTGCTTGGCCGAGTAGTCGCTGCCGCTGCGCAGCCGCAGCAGCACGTCGGTCTGCGCGTTCTCCACCAGGATGTTCGTGATCTTGTTGGCGATCAGGTAGGCGAAGCCGCCGACCAGCAGGCTGGAGACCACCAGCGTGATCGTGACCACCCGCATCTGCAACGACCGGCGCCAGGTCTGGTGCAGGCCGGCGGCCAGGCCGAGACCCTGCCCCACCAGGGCACGGCAGAGCACCCGCGCGGCGGGGCGCCAGCCGGCGGAGGTGCGGGATCGGGGGGTCGGGGAGCTGGTCACGGTGCGACCAGGCTATCCGGTACCCGCCTTGTAGCCCACGCCCCGAACGGTGAGGATGATTTCCGGTCGCTCCGGATCCGGCTCGATCTTGGCGCGCAGCCGCTGCACGTGCACGTTCACCAGCCGGGTGTCGGCCGCGTGCCGGTAGCCCCAGACCTGCTCCAGCAGCACCTCGCGGGTGAAGACCTGGCGCGGCTTGCGGGCGAGCGCGACCAGCAGGTCGAACTCCAGCGGCGTCAGCTTCACCTCCTCGCCGTCCCGGCTGACCGTGTGGGCCGGCACGTCGATGGTGATCTGGTTGCCGGGCGGCCCGATGGTCAGCATCTCCGGGGCGACGTCCTCGCCGCGCCGCAGCCGGGCCCGCATCCGGGCCACCAGCTCCTTGGGCTTGAACGGCTTGACCACGTAGTCGTCGGCGCCGGACTCCAGACCGAGCACCACGTCGACGGTGTCGCTTTTCGCGGTCAGCATCACGATCGGCACGCCGGATTCGGTCCGGATGGCCCGGGCCACGTCGATACCGCTCATACCGGGCAGCATCAGGTCAAGCAGGACGATGTCGGGTCGATTGTCCCGGAACGCGGCCAGCGCCCGTTCCCCGTCGGCGACGAACGAGGGCAGGAAGCCCTCGCTGCGCAGCACGATGCCGAGCATCTCGGCGAGCGCGGGGTCGTCGTCGACCACCAGTACCCGGGCTCTCATGGGATTTATGTTTCCATCCCCGTTCAGTTCGGTGGGATCGGCGTCACCCGGCACGGTACTGCCGTGGGTGGTGTCACCGCACGTCCCACGCGGAACACCGCCGTTGAAGGTCATCTGCTCAGGGCCGCCTGGCGTGCGGGTCCACCCGATCGGACCGGGCGTGTCACCATGATCCCCCGGGCGCGCCGCCGTCCGCCACCGCCACCCGTCAGGAGCAGGAGTACGCGTGCCCGACGTCGGCCCGACCGCCGTGCTCCCGAGGCGCCCGCTCACCGTCGGCGAGCTGCTGGACTCGGCCGTGCTGCTGCTGCGTACCCAGGGTCGGCTGCTGCTCCCGCTGGGCCTGCTCTTCGCCGTCGCCGAGCAGCTGCTGCTGTACCCGCTGCGGCTGGCCGCCGGCGTCGAACCGCCCACCTGGCTGCTGCGCGGGGACGGGTTCGCCGCGCTGTGGTTCCTGCTGGCGCTGGGCGCGGCGAGCGAGGCGGTGATCGTCACGCTGCTCGGCAACCCGGCCGCCCGGGCCGCCGGCGCCGCCCTGCTCGGCCGCCGCGCCGGGGTACGCGAACTGCTCCGCCCCCGCGGGGCCCGCTACGACGCCACCCTGCTCCTGGCGATCCTGGTCGGCCTCGTCGTCATGCTCGCCGGCCTGATGGGCCCGGTGTGGTTCGTCGCGTACGCCCTCTTCGGCTCCGTGGCCGCCGCCCTGGCGGTCGACCGGATGCCGGTGGAGCGGGCGGTCGGCCGCGCCGCGCGGCTCGCCCTACGCGGCGGTGGGCAGGCCGGCGCCGTCCGGCTGCTCGGCTACCTCGGCTGGTGGATCCTGCGGGTCGGCGTGGCCCTGGGCGCCCTCACCGGGCTCGACTCCTTCGACCTGATCGACCTCGACGACCAGGCCCTGGCCCAGGTCGCCGCCATCACGGTCTGGGCCGGCGTGAACGCCGTCGCCTACCCGGCGCTGGCCTGCCTGGACGCGGTGCTGCACCTGGACAACCGGATGCGCACCGAGGGCCTCGACATCCGGCTCGCCCGCTCCCCCGCCGGCCTCGCCGAGCCCGTCCTGCTGGCGGCCGACCGATGAGCTTCAGCCGCTGGTGGACCGAGACCACCGCTGCGCTCGGCGACCTGCTGCCGCTGCCGCTGGCGGCGCTGCTGCTCCTGCTGGCCGCCGCGCTGGCGGCGCTGGCCTGGTACCACTGGCCGGCGTGGGTGCCGCGCCGGCTGCCCCGCCTCCGGCTCCGACTCCCCCGGCTGCGGCTCCGGCTGCCTCGGCTACGGTTCCGGCTGCGACTGCCCCGGCTACGGTTCCGGCTGCGACTGCCCCGGCTACGGTTCCGGCTGCCCCGGCTGTCCCGGTGGCGGCGGCGTCGTCGGGCGCGACCGGCCGCCGAGGCGCCGGAGCTGCCCCGGCCCCGGGAGGAGGCCGAGCCGCCCCGCGGGCCGGCGCTCTCCCTCGCCGACCGGCTGGCCGCCGAGGGCCGCTTCGCGGAGGCGGTCCGGGAACGGCTGCGCGGCATGGTCCGCCGGCTGGTCGCCAGCGGGGCGGTCGAGCAGCGCCCCGGCATGACCGTCACCGAGCTGACCGAGGCGGCGGCCCGGAACCGTCCCCCGGTCGACCCGACGCTGCGCGCGGCGGGCACCATCTTCTCCGAGCTCTGGTACGCCCGGCGTACCGCCTCGGCGGAGCACGACCGGCGGATGCGGGAGCTCGCCGACGAACTGGACCGGGTGCTGGCCGGCGGTCCCGAGGAGCCGCGATGACCGCCACCGCCGCACCGCCGGCCGCCCCCGTGACCGTCCCGCCCCGACGGCGACGCCGCTGGCACCGGCTGGTGCTCCCCTTCGCGCTGGCCGCCGTGCTGCTCACGGTCACCGCGGTCACCCGCGAGGTCGACCAGCCGGACGCCACCGACCGGGGCTTCCTCTCCCCGGTGGCGACCGGCGACGACGGCGGCAGCCGGCTGGCCGAGGCGCTGCGCGGGCAGGGCGTCACCGTGCAGCGAGAGACCGACACCCTGCGGGCCCTGGTGGCGCTCGACACCGGGCCGGCCACGCTGTTCGTACCGGTGCCGCAGCTGCTGCACCCGGACACCGTCGGCGCGCTGGGGAAGCTGCCCGCCGGCCGCCGGCTCGTCCTGGTCGACCCGTCGCTGCCGGTGCTGGAGTCGGTGGACCTGCCGGTGGTGCGGGCCGACCGGCGCTGGGCCACCCGGGCCGTCGCCCCGGACGCCGACGGGGTGCCCTGCCCGCTGCCCGAGGCCACCCGGGCCGGCACCGCCGCCGCGCAGCTCCAGCGCTACGCCCCGCCCCGCGGCTTCGCGGCCACCCTGGACACCTGCTACTCCGGAGGGCTGGTCCACCTGCCCTGGGCGGCCGACGTGGTGGTGATCGGCGCCAGCGACCCGTTCCGCAACGACCGGATCGGCGAGTGGGGCAACCGGGCGCTGGCCACCGGGCTGCTCGGCGGCCACGGCCGGGTGGTCTGGCTCGACCTGGACGGCCCCGCCCCGCCCCCGCACTTCGGCACCGGCACCGGAAACGGCGAGCCGGCCTGGTCGCCCACCCCCGGCGGCTCCACCACCTACGACGGTGGCACCGGTGAGGGCGACGGCGGGCGGCCCGGCGACGGCTACCCGGGCGGCTCCGGGAACCCCGGCGACGCCGGTAACGACCCGTCCGACGGCGAGGACCAGGAGCAGGAGCAGGCCCAGCCGCCGGAGCGGCAGAACCCGCTCTGGGCGGCGTTCCCCGCCTGGTTCTGGGCGCTTCTGGTGCAGCTCGCGCTGGTGGCGCTGCTCGTGGTGCTCTGGCGGGCCCGCCGGCTCGGCCCGCCGGTCGCCGAGCCGCTGCCGGTGCGGGTCCGCTCCGCCGAGACGGTCCTCGGCCGGGCGCGGCTCTACCAGCGCGCCCGCGCCCGCGGCCCGGCCGCCGACACGCTGCGCGCCGCCGCCCTCGACCGGCTGTCCGCCCGGCTCAACCTGCCCGCCACCACCCCGCCCACGGAGGTGGCGGCGCTGGTCGCCGCGCGGGCCGGCGGCACCCCCGACGAGGCGCACGAGCTGCTGTACGGCGGGGAGCCCTCCTCCGACGCCGAACTGCTGGCGCTGGCCCGGTCGCTGGACCGGGTGACCCGTACGGTCGCGGCACCCCCCGACCACCCGACCGAAGGAGACCACCGGTGACCCACCCCGTCGCGCCCGCCCCGACCGCGACCGCCGGCGCGGACGACGCCCGCGCCGCCCTGCACCGGCTGCGCGCCGAGGTGGCCAAGGCGGTCGTCGGGCAGGACGCCGTGGTCACCGGGCTGGTGATCGCGCTGCTCTGCCGGGGGCACGTGCTGCTGGAGGGCGTACCGGGGGTGGCCAAGACGCTGCTGATCCGGACCGTCGCCACCGCGCTGGAGCTGGACTCCAAGCGGGTCCAGTTCACCCCCGACCTGATGCCGGGCGACGTCACCGGGTCGCTGATCTTCGACCCGCACACCGCCGCCTTCACCTTCCGGGAGGGGCCGGTCTTCACCAACCTGCTGCTCGCCGACGAGATCAACCGGACGCCGCCGAAGACCCAGTCGGCGCTGCTGGAGGTCATGGAGGAGCGGCAGGTCTCCGTCGAGGGCGCCCGTCGGCCGCTGCCCGACCCGTTCATCGTCGCCGCCACCCAGAACCCCATCGAGTACGAGGGCACCTACCCGCTGCCGGAGGCGCAGCTGGACCGGTTCCTGCTCAAGCTCACCGTGCCGCTGCCGACCCGGGACGAGGAGCTGGGCGTGCTGCGGGCCCACCACGCCGGCTTCGACCCGCGGGACCTGGCCGCCGCCGGCGTACGGCCGGTGGCCACCGCCGCCGACCTGGCCGCGGCCCGGGATGCGGTCGGCCGGGTGTACGTGGCCGAGCCCGTCCTCGGCTACATCGTGGACCTGTGCCGGGCCACCCGGGCGACCCCGGCGCTGGAGCTGGGCGCCTCGCCGCGGGGCGCGACGGCCCTGCTCAACACCGCCAAGGCGTGGGCCTGGCTGGCCGGACGGGACCACGTCACCCCGGACGACGTCAAGGCCACCGCCCGGCCGACCCTGCGGCACCGGCTGCGGCTGCGCCCGGAGGTGGAGCTGGAGGGCGTCGGGGTGGACGCGGTGCTGGACACGGTGCTGGCCACCGTGCCGACGCCGCGATGACCTGGCGGGCGGCCGTCCTGCTGCTGGGGGGCGCGCTGACCCTGCCGGCGTGGCCGGACCCCTTCCTCGGGGTCGCCGCGATGACCGGCGCGGTGCTGCTGCTCTGCGCCCTGGACTGGGCGCTGGCCGCGCCGCTGCACGCGGTCTCCGCCACCCGCGAGGGCGACCGGACCGTCCGGCTCGGCGGCACCGCCACCGTCGCGCTGCGCCTGGTCAACACCTCCGGCCGTACGCTGCGCGCCCAGGTCCGCGACGCCTGGGTGCCCTCGGCGGGGGCCCTGCCCGACGTACCGCCGGAGCGGGTCGTGCCGGTGGCGGCGGGCGGCGTCGCCCTGCTGCCCAGCCGGCTCACCCCGACCCGGCGCGGCGACCGGCCCGCGGTGGCCCTGGCGGTGCGCTCGCTGGGCCCGCTGGGGCTGGCCTTCCGGCAGCGCGCCGGGCGGCCCGCCACCCCGGCCTGGACGCTGCGGGTGCTGCCGCGGTTCGACTCCCGGCGGCACCTGCCGGAGAAGCTCTCCCGGCTGCGCGTGATCGACGGCATGCAGGTCACCCGGGGACGCGGTCAGGGCACCGAGTTCGACACCCTGCGCGAGTACGTGGTCGGCGACGACGTCCGCTCGATCGACTGGCGGGCCAGCGCCCGCCGGGCCGACGTGCTGGTGCGCACCTGGCGGCCGGAGCGGGACCGCCGGCTGGTCTGCGTGCTGGACACCGGCCGCACCTCGGCGGTGCGCGTCGGCGACGAGCCCCGGCTGGAGACCGCGATCGACGCGGCGTTGCTGCTCACCGCGCTCGCCGCCCGGGCCGGCGACCGGGTCGACCTGATCGCCGCGGACGCCGCGATCCGGGCCACGGTGACCGGCAGCGGGCGGCCGACGCTGCTCGGCCGGTTGGTGACCACGCTGGCACCGCTGCAACCGGCGCTGGTGGAGACGGACTTCGAGCTGATCGTCGGGGAGATCCTCCGTCGGGAGCGGCAGCGCAGCCTGGTGGTGCTCTTCACCGCGCTGGAGGCGGGCGCGCTCGGCGAGGGGCTGCTGCCGGTGCTGCCCCGGCTGGCCGCCCGGCACCGCGTGGTGGTGGCGGCCGTGCACGACCCGGTGCTCACCCGGCTGACCACCGCCGCACCCACCCGCCCCGAGGACGCCTACGCGGCGGCGGCCGGCTGGCGGGCGCTCGCCGAGCGGGACCGCGTCCGCGCCGCCCTGGCCCGCTACGGCGTGACCGTGGTGGACGCCCCGGCGGACCGCCTGGCCCCCACCCTCGCCGACACCTACCTCCGCCTCAAATCCCTAGGCCACCTCTAACCCCCCGACCCCTTTGCGCTGATCATGAAGTTGGCGGCGAAGTCGATCTCTTCCACTGCCGCCAACTTCATGATCACCGGGGTGCGGTGGGGGTGGGGGTGGGTGGGTGCCAGGCGCGGGTGGGGTCGGTGGAGGGCCAGAGTTCGGCCAGCCAGGGGTCGGGGTGGTCGGTGGGTGTCGAGTCGGCGGCGACGGCTCGGCGGCCGAAGACGACGACGTAGCCGAGGAAGGCCAGCCAGACCGTGGCCCCGAGCGCCACGCGGAGCGCTACCGGCACGGGCGCGGGGGTGACGAAGGCTTCCAGCAGGGCGGAGACCGCGAAGAGCCCGACCAGGCCGACGGCGACCAGGATCGCCGAGCGTCCCGCCTCGGCGACGGCCCGGGCCCGGGTGAGGTGCGCCGGGGGCGAGATCCACGCCCACGCCGTACGCAGTCCCACCCCGGCGGCGACGAACACCCCGGTCAGTTCGAGCAGGCCGTGCGGGGTGATCAGTCCGAAGAAGACGTCGGCCCGGCCGTAGGAGACCATCACGCCGCCGACCACGCCGACGTTCAGCGCGTTCTGCCAGAGCAGGTAGAACACGGGCACGACCAGCACCCCGGACGCCAGGCACTGGGCGGCGACCCAGGCGTTGTGGGTCCACAGGTGGAAGGCGAAGGTCGGCGCGGAGAACTCGGTGTAGTAGCCGGCGAAGCCGGATTCGACCAGGTCGGCCGCCGCCTCGGGGCCGATGAACGCCGCGGCGGTGTCCGGGTGGCCGGCGACGTACCAGATGAGGAAGCCGCTGAGCAGGCTGAACCCGGTCGCCACCGCGCACCACCACGGCCAGGCGCGGTAGACGGCGCCCGGGAAGCCGACGGTGAGGAACCGGATGACCGCGGACCAGGACGGACGGCGCCGCCCGGTCACCCGGGCCCGGGCCCGCAGCACCAGCTGGGAGAGGCGGCTGACCAGGCCGGGATCGGGTGAGCGGCTGCGCAGCGCGGACAGGTGGGTGGCGGCGCGCTGGTAGAGCGCCACCAGCTCATCGACCTCGTCGGCGTCCAGCCGCCGCCGGTCGCAGAGCTGCTCCAGCCGCCGCCACTCGTTCTGGTGCTCGGCGACGTACGCGTCGAGATCCACTCGTCCTCCCCCGTCCGGCGCTCATAGTGTTCACTGTGCGGGTGAGAGCGCAACCACCGGTGCCCGCCGCGACCGGCGCCGCCGACCGGTCCCCGACGGGCGCCGACGCCGGCCTGGTCAGCGGCGAGGCCGTCGAGCTGGACGTGCGGGCGGCCCGGCTGGGCTCCCGGGTGCTGGCGCTGCTGCTGGACGTTGCGGTCCAGCTGGTCCTGGTGGTGCTGCTCGCGATGGCGCTGGCGGGCCTGTCGCTGAACGCCCTGCCCGGCGTGGACGGCGCCCTGCTGAACGCGCTGGCGACCGTCCTGATGGTGCTGCTGCTGATCGGCTACCCGGTGCTCTTCGAACGGTTCAACCACGGCCGTACCCCGGGCAAGATGGCCGTCGGGCTGCGGGTGGTCAGCGCCGACGGCGGCCCCGTCGGGGTACGGCAGTCGCTGAGCCGGGCGCTGGTCGGGGTCGCGGTGGAGTGGCCCGGCCTGGTGCTGCCGCTGCTGAGCTGGGTGGCCGGCGTGGCGGTGATGCTCACCGACCGGCGCGGCCGGCGGCTCGGCGACCTGGTGGCCGGCACGATGGTGGTGCACACCCGCACCCAGCAGCCCTGGCTGCCGGCGCCGACGATCATTCCGCCGCTCACCGGCTGGGCGGTCAGCCTCGACCTGACCCGGCTGGACGACCCGCTGGCCCTGGCCGTACGGCAGTACCTGACCCGGGCGCACCGGTTCGCCGAGCCGTCCCGCACCCTGCTGGCCCGGGCACTGTGGAGCGAGGTGGCCGCGGCGACGACGCCGCCACCGCCGGCCCGCGTACCGGAGCCGCTCCTGCTCGCCGCCGTGCTGGCCGAACGGAACCGGCGCGGGGCGCTGCGGCTGCGCCGCTCCCGTACGCTCACCGCCGGCCTCTGGCCCGAGCTGGCACCGAACCCGGCCGGGCCCGCCGTACCCGTCGGGGCGACCACGGACCCCGCGCCGTCCGGCGACCTGCGCCCGGCGGTCCCGGCCCCCCGGGCGACGCCGACGCCCCCGGCCTGACCCCGATGCCGCCCGGTCAGGAGAGGACCGGGCGGCATCGGTCCACCCCACCGACGACGAGGCCACCGTGATCACTTCCATCGCCGACCCCGCCAGGCCACTGCCGCGGCCTGCCGGCCCGTCACCGACGGCCCGCCCGGGCGTGGCCCGGCCACCGTTCCCGGCCGTCCACCCCCGCGCCCTCGGGCACCGGGCATGAAGGGGCTCCTGCCGTGGCTGGCGGTGCTGGCGCTGGTCCTGGTCCTCAGCGAGCTGCGACTGCGCCCGCTGGCCGCCGCGGTGTCGCTGGCCTGGCTGGCCTGGTGCGTCTGGACCTGGATCCGACCCACCCGCCGCCCGTCCCGCTGAGTCGCCTGCGCGCCCCGGCGCCGCACGACATGCGACGTGTCGGGGTGTCCCCGCGCCCGGACACCCCGACACACCGCAAACCGGGGCGGCGGGCGGGTGGGGCCGACGGGCGGCGGCGTACGCGAAAAGGACCGGGTCGGCCGCGTGGCGGCCGACCCGGTCCTTTCGAGGTGGAACTCAGTAGCGGTAGTGCTCCGGCTTGAACGGGCCCTCGACGGAGACGCCGAGGTAGGACGCCTGCTCCTTGGTGAGCTGGGTCAGCTTGGCGCCCAGCGCGTCCAGGTGCAGCCGGGCGACCTTCTCGTCCAGGTGCTTCGGCAGCACGTACACGCCGATCGGGTACTCGTCGGTCTTGGTGTACAGCTCGATCTGGGCGATCGTCTGGTTGGCGAACGAGTTCGACATCACGAAGCTCGGGTGACCGGTGGCGTTGCCCAGGTTCAGCAGGCGGCCCTCGGAGAGCACGATGATCGCGTGGCCGTCGTCGAACTTCCAGAGGTCGACCTGCGGCTTGATGTTCTCCCGGGTGACGTCCGAGCGCTTCGCCAGGCCGGCCATGTCGATCTCGTTGTCGAAGTGGCCGATGTTGCCGACGATGGCCTGGTGCTTCATCCGGGCCATGTGCTCGTTGGTGATGACGTCGTAGCAGCCGGTGGCGGTGATGAAGATGTCGGCCTGCTCGACCACGTCGTCCAGGGTGGCGACCTGGTAGCCGTCCATCGCCGCCTGGAGCGCGCAGATCGGGTCGACCTCGGTCACCACGACCCGGGCGCCCTGGCCGCGCAGCGACTCGGCGCAGCCCTTGCCCACGTCGCCGTAGCCCATGACGACCGCCATCTTGCCGCCGATGAGCACGTCGGTGGCGCGGTTGATGCCGTCGATGAGCGAGTGGCGGCAGCCGTACTTGTTGTCGAACTTGCTCTTGGTCACCGAGTCGTTGACGTTGATGGCCGGGAAGAGCAGGGTGCCGGCGCGGTGCATCTCGTAGAGCCGGTGCACGCCGGTGGTGGTCTCCTCGGTCACGCCCTTGATCTCGGCGGCGATCCGGGTCCAGCGCTGGCCGTCCTCGGCGAGCGAGCGGTGCAGCAGCCCGAGGATGACCGCGTACTCCTCGGAGTCGGCGGACTCGACCGGCGGCACGACGCCGGCCTTCTCGAACTCGACGCCCTTGTGCACGAGCAGGGTGGCGTCACCGCCGTCGTCGAGGATCATGTTGGGGCCGCCGCCGTCGGGCCAGGTGAGCACCTGCTCGGTGCACCACCAGTACTCCTCCAGGCTCTCGCCCTTCCAGGCGTACACCGGGGCGCCGGCCGGGGCCTCGGGGGTCCCGTTCGGGCCGACGACGATCGCGGCGGCGGCGTGGTCCTGGGTGGAGAAGATGTTGCAGGACGCCCAGCGGACCTGCGCGCCGAGCGCGACCAGGGTCTCGATCAGGACGGCCGTCTGGATGGTCATGTGCAGCGAGCCGGTGATGCGGGCGCCGGCGAGCGGCTGGGCGTCGGCGAACTCGCGGCGGATCGCCATCAGGCCGGGCATCTCGTGCTCGGCGAGACGGATCTCCTTGCGCCCGAACTCGGCGAGCGACAGATCCGCCACCTTGTAGTCGCCCTCGGCGAGGGTGCTCGGCCGCGCGCCACTGGTGGACGCCTGGAGGGTGCTGGTCATGGAAGCTCCTGTCGAACGGTGTGCTGCGCGACCTTCCACCTTACGCGCATGGTCCAGTTGTGCACGGAGGCCGCCCGGAGACAGCGCACGGGGCGGTCGGTGATGGACGGACTTTCCGTCCACGAGCCGGCCGCCCCGTGCATCCCCCCGGTTTGGTTCCCCCGCGCGTTACCGGACCTTCGTCGCGACAACGCTGCGTACCCATAGAGTCACACTGCGCCAGAGGCGAGTCAAGCTATTTCGGAAAAGTCGGACTCGTGTCGCGCCACGTGGGCCGACATTCAGCGCGACAGGAGTGGACCCGCTAGCGCAGGCCGGCGGTGGCGACGAACGCCTCACCCGCGCCGCCGAAGACCAGCGGACCTGCGGCGGCCGGGCCGACGGCGGCCTGCCCGGGGCCGAGGGTGACCCGGCCGGCCCCGTCGTCCACCGTGACCCGCCCGGCCCGGCAGAGCACCACCCGGGGCCCCGGCGACGGCAGCCGCACCTCGGGCGTGGCCGCGTCCACCGTCACCCGGTGCAGCGCGAAGTCCTCGACCGGCACCGGCCAGCAGACCACGCCCGGCGCCACCGGCCGGGCGGTGACCACCGGGTCGGCCAGCACCTCGAAGCGGAGCACCCGCAGCAGCTCGTCGACGTCCACGTGCTTCGGCGTGAGCCCGCCGCGCAGCACGTTGTCGCTGGCCGCCATGATCTCCACCCCGGTGCCGCGCAGGTAGGCGTGCAGGTTGCCGGCCGGCATCCAGATCGCCTCCCCCGGCGCCAGCCGCACGTGGTTCAGCAGCAGCGCCACCAGCACCCCGGGGTCGCCCGGGTAGCTGGCCGCCAGCGCCCGGGCCAGCTCGGCGTCCGGACCGGCGACGCCCGCCGACACCACCGCGTCGACCAGCCCGGCGCGCTGGGCCGCCGGCCAGGTCAACAGCAGGCGTACGGCGTCCCGCAGGCCCGCCGGCCCGGTGCGCAGCGCGGCCACCACCGGTTCCAGCGCGGGTACGCCGAACGCGGCGAGCACGTCCGCCGACTCCGCCGGATCGCGGAACCCGCACAACGCCTCCATCGGCGCGAGCGCGACCAGCATCTCCGGCTTGTGGTACGGGTCGACGTAGTTGCGCGGCCCGTCGGTGCGCGCCGCGTCGGCCGCGTACCCGGCCCGGGCCTGCTCCGGGTCCGGATGGGCCTGCAGGCTCAGCGGGGCGTCCGCGGCGAGCACCTTCAGCAGGAACGGCAGCCGGGTGCCGAACCGGTCGAGGACCTGCTCGCCGAGCCAGCGGCCCGGCTCGGCGGCGATCAGGTCGACCAGGCTCACCCGGTCGCCGCCCCGGTCGACCGTGGCCGGGGCGCCCGGGTGGGCGCCCAGCCACAGCTCCGCCTCCGGCCCGTCACTGGGCACCGGGCGCCCCTGCAGCTCGGCGATGGCCGAGCGGGACCCCCAGGCGTAGTTGCGGATCGGGCCGTACAGCGGTTCCACGCTCAGCCTCCGGCCCGCCCGGCGACGTCACCCGGCTCGGTCTCCGACCCCGGTACGGCGGTGTGCGCGGCCGTGCCCGTGCCCGCGCCTGCGGCGGCGGCGGAGTAGATGTCCGGCTCCAGGTAGATCACCCGGGCGGTCGGCACGGCGGCGCGGATGCGGTCCTCGACGATGTTGATGCCGCGGGCCAGTTGCTCGGCGTTGTCGCAGGCCGGCACGCCGATCTTCGCGGCGACCATCAGCTCCTCGGGGCCGAGGTAGAGCGTCTTCATGTGGATGATCCGCTCGACCTCGGGGCCGTCGGTGATCGCCTTCTCGATGGCGGCGACGTCGTGCGTCTCGGCACCCTCGCCGAGCAGCAGGCTCTTGGTCTCGATGGCGAGGACGATCGCGATGACCACCAGCAGCACACCGATCATCGCGGTGCCGAGGGCGTCCCACACCCCGTCACCGGTGATCAGGGTCATGCTGACACCGAAGAGCGCGAGGATCAGACCGACCAGCGCGCCGAGGTCCTCCAGCAGCACCACCGGCAGCTCGGGCGCCTTGGCCCGGCGGACGAACTTCACCCAGGACTGGTCGCCCCGGACGAGGTTCGACTCCTTGATCGCGGTCCGGAAGGAGAACGACTCCATGATGATCGCGACCACCAGCACGACGACCGGCACCGCCTTGTAGTTCTCGATGCCACCCCCCTCGTGCCACTTGTGGTACGCCTCGTAGAGCGCGAAGAGGCCACCGACGCTGAACAGCACGATCGACACGATGAACGCGTAGATGTAGCGCTCCCGGCCGTACCCGAAGGGGTGCTGCGGGGTCGCCTCGCGCTTGGCCCGCTTGCCGCCGAGCAGCAGCAGGCCCTGGTTGCCGGAGTCCGCGACGGAGTGGATCGACTCCGCCAGCATCGACGAGGACCCGGTCAGGAGGAACGCGATGAACTTGGTGACGGCGATGCCGACGTTGGCCAGCAGGGCGGCGACGATCGCCTTCGTCCCGCCGTTGGCGCTCACGCCCCCGCTCCGTTCCGCCGCGTGGAGGCGTCGATCGCCACGCCGCTGAGCTGGGCGGTTCGTCCCTTGCGTTCGCTCACTGGTTCGACAGCTCCTTCATTTCGGTGATCGCCGGGACCGCCATCGGGTCCAGACCGTGGGCCAGGGCCAGGTAGACCGAGGCGAAGTCGGGTACCGCCACGAGCGAGGCGAGCCGCTCCAGCGCGGAGCCGCCCTCGGCGGTCACCACGTCGCAGCGCACGCCGCGCCGCTCGGCGAGGGTCTGCACCGCGTCGGCGCGGCGCTCCTCGACGGCGAGCGGCTCGTCGGTGTCGTCCTCGGCGTTGAGCCCGCCGTCGCGCAGCAGCACCAGCCGCAGCCGCGTCGGGTCGCCCTCGACCTCGCCCGGGTCGGCGAAGATGTCCCGCGCCGACTCGACCAGGCCGCCGAAGACGCCGTCGAGCAGGCCGACACGCCCGCGCCCGGCCTCGCCGAGCGCCCCGGTGACCACCGGGTAGCGGGCGTTGGCCGAGAGCGTGTCGCCGAAGCGCCGGGCCGCGACGGTGGCCAGCGGGGACGATCCCCAGACGATCGGGATCGACCCGGCCAGCCCGAGGGCCAGCGACTTCGCCGGGTTGACGAAGGACTCCGCGGTGGGGCGGCACCGATCGGCGTCGGCGTCCAGCCGGGCCGCGGTCTCCGCCAGATCCGCCTCGTTGACCTTCACGAGGCCGAGCGTACGGGCGGCCAGCAGAACCGGCACGGTGAGCGCCCAGAGACTGGCCCGGGCCGGGGCGCGCCGGGGCACCGGGATGAACGGGGCCCGGGCCCGCTCGGCGACGGACTGGAGCTGCGAGTCGGGCGCGCCGACGGCGACCAGGCGCGCGCCGCGGCGGTGCGCGGCCTCGGCGGCGCCGAGCGCCTCGGGGCTGCGACCGGAGGCGCTGACCGCGATGACCACGTCGGCCGCGCCGACCCAGCCGGGCACGCCGGCGCTGCGGTGCGCGATGACCGGCACCGGGCAGCGCGGCCCGGCGACCGTGGCGAGCACGTCACCGGTACGCCCGGCGGTGCCGATGCCGGCGATGACGACCGCCCGGGGACGACCGCCGTCCTCCAGCAGCGCCAAATTCGCCTCGGCGGCCAGGCTCGCCGACTCGCGCACCTGGGCGCCCGCCGAGGCGGTGAAGCGCAGCATGCCACCCGGGTCCTGCTCGGCGAAGGTGTCCGGGTCGTCCAGGACGGACTCGTCGGCCACCCGCCGGCCGCTGACCCCGGCCGAACCGTCCATCACCGCTGCGCCTCCGGGCCGCCGCGCGCCTCGTCCAGCAGCAGCACCGGCACGTCGTCGCGTACCTCGAAGATGCGACCGCACTCGGTGCAGGTGAGGGTCTGCGCCTGCGCGTCGTAGTCCAGCGGGGCGTGGTGTGTGTCCGGGCAGGCGAGGATCTCGAGCAACTGCGGGTCCAGGGCCACGGTGCGGCTCCTTCCACGTGTGCGGTCTCGTCGGCCGGCGGTGCCGACCGGCGCAGGCGATCTTATCGGCGAACCCGCTCCAGCACCTCGTCGCGCAGCGAGATCATTCGCTCCTCGGTCGGGCCCTCGACGTTGAGCCGCAGCAGCGGCTCGGTGTTGGAGGGGCGCAGGTTGAACCAGGCCCCGTCCGGGAAGCTCAGGGTGAGACCGTCCAGCTCGTCGGCCTCCGCACCCGGGTACGCGGCGCGCACCTCGGCGACCTTCGCCGCCTGGTCGGAGACCGTGGAGTTGATCTCGCCGGAGGCGACGTACCGCTCGTAGATGCTGGCCAGGATCGACAGCGGCTGGGACTGCTCGCCGAGGGCGGCCAGGGTGTGCATGGCGGCGAGCATGCCGGTGTCGGCGAACCAGAAGTCCCGGAAGTAGTAGTGCGCCGAGTGCTCCCCGCCGAAGATGGCGTTGGTGCGGGCCATCTCGGCCTTGATGAACGAGTGGCCGACCCGGGCCACCACCGGCGACCCGCCGTGCTCGCGGATGATCTCCGGCACCGCGCGGGAGGTGATCAGGTTGTGGATCACCGTGGATCCGGGGTGCTTGGCCAGCTCGCGGGCCGCCACCAGGGCGGTGATCGCGGACGGGGAGACCGGCTCGCCGCGCTCGTCGATCACGAAACAGCGGTCGGCGTCGCCGTCGAAGGCGAGCCCGATGTCGGCGCCGTGCGCCACCACCGCGCGCTGGAGGTCGACCAGGTTCTTCGGGTCGAGCGGGTTGGCCTCGTGGTTGGGGAAGGTGCCGTCCAGCTCGAAGTAGAGCGGCACGATCTCCAGCGGCAGGGGCGGCAGGGCGGCGTCGCCGAGCACGGTGGGCACGGTGTAGCCGCCCATTCCGTTGCCGGCGTCGACGACCACCTTCAGCGGCCGGATGGTGGAGAGGTCGACCAGCTTGCGCAGGTGCGCGGCGTAGTCCGGCAGCAGGTCCCGCCGCCGGGCCGGGACCGGCGGCTCGCCGGCCCCAAGCTCACCGCGGGCCAGCAGCGCCTGGGCCCGGTCGCGGATGTCGGCCAGGCCGCTGTCCTGCCCGATCGGGCGCGCCCCGGAGCGGCACATCTTGATGCCGTTGTACTGCGCCGGGTTGTGGCTGGCGGTGAACATCGCGCCGGGCAGGCCCAGCGCGCCCGAGGCGTAGTAGAGCATGTCGGTGGAGGCCAGCCCCAGCTCGATCACCGAACGGCCTTCGGACCGCACGCCGGTGGCGAAGGCGCTCGCCAGGGCGGGGCCGGTGGCCCGCATGTCGTGCGCGATGAGCACGGCGTCGCCCGGCTCACCGGAGTCGTTCAGGACCTGCGTCAAGGCCGCCCCGAGCGCCTCCGCGGTGCGCTCGTCCCACTGGTCGGGCACCGTCCCCCGGACGTCGTACGCCTTCACGATCTGGGACAGGTCAGACACCGGGCTCGCTCCTCGACAGCAGGTCTTCAACGAACCTGAGCCTAACGGAGCGGCGGGGTGCGCCCTGTCCTAGCCGGGCAGGCGGGGCATGAAGGTCGTCGCCTCCCCGTCAGGCGGCGTGGAGGCGGGCCGCTGCGGCGCCGGCGGCGTGGCCGCGGGCGGGGCCGACGTCGGCGCGCCGTACACCCCGCCGGCGGGACGAGGCGCGGGCGTGACGGTCGGGTACGCGCCGGCGCCGCCGTACAGGCCGTTGGGGCGGGCCGGGCCGGGCTGCTGGCCGTACACCTGGGGGGTCGGCGCGGGGGTGGCGCCGGGCACCCCGCCGCCGGAGCGGTAGGTGGTCGGACCGGGGTTGCGCGGCAGCGGGACGGCCGGGTACTCCGCCTGCTCGCGGGCGGGCCCGCGGTCCTTGCGGTTGTTGCGGATGAGCAGGGCGATCAGCCCGGCGCCGATGGCTACCAGGGCGATGCCGAACCACATGATCATGGATCCTCCGGAGGACTCTTCGGCAGCGGCGGTGGCCTGGCCGGGGGTCGGGGCGGCGAGGGCGGCCAGGGTCGGCTCGTCCGTGGCGGCCGGGGTCTCGGTCGCGCTCGGGGTGGGGGTCGGGGTGGGCTTGCGGCTCGGGGTCGGCGACGCGCTCGCGGCGAGGCGGCCACCGACCCGGGAGCTGTCGGCGCCCCGGCCGATGAGTCGGCCGACGGCGGTCGTCGCCTCGCCGACCACCTCCAACCTGCCCGCCGGGGCGCCCGCGACGAACGCGACCCGGTAGCGAACGGTGATGCTCTTCCCCTTGCACAACGTGGCATTCGCCGGCGAGGTACGGGCGGTGGCGACGCTGCCACCGCCGCCGGAGACGGCCACCGGGAACCAGCGGCCCCCGATGTTCACCTGTACCCGCACCTGGTCCGGGTTCAACCCGGCGAGCCGCAACCCGAGCGAACTGCGCAGCAGCACGCAGCCCTCGGTGCGCTTGCGCACCTCCATCTGGACGCCGCCCGCGGAACCGCCCGCGCTGAAGCTGCTCGCCGCGCGGACTCCGACCCGGTCGGAATCGGCGTACGCGGGAGCGGCGGCGACGGCGAGCAGGCCGCCGAGCAGCGCAGCGCCCGCCACCAGGCGCACGACCTGCCGACGCACGGTCATCTCCACCTCACCGTCTCTCCCCCGCTGAAATCCGGCGTCAGGCTACTACCGGGTCAGGGGGGCCTCCCCCCATTGAGCGCTCCAGATGTGTGCCGCATTACCCCGCGCGCCGTGTCGTGGGTCACGTCGACGGCCTGAATGGAGGCCGTCGGTCGCGGTGGCGGCGGGTCAGGTGAGGGCGGCGGCGAGGGCCTCGCGGCACAACCGGTCCGCGGTGCGGGTGGTCTCCGGCAGCCGGTAGCGCGGCGTGAGCGCGAGCACCTGATCGACGGCGTTGTCCAGGCTCATCCGGTGCCCGACGCTGACGAAGACCGGCTTCACCCCGTCCCGGGTCCGCAGCACCCGCCCGACCGGCTCTCCCCCGTCCACCAGCGGCGTGCCGTCACCCCGCCGCGGCCCCGGCTCGGTCCACTCGCCGACCAGCCGGGTCTTGCCCACCCCAATGGCCGGCAGCCCGGTCACCACCCCCAGGTGACAGGCGAGCCCGAAGCGGCGCGGGTGGGCCAGCCCGTGCCCGTCGCAGACCAGCAGCTCCGGGCGGACGGTCAACCCGTCGAGCGCGGCCAGCAGCGCCGGCAGCTCCCGGAAGGCGAAGAGCCCCGGCACGTACTCGAAGGCCAGCCGCCCCACGCTCACCGCCCGGTCGACCACCGCCAGCGTCGCGGCGTCCAGCACGGTGACGGCCGCCGCGAGCAGGTCACCGCGCTCCGCGTACGCGACGTCGAGGCCGGCCACCGGCGCGGGCCGGCGCGGACCCGGCCCGACCAGGTCGGCGAGGGGCCGCAACCGATCTTGTACGGCCACCGCCTCCGCGACCGTCCTCGGCGTGTCCACCTGCACCGGCGCCCCTCTCCGTCGCCGCGTCCCGGCGTAGCCCTGCCGTCTCGCGCCCTCGGCCCGCTCTTTGTCGCTTCATGCCGCGCCGGGGTCCGGTCCACTCATGCTCGGGCTTGATCGTCCCCAGTTGCGCCGGGTCGGGGTGTCTCCAGCGGCGGACACCCCGAGATCGCGCAACTGGGGTTCCCACTCCTGCCGGCGCCCCTATTCGCCGTCGTCGGCCCTGTCCGGTCGCTCGTCCGCGCGGGCGGCCGGACGCTCGTCCTTGCGGGTGATGGCGCCGAAGGCGACCGCGAAGGCGATACCGAAAGCGACACCGAAGGCCACCCCACCCTTGTCCCGGAAGATGGACAGGCCGACGACGAGGCCCAGCAGGAGGCCGCTCACCCATGCCAACCACTGCCGCTTCGACATGCCGGAGTTCGTCATGGGCCGATCCTATTTGGAGCGGGCGAACACCTGCTCCGCCTGCTCGCCCGGCCGCACCTGCACGGCCGGGTCACTGGCCGACGCGGCCGTCGATGCGCTCCCGCAGGAAGTCGGCGTGGCCGTTGTGGCGGGCGTACTCCTCGATCATGTGCACCAGCAGTTCGCGCAGCGAGATCGTCAGGTCTCCCCGGTACCCCTTGACGCCCAGGTCGGCAGCCTCGTCGACGAAACGTTCGGCGTACGCGACCTCCGCACGCCAGGCCGCCCACGCCTCCTCGACCACCTTCGGGTCGGCGACCGCGCCGTCGAAGTCGGCGTCGGGCTCCTCCTCCGTGCACCAGATCCGCGGCGCGTCCTCGCCGGCCATGGTGCGCCGGAACCAGCCCCGCTCCACCTCGGCCATGTGCCGGACCAGGCCGAGCAGCGACATCGTCGACGGCGGCACGCTGCGCCGCGCCAGCGCCTCGGCGTCGAGGTCGGCGCACTTGAGCTCCAGGGTCAGCCGGTGGTCACGCAGGTAGCCGACCAGGAGGCTCCGCTCGTCGTCGAAGCCGCCGGTGGAGCGGGGGTCCTCCTCGGGCTTGAGGAACAGGTTCGATCAGCCGAAGGATCGGGTGGGGAGGGTGGTGGGGGTGTCGACGTGAGGGTTCGTCATGTCGCGACCCTGACCCACGTGGGCGCGGGTGGCAAGAGAGTTCCATGGCTTCCATACATGCCGCCTGCCTAACTGTCGGCAAGCAGAGGATCGGCACCGGCCTCCCCCGCGCGCTGGAGATTTTCTTCGAACATGACGAAGGTCTTCCGATGGATACCGCGGATCAGGGCAATCTCCTCCGGAGTCGGATACCTGCGCTCTTGGGCCAGCGTGTCGGTAATGGCACTGACCGTTTCATAGAGCGCGAAAACCGGGCCACTTCCGCTGAGGTAACGCCCCCTCTCGCGCTCCGTCAATTCTATGAATTCGCTGCGGGTCAGAGTCTCCACATCATCGCCGCCTACCAACAGAATCTTGTCGATCAGCCTGTCCGCCGACTGCCAGCCACCGGTCTCTCTGACCAACTTCCAGACGACCATGTCACCGTCAGCGGTACCAACGATCTTCACCGGCGTGCCGTAGTAACTGAAGAACGCCGGGAGCTCAAGACCCTCTGCTCGCCTCACTGCCGCTCACTTTCGCTTGCGCCACTGTCCAGCGCCGCCCAGAAGGCCGCCCGCTCTCTGCGAAGCAAACCGTCCATGATCCTAACCTCTACTGCTGTCAGCTCGCGGCCCTCAGATTCGGCAATCGCCTCCAGGTCACGTCGCACCTCGTAAAGAGGATGCTCCCACACAGCGACCTCGTCCATCGCGGCAAGGTGCAGGCGCAGTTCCGCGATATGGCCGTTCGACATCCGCAAGTTGAGCAACACGTCGCGATAGCCGCTGGTGAGCGGCTTGACGAACCGATCCTTGATGCTGAGCACCACGACGTCTTCCCGCTGACCCAAAGCAGCGAGTGCTACATAAATGTCGTCCAAGTGATCAAATTGAACCTTTGCGGCGGCCAGATCCTTCAACTCGGCAGCATCATTATCGTATTCAATGAGCTTGTCCAGAACGCGGCGATAGCCCTTTGGTTTTAACCGCCATCCTGGGCGCCCACGCACAGCCGCCAACGACAGGGCCAATTGGTTCAACTCGCGCTGCGCCACCTCGGCAGCCTGGTAGAGGCTCCTCAGGTATGCCAGCCGATATTCTTCCTCATGCCTCCTCGAGACATCGAAGTTGGACTGGTATACCGCCTGCTTACGGGCACTGAAAGCTTCTGAAATCTGCCGCTGCTCGGTGGTCAGTGGTGTCGTATCCGCGGACGACCGGCTGTTAGCGCCAGGTATCGGCCTCATCGAGGAAACGTCGTCGAGCACTGATCCCAGGACCTCGATCGCCTGTTGATGAGCCGCAAGGTGGTGCAGCGTCAGCGGGCGGGCCGTCAGCGAGTGCGCGAGCTCCGGCGTCGTCAGGATCATCCGGGCCAGGTCGGGTCGCTGCGTCAACTGTCTGACCAGCGTCTCGGCGAGCAGCGGCTCACCGTACGGGGGCGTCTGCCACGTCTCGTCGAGCATGCGGGCAACTCGCGGATCGGCGAGCAACCGCGCCACGTCGTGGGCCGCCCCCTCGTCGAGGTGCGGGGCGAGCCGCCGGAGCGTGGGACCGTCGAGCTGGGCGGCCACTTCGGCAGGGGTGACACCCGCTTCGAACACCGCGTCGAGATCGGCGCTCGCCGCGACGACCTCACGAGCCGACGCCCCGGCAGCCTGCCGCTCTCCGTACGCCAGTTGACGTGCGCGCCGCAGCTCATCCGCTTCGTCGAGCGGCTCAGCCGCCTCCGGCGGGAGGTGGGGCACCGCAGGTGGCACCCCGTCCATCGCTGGACCGCTTCCCGAGGTAGCGGCGCCCGGGCCGTCGAGCAGGTGGAGGCGGTTCAGGTACGGGTCGCCGTACCCGGCCTCCTCGTCCGGCGTCGACGGGTAGTCGGGCAGGTCCGGAAGGACGCTGAACCGGCCCCGAGCCAGCCCGCCCAGCGGCATCGGTCGGCCGTCCCCGCCGAGCACGAGTGCGTCGATGCTGATGACGTTGTCAGGGTCGGCGACACCCTCGTGTCGGTAGAGGGGCTGGTCGTGGATCGCGCCGCTCTGCGGGTCGACGTAGAGGATGGTGCCGTTCTGGTTGAGGGCAACCCAGGCGTGCGAACCGCCGTTCTCCCACTCGGTGATGAGGAACGCGTAACTGCCGTGGCCGCCGATCTTCAGCTGGACGTGCAGGTTCTCGAAGCCACGGTCGACCGCGCTGCGCAGGGACGAGCTATCCGTCCCCTGCTCCCGACGGCCCACCAGCTTCTGGAAACGCCCGCCGGTGACCTGCTCCACCCGCTCCGGGCCGTTCTTCTCCCCCAGGATCGGGCGTCGGATGTCGCCTGCGGCGTAGCCGTCGAAGGTACGCGGCGCGGAGACCCGCGGCCGGCCGTGTACCCAGGTTTCGAAGAGCGACAGGGTGCAGTCGAGGCAGTTGATGCCGCGAGTGGGGTCGGCCTGCGGCCCGCCGTCGTTGGCGAGCGCGAACCACCCGCCCTGCCGGGGATCGGCGGTACGAACGACGCTGCCGTCCGGATTGCGGGGCATCTGCCGTTCGAGGTCGGTCTGGTGCAACGCCAGCGGCGGGCGCAGCCCACCCCACTGCCCGTACCGGCGGGATCGGTCGATCGGGGGCGGGTCGTCGTCGGTGCCGGTCAGCGCCGACCGGTCGCTGGTCTCGACCGCGCCGAGGGCGAGATCGGCGACGTCGTCGTTGATCCGCTGGAAGTCGGCCGCGTTGTCGATGAGGACCTCGGTCGGCACGACCTTCCCGGCCAGGATGTCCGCAGCCAGATCCTGCTCTTCGAACGCGTCGCGCTGGTCCTGGTTCGCAAGCCGCTGGAACCAGTCCGCCATCTCGACGCGGCCCTCTTGCTGCAGCTCGATCGCCCGACGGGCGGACCGGCGTGCCCTTTCCTCGTGACTCCGAGCCACCTCCTTGCGACGGGTGGCGGCGTCGAAGCGCCGCTTGTCCTCGTACCAGGCTCGCTGGGACTCGAAGTAACCCTGGTAGCGGCGTCGCTCAAGGGCTTCCCGTTCGGCCGCCCATTTTGCGGCGTACCACTCGGGGCTCCTCGGACGCGGTGGCTCGCTGGTCGGTCCCGGTGGAGCCGGCGAGAGGTGCGACTCGGGAAATGGTGAGGTCGCGGGAGCTGGTGCCAGCGATTCCAGCGACGGGAATGAATTCGCCTTCGTCGGCGGGGTGGTGACGTCCCCGTCCTGCTTCGGTGTCCGGGGCTCCTGCCGAGGCGGCGGTTCGGCGCCCACCGGCGAGGACGGCTGCATCGGCGGCGGGGTGACGGCGGGAGGGCTGCTGTGCACGCCTGCCACCGGCGGCTGCGCCAACGCGGACACGGTCGCACGGGCCGGAGTGACGCTGGTCGCCGTGTTGCCGGCCGCGCCGGCGCCAGCCGACGTCGCGGTGGTCGGCGTCGGCTGAGCGACGGGCGTCATCGTGGTGGCGGAGGCAGTCACGGGGGCGGTCGCCACAGGAGCGGATGTCACGGGGGCAGATGTCGCCAGGCTGGCAGTCGTGGGTGAAGCGCTGGAGTGACCGGCGGTGGCAGGCACCTCCCCGACCTGTAGCGACGGCGGGCGTTCGGTGGTGACCGATGAAAGCGTGGGGCTGCCCGACGAGGAAGCTTGCTCCGCCTGGGTTGCCACGGTGCCGCCGACATCCACGCTGACGGCCGCTGACCCGCCCCGACCGGACGCCGGCCCTGCCTCCGTAGCCGGACCAGCTTCCCACCGGCTCGCCGCCACTGGCTCCCGGGCCGGCTGCGGTGCGGGCGGAGAGGAGTCCGCGGGGGCCGCACCCGTTGCGGTGCCGCCAGACAGCGTCGACGGCCCCGCCTCTCGCGGCGATCCGTCGCGGGGCGAGGGAAGGCCGTCGCCCCCGGTCACCGGCGGTGGTGCGACGGGCAAGTCCACAGGCGGCAGCGGTGCGGCGAGCGAACTCAACTGTCCGTCGATGCGGGCGCGCACCGCCGCGTCGACCTGACCGGTCGCCGAACCGGTGGCGCCGGAGACGGCCGCCCGCGCAGCCTCCTCCAGCGACATGACGCCCTGGCCGGTGGCGAGGCCTGCCGCGCCCTCGGCGAGGGTTTCGCCGGTCATCTCCCGGCCGAAGTGTTCGGCGATCCGCGCGCCGCGACCCTGGGCGTGCCGGCCCAGCCCCGCCAGCGGCGCCACCGCGCCGCCGGCGAACCCGCCGACCGCCGACGCGCCGAGGTCGGCCAGGTCCAGGCCGTGGCGACGGCCAGTGGAGTTCTGGTACGCCTGCGTGGCGAGGCTGATCCCGGACTCCTCCGCCGCCTCCTCCAGCCCGCCCTTGACGGCGCGCCTGCCCAGCCCGCGCATGCCGTCCCGGGTGACCTCCTTGGCGGCCCGCTCCCCGGCCTCCTTGAAGCCCCGCTTGAGTTCCTTCTTGGCGAGTTGGGCGAGCAGCCGCTTGAAGATCTGCTGGACCACCAGGCGGCTGGCAGCGGTGGCCGCCCCGACCGCGGGTGACGCGGCGCCGGCGGTCAGCACGCTCGCCACGGCGATGGCCAGCAGCTCGACGACGAGGATGCCCAGTTCGATCCAGACCTCGAGCTTGGCGCCCTCGATGTCGCAGCCGCACTCCTCGACCAGGCGACCGAGGTCGCTGCTGACCGCGAGCAGGACGGGCAGGGGCGCCTCGTCACCCTCGGCCACCCGCCGCCAGGCGGTGTCGAACGCCTCGGCCACCAGGCCGATGCCGCCGTACCCGCTGCGTACGTCGGTCGCGGCGGCGATCGCGTCGTCGCGCGGGCCGGCGAGGGCCGCCGCGACGGCGTACCACTGGTCGGCGAGGTCCCAGACGGCGCGCTCGTCGCCCTCCGGCCACTCCACCCCGATGACCCAGTCGAGGGCCTCGTAGACCCAGCCCGGCAGATCCCATGGGCTGTAGTCGAGCGGGTGCGGGATCGGGCTCGGCAGCAGGCTCACGAGTTGGTCCTCCGCGGGTCAGCGCCGGTAGCCGTGGTGGCCGGACACGCCGTCGAGTCGCTGCCCGCTCGCGGTGTCGGTTTGCACCGTGGCCTCGACGGAGGCCACGACGTCGGCACCCAGCCCCGCCACCGCCCGCCCGACCCCCTCCCAGGCGCGCAGCAGCGTCTCCTCGTAGCCGCGGTAGCTCTTCTCGAACGCGGCGCCGATGTCGTCACGGCCCCAGGGACGCTGCGCGCTCGCCGCCGCGATCGCACCCCCGACCTGCGCACGCCGGGTGCCGATGGCCTCGCCGGCGAGGTGCAGGTCGGCGCCGCCACGGCGGGCCCGGTCCGGATCGAGCCAGAGCTGCCCCTCAGCCACGCCGTTCTCTTTCGCCCTGGAGCGCCGTGTCGGCGCGGCCGAGCAGCGCGCCGAAGTCACCGCTGCGGAGGAAGTCCGCCGACCCCGACCCCGCCGGCAGGTAGCCGGCCACCAGGTCCTGGGTGGCGGCCGCAGCGGCGGCCGTGGCCCGATGGACCGTCGTGGTGATCTTCCGGCTCAACGCCTTCGCGTCCCGGTCGTGGAAGACGGAGGGACTGAGTTGCACGTCGATCAGCTCACCCCGGGCGCCCACGGTGGCGGTCACCTGGCCGTCGTCGGAGCGTTCCGTGATCCGCAGCTCGGCCAGTTTGGTCTGCAGTTCGTCCAAACCGGACCGGAGCCGCCGGTACTGCCCGTACACCTCGTCGAACCGTGCCCGGAGGGCGCGATTGGCTTCCCGGTCAACGCTTTCAGCCAACGCCACCCTCCCCCGGTCACGTTCAGTCAGGCGAACCATACCGGGTGCCACGGAGTCGTGGGGGTCCGGTAGTTTTCAGCCTGTGATCGATCGCCAGCAGGCCGAGCAGCTCGCCACGGTGTGGGCCCGCCGCGACTCACAGCGCCTCGGCTACGAGTGCCGTCCGCGGATCGACGAGTTCGACCTGGGGTACGTCATCCGGTCGGTCGTGGCCCCGGACGTCGACGCCGTGCCGGGCGACCTGCCCACCACGGTCGTCGATAAGGAGACCGGCGAGGTCTCCACCTGGCCACGGGTGCCGGTCGCGGCGGTCGAGCAGATGTACCGCCGCAGCCGCCCCGCCGGCAGCCCGGCCCCCCGCACGGTCGACCCGGCGAGCCAACTGCTCCGTGAGATCCGGCGGCTGCCCACACCCGCCACGGTCGCCCACCTGACCGTCGAGGGCCGCACGTACATCGGTCACGGGGCCAAGGGCGACATCGAGTTGCACCACCACCCGCTGGTCCGCGCGTACCTGGACGAACTGCCCGCCGGGCACCTGGTCCGCGGCGGCGACCGGCACGCCGAGCTGATCGTCGTCTCCGACGTCCTCCACGAGTACGACCACCGCCGCGCCGCCGCCGGTCAGGCCCCGCTGACCATGCGGGAGGCGGAGTTGCTTCTCTTCGAATCCCCGTTCGAGCTCTTCCGCATTCGGGAACCGGGAGACCCGTCCGCCGGACCGGCGGAACGGGCATGCGACTCCTGCCTGAACTTCCTTGTGCACTTCGCGGTGATCGGATGGTCGGATCTGGCGTACACCCGGGAGATGCGGCCGGAGCCGCGGACCTCACCGGAGCCGGGCCGGTTTCCCCCTGAAGTGGCCAGTGCGCTGGTCGACGGCGGCTGGCGGCCGGGACGCGGAGACGAAGACATCGCCCGCATCGCGATTCTGGAGACACACGAGCGATCCAGCGGTCATCCGCAATTTCCCGCTGCCCAGGAAGCGCTCGCGAAGTTTCCGGGCCTGACGTGCGGCCGTCGAGGCCCGGGACGCGACGTGTGGATCTCCTGGTTCAGCATCGACCCGCTCCATGCGGCGCACACCGCTGACACCCTCGCCGACTTCGGGGCCGTCCTCGGCGTACGACTCTTCCCGATCGGCTCCGAACGGCAGGACAGCATCCTCGCCGTGGACGAGCGCGGCCGGATCTTCGCTCTGGACCAGGCCGGCGAGTGGTTCCTCGGCGACGACATCGACGCCGCGCTCACCACGCTCCTGCTCGGCCGGGCCCCGGCCCGGGTCCACGACGACGGCACATGGTGAGTGGCGGGTCGTATGCCCGATGAGCGATATACCTCAGAGGCATAAATATGCCTGAGAGGCATACCGCTCAACCTGATGACCGCTCCCGGCGGGGACACGCCCGGCCGACGCCGGACGGCGGCTAGAGCGCCACCCCGGTCAGCACCATCACCCGCGGCTCGGTGTAGTCCTCCATCGCACTGCGCAGCCCCTCGCGCCCCACGCCACTCCCCTTGACGCCCCCGTAAGGCATCTGGTCGGCCCGGTACGACGGCACGTCCCCGACGATCACCCCACCGACCTCCAGCACCCGCGCCGCCTCGAACGCCACGTCCAGCCGGTGAGTGAACACCCCAGCCTGCAACCCGTACGCCGAGTCGTTGACGGCGGCGAACGCGGCGCGGTCGTCGGTGACGCGCGCGACCACCAGGACCGGCCCGAAGACCTCCTCGGTGCAGACCTTCGCGTCGGCGGGCACCCCGGAGAGGACGGTGGGCGGGTAGGTGGCGCCGTCGCGCCGGCCGCCCACCTCGATGGTGGCCCCGGCAACGACCGCCTCGTCCACCCACGCCTCCACCCGCTGCGCCGCCTCCACGGAGACCAGCGGCCCGACGTCCGTCAAGCCGGAGGCAGGGTCGCCGACCCGCAGCTCCTGCACCGACGCGATCAGCCGGGGCAGGAAGCCGTCGTACAGCCACTCGTGCACGAAGACCCGCTGCACGGCGATGCACGACTGCCCGGCCTGGTAGTTGGAGAACGTGGCGATCCGGTGCGCCGCGAAGGTCAGGTCCTCGTCGGCGGCCCAGTCCTCGCAGATCACCGCCGCCGCGTTGCCGCCCAGCTCCAGGGTGACGTGCTTCTCCGGCACGGAGCGGCGGATCTCCGCGCCGACCGGGCCGGAGCCGGTGAACGACACCACCGGCAGCCTCGGGTCGGCGACCAGCTCGGCGGCGCGCTCGTTGGGCAGCGGCAGTACCGAGAACATTCCCTCGGGCAGCTCGGTCTCGGCCAGGATCTCCCCCAGCAGCAGCGCCGACAGCGGCGTCGCCGGGGCCGGCTTCACGATGATCGGCGCGCCCACCGCGATCGCCGGGGCGACCTTGTGCGCCACCAGGTTCAGTGGGAAGTTGAACGGGGCGATCCCCAGCACCGGGCCACGCGGCACCCGCCGTACCAGGGCGATCCGCCCCGTCGCCGCCAGGTCGGTGTCCAGGCGCTGCAACTCGCCGGAGAAGCGCCGCGCCTCCTCCGCCGCCCAGCGGAACGTCGACACCGCCCGCCCCACCTCGGCCCGCGCCCACTTGATCGGCTTGCCGTTCTCGGCGGTGATCAGCGCCGCGACCTCCTCGGCCCGCTCCGCCAGCCGCCGGGACACGTGGTCCAGGGCCGCCGCCCGCGCGTGCGCGGGCAGGGCCGCGGCCTGCGCCGCCACGCCGGCCGCCGCCGCGACGGCGGCCTCGACCTGGTCGGCCGTGGCGAGCGTGGTACGCCCCACCGTCCGGCCGTCGTACGGGTGGGTGACGGTCAGCTCGCCCTCGCCGTGGACGGGGCGACCGGCGACATAGAAGGCTCTCGGCTCCACGTCGGCAGCGTAGACGACGACCGGCCGCACGGAAACAGTCGCCACAGGCCTTGTCTGCCGCGAATTCAGTAGCGAAGATGGCAACGAGATTGCGATTACCTCCGCGACCAGACTCCCGGCCACCCCTGGAGAGACATCCTCATGAGCGACCAGCAGCAGCTGCGCAACTTCGTCAACGGCGAGTACGTCGACCCGGTGGACGGCGGGTACGCCGACCTGATCGACCCGTGCACCGGTGAGGTCTTCGCCCAGGCCCCCGTCTCCGGTGCGGCGGACGTGGACGCGGCGATGAAGGCCGCCGCCACCGCCTTCGAGAGCTGGCGGGACACCACCCCGGGCGAGCGGCAGAAGGCGATGCTCAAGCTCGCCGACGCCGTGGAGGCCCGCGCGGCCGAGCTGGTCGACGCGGAGGTGCGCAACACCGGCAAGCCGCGCCAGCTCACCGCCGACGAGGAGCTGCCCCCGGCGGTGGACCAGTTCCGTTTCTTCGCCGGTGCCGCCCGCCTGCTCGAAGGCCGCTCGGCCGGCGAGTACATGGCCGGGCACACCTCGTACGTGCGGCGCGAGCCGATCGGCGTCTGCGCGCAGGTGACGCCCTGGAACTACCCGCTGATGATGGCGGTCTGGAAGATCGCCCCGGCGCTGGCGGCCGGCAACACGGTGGTGCTCAAGCCGTCCGACACCACGCCGGTGTCGACGCTGCTGCTGGCCGAGATCGCGTCGGAGTTCTTCCCGCCGGGCGTGTTCAACGTGGTCTGCGGCGACCGGGACACCGGTCGTACCCTCGTCTCGCACCCCACCCCGCAGCTGGTGTCGATCACCGGCTCGACCCGCGCGGGCATGGAGGTCGCCTCCGCCGCCGCGCCCGACCTGAAGCGGACCCACCTGGAGTTGGGCGGCAAGGCCCCGGTGGTGCTCTTCGACGACGCGGACGTCGCGGCGGCGGCCGAGGCGATCGCGGTCGGCGGCTACTTCAACGCCGGCCAGGACTGCACCGCCGCCACCCGGGTGCTCGCCGGCCCCCGCGTGTACGACGACTTCGTCGCGGCGCTGGCCGAGCAGGCCCGCAACACGAAGACCGGCGCGCCGGACGACGCCGACGTGCTCTACGGGCCGCTGAACAACGCCAACCAGCTCGCCCGGGTCAGCGGTTTCGTCGACCGGCTGCCCGAGCACGCCAGCGTGGAGACCGGCGGCTCGCGGCTCGGCGAGCGCGGCTACTTCTACGCCCCGACCGTGGTCTCCGGGCTGCGCCAGGCCGACGAGATCATCCAGGACGAGGTGTTCGGCCCGGTCATCACCGTGCAGCGCTTCTCCGACGAGGACGAGGCGGTGCGCTGGGCCAACGGCGTCGACTACGGCCTCTCCGCCTCCGTCTGGACGCGCGACCACGGCCGGGCGATGCGGATGACCCGCCGCCTCGACTTCGGCTGCGTCTGGGTGAACACCCACATCCCGTTCGTCTCCGAGATGCCGCACGGCGGCTTCAAGCACTCCGGGCACGGCAAGGACCTGTCGGTCTACAGCCTGGAGGACTACACCCGGATCAAGCACGTCATGCACAACATCGAGGGCTGACCCATGACGTCGTCGGAGGAACTGCACAAGCGGCGCGGCGCGGCCGTGGCCCGGGGCGTCGGCAGCACCATCTCGTCCTACGTCGACCACGCGGGCGGCGGCACCATCACCGACGTCGAGGGCCGGCAGTGGATCGACTTCGCGGCCGGCATCGCCGTGGCCAACGTGGGCAACTCCGCCCCCCGGGTCGTCGAGGCGGTGAAGGCGCAGGTCGAACGCTTCACCCACACCTGCTTCATGGTCGCGCCGTACGAGTCGTACGTGGCGGTCTGCGAGCAGCTCAACGCGCTGACGCCGGGGAGCTTCGAGAAGCGTTCGGCGCTGTTCAACTCCGGCGCCGAGGCGGTGGAGAACGCCGTGAAGATCGCCCGGCACGCGACCGGGCGGCCGGCGGTGGTGGTCTTCGACCACGCGTACCACGGCCGGACCAACCTGACCATGGCGCTGACCGCGAAGAACATGCCGTACAAGCACCGGTTCGGGCCGTTCGCCGGGGAGATCTACCGGGTGCCGATGTCGTACCCGCTGCGCGACGGGGGTCTCTCCGGGGCCGAGGCGGCGGCGCGGGCGATCGAAATGGTGGAGAAGCAGGTCGGCGCGGAGAACGTGGCCGCGCTGCTGATCGAGCCGATCCAGGGCGAGGGCGGTTTCGTCGTACCGGCGGAGGGGTTCCTGCCGGCGCTGCGCGAGTGGGCGACGGCGGCCGGGGTGGTCTTCGTCGCCGACGAGATCCAGACCGGGTTCTGCCGGACGGGGCAGTGGTTCGCCTGCGACCACGAGGACGTCGTGCCGGACCTGATCACCCTGGCCAAGGGCATCGCCGGTGGGCTGCCGCTGGCGGCGGTGACCGGCCGGGCGGAGCTGATGGACGCGGTGCACGTCGGTGGCCTCGGCGGCACGTACGGCGGCAACCCGATCGCCTGCGCGGCGGCGCTGGCCAGCATCGAGACCATGCGGGAGCTGGACCTGGCCTGCGCGGCGCAGCGGATCGAGACGGTGATGGCCGCGCGGCTGCGCACCATCGCCGAGCGTGATCCGCGCATCGCCGAGGTACGCGGCCGGGGCGCGATGCTCGCGGTGGAGCTGGTGCAGCCCGGCACCCTCACCCCCGACCCGGCCGCGGCAGCGGTGGTCTCGGCGGCGTGCCACGCCGCCGGCCTGCTCACCCTGACCTGCGGCACGTACGGCAACGTGCTGCGCTTCCTGCCGCCGCTGGTCATCTCCGACGACGAGCTTGCCCGCGGCCTGGACATCCTGGACGCCGCCTTCCGCTGAGCCACCGCAACCCGCGCAGCGCGCACCGCCCCGCTTGGTGGAACACCATGGGTGTCACAGACCTCTCGTGACACCCATGGTGTTCCACTCATGCAGGACCGAACGCGTGTAAGACGGCGGTCAGCGGAGCAGTTCGACCGTGTTGCGGCGGACCAGGTTCTTGCCAGGCTCCCGGATCGCGTCCATCGCGGCGGCGTTGAGCAGCACGCAACTGCCCGACGGGCCGGTCACCGTCACCGTCACCACCTTGTTGTTGTCCAGGTTGGTCACCCGCAGCCGGGTACCGACCGGGAACTGGCCGCTGGTCGCGGCGGGCGCCCCGCCCTCGGCGGAGAAGGTGATCGCACCGGCGCAGACGCTCGCCGCGGGCGCACCACCCGGCCGCGCCGGGGGCTGCGCGCTGCCCGGCCGGGTCTGACCGCCCGGCTGGGTCGCTCCCCCGGGCTGCGCGGCGGCACCGTCCAGGCGCTCCACCAGGTTGCGGCGGATCACGTTCTTGCCCGGTTCCCGGACCAGCTCCATCGCGGCGGCGTTGAGCAGCACGCAACTACCGGACGGGCCGGTCACCGTCACCGTCGCGGCCTTGTTGTTGTCCAGGTTGGTCACCCGCAGCCTGGTGCCCGCCGGGAACCGGTCGCTGGTCGCGGCCGGGGCCCCGCCCTCGGCCGAGAACGTCACCGAGCCCTGGCAGGCGCTCTGCCGGGCGGGGGTGGTGTCGGCGAAGCCGAACCCGGTCCCGACCGACACCACCGCCGTGGCGACCACCGCCACCCCCGCCGCCAACACGTGCTTGCGCTGCACCTCGTGCCTCCCGTCGTCCGGTGATCTCCGTACGTCGCCTGGTACGGCCTGGGAGCGCTGCGCGGTTCAGCGGTTCCGGCAGGAAGGTTTACCGAAAGACGATCCGTGACTGGGAGATCACATAGCGGCGTGGTCCGGCAGGCTGTCAGATGTCGTTGTGCCAACCGCGGCGGATCTCGCCCGCCGGGCGCGGCTCGCCCTTGGCGATCACCCGCCAGAAGCGGTCCGGTTCGGCGTGGTCGCGCAGCGACAGCTCCACGCCGACGCGGACCCGGCGGTCGTCGCGCACCCAGGCCACCAGGTGGCGGTCGCCGCTGACCAGCTGGAGCTGCACCATCATCCGTTCCCGCGTCCCGACCATCACGACCGCCCCTTCTCCACTCACGACGCCGCGCCCTGCCGGCGACGACCGAGGCACCAGGATGAGGGGCGTCGATCGACCGCGGCAACCGGTATTGGCGATCAGGCGTGGGCTGCGTCACGATGGGCGCGAGGAGGTCGCCGATGGCTGACCCGTGGCTCGCCCTGGAATTCGGTGCCGATCCGGCCGAGCGGATCGCGCAGGTCGGCGCCGCCCACGAGGCGTTCCTCACCGCCGGGGACCTGCCGCCCCGGGTCCGCGACGTGGTCGCCGACTCCTGGCGGCGGTCGGCCGACGCGCTGCTCGACCCGGAGGCCACCGCCCCGGTCGACCTGACCGACGACGCGCTGGCGAGCTACCGCGCCGGCCACCCCCTCGCCCGGGTGCTGCCGCTCTTCCGCGACCTGCTCGGTGGCATCGCCGACGACGGCGCGCACCTGATGGCGGTCTGCGACGCGTACGGGCGGCTGCTCTGGGTGGAGGGGCATCCGGGGGTGCTCCGGCGCGCCGAGCGGATGAACTTCGTGCCCGGCGCCCGTTGGGACGAGGCGCACGCCGGCACCAACGCCCCCGGCACCGCCCTCGCCGTCGACCACAGCGTGCAGATCTTCGCCACCGAGCACTTCGTCCGCCCGGTGCAGCGCTGGACCTGCGCCGCCGCGCCCATCCACGACCCCACCGGCCGGCTGCTCGGCGCGGTCGACATCACCGGCGGCGACCACCTCGCCACCCCGCAGAGCCTCGCCCTGGTCCGGGCCACCGCGCGGGCCGCCGAGGCGTTCCTGGCCAGCGCCGCCCCGGTCGAACCCGACGTCATCTCGGTGGCCGCGCTCGGCCGGGACGAGGCCGAGGTACGCGTCGGCGGGCGGCGCATCCGGCTCGGCCGCCGGCACAGCGAAGTGCTCGTGCTGCTGCTCGATCATCCCGAGGGGCGCACCGGCGAACAGCTCGGCCTCGACCTCTACGGCGACGACCGGCTGCACCCGGTCACCCTGCGCGCCGAGCTGTCCCGGCTGCGCCGGGCGCTCGGCCCGGAACTGCTCGACTCCCGCCCCTACCGGCTGCGCGGCACCGTGCGCGCCGACTTCCGTACCGTCGGGGAGCTGCTGGAGCGCGGGGACGCGGCGGGCGCGCTGCAGGCGTACCCGGGGCCGTTGCTGCCCGGCTCGGACGCGCCGGGAGTGGCCCGGCTGCGCCGGCTGGTCGACGGGCAGCTGCGCGCGGCCGTGCTGGCCGCCGGCGACGCGGCGCTGCTCGCGGCCTGGACCGCGACGCCCGCCGGCGCCGACGACCTCACCGCCTGGCAGGCCCTGGCGCGGGCGTTGCCGCCGGGCGCGCCGCGCCGGCCACTCGCCCTGGCCCGCATCGGCCAGCTCTCCTCGGAGTACGACCTTCAGCGCGCAACGTTGCTGCAACGTCGGCGGACCTAGCCTCCCGCCATCCACCCCTTGCGATGGCGGAGGTACCCATGACGCGCTACGACGCCCCCACCCACTGGCAGTCCCGCTACGACCACTTCATCGGCGGCGAGTACGTCCGGCCGCACGGCGGGCGGTACTTCGAGAACCCGAGCCCGGTGACCGGGCAGACCTTCTGCGAGGTGGCCCGGGGCACCGCCGAGGACGTCGAGAAGGCGCTCGACGCGGCGCACGGCGCCGCCGACGCCTGGGGACGCACCTCGGTCGCCGAGCGGTCGCTGATCCTCAACCGGATCGCCGACCGGATGCAGGAGAACCTGGAATCCCTCGCGGTCGCCGAGACCTGGGAGAACGGCAAGCCGGTACGGGAGAGCCTGGCCGCCGACATCCCGCTGGCGATCGACCACTTCCGGTACTTCGCCGGGGCGATCCGGGCCCAGGAGGGCACCCTCGGCGAGATCGACGACGACACCGTGGCGTACCACTTCCACGAGCCGCTCGGCGTGGTCGGGCAGATCATCCCGTGGAACTTCCCGCTGCTGATGGCGACCTGGAAGCTCGCGCCGGCCCTCGCCGCCGGGAACGCGGTGGTGCTCAAGCCGGCCGAGCAGACCCCGGCGTCGATCCACTACTGGCTCTCGCTGGTCGCCGACCTGCTCCCGCCCGGCGTGCTGAACATCGTCAACGGCTTCGGCGTCGAGGCGGGCAAGCCGCTGGCGTCCTCGCCCCGGGTGGCGAAGGTGGCGTTCACCGGCGAGACCACCACCGGCCGGCTGATCATGCAGTACGCCAGCGAGAACATCAGGCCCGTCACGCTGGAGCTGGGCGGCAAGAGCCCGAACATCTTCTTCGACGATGTCAGCGCCGCCCACGACGACTTCCACGACAAGGCGCTGGAAGGCTTCACCATGTTCGCCCTCAACCAGGGCGAGGTCTGCACCTGCCCGTCCCGGGCGCTGATCCAGCAGGGCCACTACTCGGACTTCCTCGCCGCGGCGGTGGAGCGGACCAACCGGATCGTGCAGGGCCATCCGCTCGACACCGACACGATGGTCGGCGCGCAGGCCTCCAACGACCAGCTGGAGAAGATCCTGTCCTACCTGGACATCGGCCGGCAGGAGGGCGCGAAGGTGCTCACCGGCGGCTCGCGGGCGGACCTCGGCGGCGAGCTCTCCGGCGGCTACTACGTCCAGCCGACGATCTTCGAGGGCGACAACTCGATGCGCATCTTCCAGGAGGAGATCTTCGGCCCGGTGGTCTCGGTGACCTCCTTCGCCGACCTGGACGACGCCGTCAAGATCGCCAACGACACTTTGTACGGCCTCGGCGCGGGCGTCTGGACCCGGGACATGAACACCGCGTACCGGGCGGGGCGCTCGATCCAGGCCGGGCGGGTCTGGACGAACTGCTACCACGCGTACCCGGCGCACGCGGCGTTCGGCGGGTACAAGCAGTCCGGCATCGGGCGGGAGAACCACAAGATGATGCTGGAGCACTACCAGCAGACCAAGAACCTGCTGGTCAGCTACTCCACCAAGAAGCTCGGCTTCTTCTGATGGCCGACACCGTGACCGTGACCCCCGCGGCGGCCGAGGTGATCCGGTCGCTGCGGGAGCGGCACGGGCCGCTGATGTTCCACCAGTCCGGCGGCTGCTGCGACGGCAGCGCCCCGATGTGCTACCCGGCCGGCGAGTTCCGCACCGGGTCGTCGGACGTCCGGCTGGCGTCGCTGCAGGTGGACGGCGTGCCCGAGCCGGTGGAGTTCTGGATGTCGGTCGCCCAGTGGGAGTTGTGGAAGCACACCCGGCTGACGGTCGACGTGGTGCCGGGGCGGGGCAGCGGGTTCTCGTTGGAGGCCCCGGACGGGGTCCGCTTCCTCATCCGTTCCCGGCTGGCGGGCTGACGGCGCGGCGGCGAGTCGCGCGACTCGCCGCCGGTGGCCGTGCGATCGCCTCGGGCGCGTTGGCCCGCCTGCGCTGGAGGCAGGCACCGGTGCGGG
This sequence comes from Micromonospora sp. CPCC 205739, assembly GCF_036906795.1. Lineage (NCBI taxonomy): Bacteria > Bacillati > Actinomycetota > Actinomycetes > Micromonosporales > Micromonosporaceae > Micromonospora > Micromonospora sp. CPCC 205739. The sequence goes on along the minus strand of NZ_JBAKHS010000004.1, from coordinate 340,895 downwards.
CGTGATACCTCTGAGGCATCAAAATGCCTCAGAGGTATCACCGCCGCACGTGAGTCCGGCGGATCGACCCTTGTCAGGTCCGAAGTGCGAGCACCACGACAACCCGGGGAGATCCAATGCCCCGAACCGGTGCAGGTGCCGGTCAGCGGCCGTCCAGCAGCGGCTGGTTCGGGTCCCACGGTGACCCGCCGGCCGCGTCCCGCCGCCGCCGGGCGATGGCCGACAACGCCTCCAGGACCACCCGGTTGCCCAGGTACGCGGTGATGTCGGCGTGGTCGTACGGCGGGGCGACCTCGACCACGTCCACCCCGACCACGGGCAGCTCGTAACAGATCCGGCGGACCGCGTCGAGCAGCTGCCGCGAGGTCAGCCCGCCCGGTTCCGGCGTGCCGGTGCCCGGTGCCATGCCCGGGTCGACCACGTCCACGTCGACGGAGAGGAAGACCCCCTCGCACTCGTCGGTGGCGATTTCGAACGCCTCCGTCAGGCAGGTGTCGAGTCCACGGGACACCAGCTCGGTCATCTCGTACGAGCGCATCCGCTGCTCGGCCATCCAGGACAGGATGTCCGGCCCGGGCCAGTAGCCGCGCAGGCCGATCTGGAGGAAGCGGTCGCCGCGTACCGCGCCGGACTCGATGAGCCGGCGCATCGGCTGGCCGTGCCCGTGCAGCGAGCCGAACTCGATCTCGCCCGTGTCGGCGTGCGCGTCGAAGTGCACCAGCGACACCCGGCCGTATCCGAGGTGCCGGGCCACCCCGGTGGCGTCGGGCAGCGCGATGGAGTGGTCCCCGCCGAGCACCACCGGGATCGCGCCCGTCGAGGAGACCGCGTAGACGGCCGCCTCCAGGGCGGACAGCGACTTCTCGATGTCGCCGGAGAACATCTCCACGTCGCCGGCGTCGTAGACCCGCAGGTCGCGCAGCGCGTCGACGCGCAGCGCCAGGGACGGGCGGGAGCCGTCGTGGGCGAGGTAGCAGGCCTGGCGGATCGCGGACGGCCCGAACCGGGTGCCGGGCCGGTGCGAGGTGCCCCCGTCGAAGGGCGCTCCGACGATCACCACGTCGGCGTCGGCGAAGGAGGCCGGCTCGTCGAGGGTGCACCGGTCGACCCCGAGGAAGGTGATGTCGGGTCCGTACATGGCTCCGTAGCGGCTCATCGCTCCTCCATCCCCCACGGCGATCCGTAGCTGGTGAGCAGGTCGAGGAAGGGTACCGGCGGCAGCGCCTCCGGGCCGAGCACCCCGGCGCCGGACCAGGCGCCGGTGGCGAGCAGTTCCAGCGCCACCACCGGGTTGACCGCGGTCTGCCAGACGACGGCCTGGTGGCCGTACTCGCGCATCGACCACTCGTTGTCAACCACGTGGTAGAGGTAGACCTTGCGCGGCGCGCCGTCCTTGCCGCGGCCGGTCACGAAGGTCCCGGCGCAGGTCTTGCCGCGCATCTTCCCGCCCAGGGTCGCCGGGTCGGGCAGGCAGGCCGCGACCACGTCGCGCGGCGACACCTCGACGCCGCGCACCTTGACCGGAGCGGTGGAGTCGAGGCCGAGCTTGCGCAGCGTCTTCAGCACCTCGATGAACTCGTCGCCGAGGCCGTACTTGAAGGTGACCCGTTTCGCCTTGACCCAGCGCGGGATGAGCAGCACCTCCTCGTGCTCGACGTTGACGCACTCGACCGGGCCGATCCCCTCCGGGAAGTCGAAGACCTCCGGCTCGCTGAACGGCTCGGTGGTGAACCAGCCCCGGTCGGCCTCCCAGACCACCGGCGGGTTGAGGCACTCCTCGATGGTGGTCCAGATGGAGAACGACGGTGCGAAGTCGTAGCCGTCGACGGTGAGGTTCGCCCCGTCGCGGACGCCGATCTCGTCGATCTCGTCGAACAGCTCGTCGGCGGCGTACCGGGCGAAGATGTCGGACAGGCCGGGCTCGATGCCGATGCCGCAGAGCGCGAGGCGGCCGGCGGCTTCCCACCGGTCGGCGACGGCGAACTGGTCGTCGCCGAGCTTCACCCCGGTCTCCGCATAGGGGCGGGACGGGTGCGGGTGCGACAGCGACATGGCCATGTCGAGGTAGTCGGCCCCGGCGGCGAAGGCCCCGTCGAAGATCGGCATGACGAAGCGCGGGTCGACCGCGTTGAGCACATGCGTGATCCGGTGTTCCCGGCAGAGCGCGGCGACCGCGTCGGCGGCGGAGGCGTCGACCTTGGCGGCGACGAAGCGGTCACCGTGCCCGGCCACGGCACGCTCGGCCCGGCCGAGGTCGTAGTCGGCGACGACCATGGTCTCGAAGAAGGAACGGCGGGCGGCGATGGCGACCGCGGCGGAGCCGACGCCACCGGCGCCGACGAGCAGGATGCGCATCAGGAATCAAACCCCAAACCAAGACGATCGAGAGTACGGAGCCAGAGGTTGCGCCGGCCCTCGCGCGCGTCGGCGCGGGCGAGCGACCAGCGGGTGAGGTTGATGCCGGCGGCCCGGACGGGCTCCGGCGGGAACGGCAGCGGGGTGCTGCGGACCAGGTCGAGCCGGGTCAGCGGGGTCTCCTCGCCGCTCAGCAGGTCGAGCATCACCCGCGTGCCGAACCGGGTGGCCCCCACCCCCAGTCCGGTGTAGCCGGCCGCGTACGCCAGCCGACCGTCGTACGCGGTGCCGAAGAACGGGCAGAACCGGGTGCAGGTGTCGATCACGCCGCCCCAGCGGTGGCTGAAGCGCAACCCGGCCAGCTGCGGGAAGGTGGTGAAGAAGTGCTCGGCGAGGGCGGTGAAGGTGGCCGGGCGCTGCTCCAGCTCCGGGGCGACCCGGTTGCCGTAGTGGTAGACCGCGTCGTAGCCGCCGAAGAGGATCCGCCCGTCGGCGGTGATCCGGTAGTAGTGGAACTGGTTGCCGGTGTCGGCCAGCCCCTGCCGGTTGCGCCAGCCGATCGCGTCCCGCTGGGCCGGGGTCAGCGGCTCGGTCATCAGCGCGTAGTCGTAGACCGGCACGAGCCAGGCGCGCAGCCGGCGCAGCAGCGGCGGGAAGGCGTTGGTGGCGAGCACCACCTGCCGGGCCCGCACCGCCCCGGGCGCCGCGTCCGGCCCGCCGGCCGTCGCCGCCCGCAGCGCGGCGCCGTCGCGGCGCAGGCCGGTCACCCGGGTGTGCTCGTGGATCCGCACCCCCTCGTCGAGGCAGGCCCGGCGCAGGCCCCAGGCCAGCTTCGCCGGGTCCAGCATGGCCACCCGGTCGGCGTCCCACATCCCACCGAGGTACGTCGGCGAGTGCACCTCGGCGCGAACCTCGTCGCGGTCGAGCAGCCGCACGTCGTGGCCGTACCGGCGGGCCAGCTCGGCGTCCTCGGCGAGCCCGGCGAGCTGGTACGGCTCGACCGCCACGGCCAGCTCGCCGGTGCGCTCGAAGTCGCAGTCGATCCCGTACGCCTCGACCGTCGCCTCGATCGCGGCCAGGTTCTCCCGACCGAGCCGCTCCAACTCGTCGATCTCGCCGGGGAAGCGGTCCACGCCGTTGGCCAGCCCGTGGGTCAGCGAGGCGGCGCAGAACCCGCCGTTGCGCCCGGACGCCGCCCAGCCGCAGGTGCCCGCCTCGACCAGCAGCACGTCGCGCCCGGGATCGTCCCGCTTGGCGAGCAGCGCCGCCCACAGGCCGCTGTAGCCGCCGCCGACGACCAGCAGGTCGGCGGTGTGCGTACCGTGCAGCGGCGGCAGCGGGTCGGGCCGTTCCGGGCGGTCGAGCCAGTAGGGCACGGGCGCCGCCTCGGCGAGCGCCCGGCCGGTATGCGGAAGGATCATGACGGGCTCTTCGCCCGCCGGCCGGCCGCCGGGGCGGCCGCGAGGTGGGCGCGCCGGGCCCGGCGTCCGCGCAGCGAACTGGCCCCGACCAGCAGCAGCGCGATCACGAACATCGCCGTGCCGATCACGTTGACCTGCGGCGGGATGCCCCGCTGGGCGGCGCCCCAGACGTACATCGGGAAGGTGACCGTGGTGCCGGCGTTGAAGTTCGTGATGATGAAGTCGTCGAAGCTGAGCGAGAAGGCGAGCAGCGCGGCGGCCACGATGCCGGGCAGCACCAGCGGCAGGGTGATCCGCCGGAAGGTCTGCCATTCGCTGGCGTAGAGGTCCATCGCGGCCTCCTCCAGCCGCCGGTCCATCCCGGCCAGCCGCGCCTTGACCGTCACCACCACGAACGACACGCAGAACATGACGTGCGCGATGACGATGGTCCAGAAGCCCTGCGGCACGCCCGCGGAGACGAAGAGGGCGAGCAACGAGGTGCCCATCACCAGCTCGGGGGTGGCCATCGGCAGGAAGATCAGCACGTTGATCCCGGTACGGCCCCGGAACCGGTGCCGGACCAGGGCGAACGCCATCAGGGTGCCGAGGACGGTGGCGACGACGGTGGCGATGAAGCCGATCTGCACGCTGCGCACCACCGCGTCGCACATCTCCGCCGTGGCGCAGGGCTGCCGCCAGTTGTCCAGGGTGAACTCGTGGAAGTCGTACGACAGCCGGCTGGACGGGCGGTTGAAGGAGAGCCCGGCCACCACCAGGATCGGCAGGGCGAGATAGCCGAGCACCAGCAGGGCCACGCCCATCACCCAGCGGTCGGCGAGCCAACGGGACAGCCTCATTTACACCACCTCGTCCGTGCCGGCCCGGCGCAGGTAGACGAAGACCACGGCCAGGATCGCCGCCATCAGCAGGAACGACAGCGCCGCGCCCTGCGGGTAGTCCAGCCGGACCAGGAACGCCGAGTCGATGACGTTGCCGATCATGTACTCGTTCGGGGTGCCGAGCAGTTCCGCGTTGATGTAGTCGCCGGTCGCCGGGATGAAGAAGAGCAGCGTGCCGGCGATCAGGCCGGGCATCGACACCGGCAGGGTGACCCGGCGGAACGCCTGCACCGGGCTGGCGTACAGGTCGCTCGCCGCCTCCAGCAGCCGGTAGTCCAGCCGCTCCAGGCTCGCGTACAGCGGCAACACCAAAAACGGCAGGAAGTTGTACGTCAGGCCGAGGACCACCGCGACCGGGGTGGCGAGCAGCCGGCCGTCGGGGGCGAGCAGGTGCACGTCGCGCAGCAGCCCGACCAGGGCGCCGTTGTCCGACAGGATGGTCTTCCAGGCCAGGGTGCGCACCAGGAAGCTGGTGAACATCGGGGCGACCACGCAGACCAGCAGCAGGTTCTTCCACCGGCCGGCCTTCTGCGCGATCGCGTACGCCAGCGGGTAGCCCATCAGCAGGGCCAGCACCAGCGCGATCCCGGCGTAGCCGAAGGAGCGGGCGAACTGCGGCCAGTACGCCTGCAACGCGTCGGGGTAGTTGCCGAACGCCCAGGTCAGCGCGTACCCGGTGGAGAGCGAGCCGCTAGGGTCGTAGAGGCTGGCCGCGGCGAGTTGCAGCAGCGGCACGCCGAAGAAGACGAACAGCCAGGCCGCGCCGGGCAGCAGCAGCAGGTACGGCAGCAGCCGGTGGCGCCCCCGCCGGGGCGGTGGCGGCGCGCCGGCCGCCTGCCCCGACGGGGTCGGTACGTGGGCCAGGGCACTCATGAGGCCGCACCCACCGGTTCGTCGAGCAGCGGGGCGGTGCTGTCGTCCTGGCCCGGCTCGCGGGGCAGCAGGAAGGCGTGCCGGGGGTCCCAGTGCGCGACCACCGGGGCACCCACCGGCAACTGGCCGCCGGCACCGCTGTTCGCGGCGAACGCGGAGATCTCGCTCCCCCAGCCGGTCCGGACCAGGTACTGGGTGCTGACCCCCACGTAGGAGGCGTCGGTGACCACACCCTCGACGTGCTGGTGGCCGCCGGGCACCTGGTCGGCGGAGCCGACCAGGTGCAGCTTCTCCGGGCGGACCCCCAGGTAGACCGCGCCCCGGTCGGCGCGGGCGCGGTCGGCGGGCACCGAGAAGCGGGCCCCGTGGGCGGTGACCGGCACGTCCGCGCCGGCGGTGCCCGCGGCCTCGGCGGCCAGCAGGTTGGACTGGCCGAGGAAGTTCGCCACGAAGGCGGTGGCCGGGTACTCGTAGATGTCGGCCGGGGCGCCCAACTGCTCGATCCGGCCGGCGTTCATCACCGCGACGGTGTCGGCCATGGTCATGGCCTCCTCCTGGTCGTGGGTGACGTGCACGAAGGTGATCCCGACCTCGGTCTGGATCCGCTTCAGCTCGATCTGCATCTGCCGGCGCAGCTTCAGGTCGAGCGCGCCGAGCGGCTCGTCGAGCAGCAGCACCTGCGGCCGGTTGATCAGCGCGCGGGCCAGGGCGACGCGCTGCTGCTGCCCGCCGGAGAGCTGCGCCGGGCGGCGGCTGCCGTAGTCGTCGAGCTGCACCAGCGACAGCATCCGCATGACCTCGTCGTCGACCGAGCGGATGCCGCGCCGGCGCAGCCCGAAGGCCACGTTCTCGAAGATGTTCAGGTGCGGGAAGAGCGCGTAGCTCTGGAACACGGTGTTCACCGGCCGCTTGTACGGCCGCAGCCGGGCGATGTCCCGGTCGCCGAGCAGCACCTGCCCGCTGGTCGGTTCCTCCAGGCCGGCGATCATCCGCAGCGTGGTGGTCTTGCCGCAGCCGGACGCCCCGAGCAGGGCGAAGAACGAGCCCTGCGGGATGGTCAGGCTGAGGTCGTCGACCGCGGTGAACACGCCGAACCGCTTGGTGAGGTTGGCCAGCCTCAGGTCGCCGGCCGGTGACTCGTGCCCCATCGTCCTCACGCCCCGATGACCTGCTGGAACTTCGACTCGTACTCCTTCTCCTGCTTCTCGTCCAGGGCCATGAACACCTTGGACTTCGACAGCAGGGCCTCGTCCGGGAAGATCAGCGGGTTGGCGGCCAGCTCCCGGTCGATCTTCTCCATCTCCGCCTGCGCGCCCTTGACCGGGCAGATGTAGTTCACGTAGGCGGCGAGCTGCGCGGCGACGGCCGGCTCGTAGTAGTAGTTGATCAGCGCTTCGGCGTTGCCCTTGTGGGTGGCCTTGTTCGGCACCATCATGTTGTCGCTGAAGAGCATCACGCCCGACTCGGGCGCGACGAACTTGATCTTCTCGTCCTCGCCGGTGAGCTGGATGACGTCGCCGGACCAGCCGATGCAGGCGGCGATGTCGCCCTTGGCCAGGTCCGGGGCGTAGTCGTTGCCGGTGAACTTGCGGATCTGCCCCGAGTCGACGGCCTTCTTGAGCTTGTTGAGCGCGTCGTCGAACTGGGCCCCCGTGAAGTTGGCCGGGTCGTGCCCGTTGGACTGCATCAGCAGGCCCATGGTGTCCCGCATCTCGCTCAGCGCGGTCACCTTGCCCTTGAGGTCGGGGCGGGTCAGCAGCTCGTCGACGGTGCGGAGCTCCTTGGTGACGTTGCCGTTGTAGGCCAGGCCGGCCAGGCCGGACTGCCACGGGACGGCGATCCGGTTCTCCGGGTCGAAGGACCGGTTGATCAGCGACGGCAGCAGGTTGGCCGCCACGTTCGGAATCTTCGCCGGGTCGAGCTTCTGGATCCAGCCGAGCCGGATCATCCGGGCGGCCATCCAGTCGGTGAGGACGATGATGTCCCGGTCGGTGCTCTGGCAGCTCGCGAGCTGGTTCTGCACCTTCCCGAAGAACTCGTTGTTGTCGTTGATGTCCTCGGTGTAGGTGACCTGGATGCCGGTCTTCTGCACGAACGCGTCGAGGGTGGGGCGCTTCGACTCGTTCTTCTCGTCGACGTCCATGTACTGCGGCCAGTTGGCGAAGGCCAGCTTCTTCTCCGTCGCGGAGAGGTCCTCGCTCTTGCAGCCCGCCTCGGTCTGGGTCGCGGCCTTGGTGCCGCAGCCGGCGAGCGCGCCGCCCGCGGCGAGCAGGGCGGCCGAGGAGAGGGTGCCGGTGAGCAGTCCACGCCGGGTGAGGGGCTTCAGGGGAGTTCGCATGTGACGACTCCTAGGGGGTCGTCCGTCGGCGGCGGGGACGGGGTGACGCGCCGGCGGGAGGGGTCAGGTGCCTGGGACGACTGATCCTGACATGAGGTGACCGACCCCACAAGGGATTCCGTTGCGGGATTAGCTATGGACGACGAAATACGCCACACTGCCCGTTGGCACTAGGCTCACCCGGGGGAGCGGACATGGGGAGTGGTCGATGACGAACCGGCAGCAGGACAACGGCAACGGCGGACGGCGGCTCACCGTCCGCGAGGGGGCCAGTCACGCTCTGCTCGACGACGTCGCGAAGCAGATCATCGAGCAGCTCCAGGAGGACGGCCGCCGGCCGTACGCGACCATCGGCAAGGCGGTCGGGCTCTCCGAGGCGGCGGTGCGGCAGCGGGTGCAGCGGCTGCTCGACGCCGGGGTGATGCAGATCGTCGCGGTCACCGATCCGCTCCAGCTCGGCTTCCCCCGGCAGGCCATGATCGGCCTGCGTACCGACGGGGACCTGGAGTCGGTGGCCGACCGGCTCGCCGAGTTCGAGGAGATCGACTACGTGGTGATCACCGCCGGCTCGTTCGACCTGCTGGCCGAGGTGGTCTGCCGCAACGACGCCCACCTGCTGGAGATCCTGCAGAAGCTGCGCGCCGTCCCCGGGGTGCTGGCCACCGAGGCGTTCGTCTACCTCAAGCTCCGCAAGCAGACCTACAGCTGGGGTACCGCCTGACCGTCAACGGTGGGCGCGGTGGCGCGGCCCGGCCGGCAGCCGCACCACGCCCCGATCGCCGCCTGCGCGGTCAGAGAACCTGGGCGAAACGACCCATGGTCAGAAGACCTGGGCGAAGCAACCCACGGTGACGGCCAGGGAGAGCACCGCGATCGACACGGTCAGGAACGGCTTGGAAAGGCGCATCAGAATCCTCCGTGCGGTAGGTGACGAGCTCAGACGGCGTGCCGAATGAGCCATTCGTCCGAGTTGTAGCTGTTCTTCGCCGGGTCCGGCGCCGTGGTCGCCTGCTCCTCGACCATGTCCTCGGGGCGGATTCGCTCCGGGAGCTTGCCGAACCGGGCCTTGCGTACCGCTGCTGCGCGGTCGGGGCCGGCCTGCGCGGGTCGCATCGCATCGCCTCCTCGGCGGCTTGGTGAGAGGCCCTCCTCGGGAGCACCCGAGTGGAGGTGTGACGGATACGAGCATATGCTCGTATCCGTCGAGCTGCCAGGACGGCCTGGGGTCGGCGACCGGCCGCGCAGCAGGGCGCAGACGCGCTCACCGTGAACGGGAAGTCGGGAGGAGAAAGTGGTCGCTGAGCGGACGAACCTCGACGATTCGTGCAACTGTCTCGCATTACGCAAGGCGTCCCGGTTCCTCACCGCGACCTACGACAAGGCCCTCGGGCCGGTCGGTCTCCGCGCGACGCAGTTCTCCATCCTGCGGACGCTCCACGCTCAGGGCGAGATGACGATCACCAGCCTCGCCGAGCAGATCTTCATGGACCGTACGACGATGGCCACGAACCTCAAGCCGCTCGCGCGGGAGGGCCTGGTCACCGTCGAGCCATCGACCGCAGACCGCCGGGCACGGGTCGTCTCGATCACGCCGGACGGCCTCGCCCGCATCGACGCGGCCCTACCGCTCTGGCGAGCCGCGCAAGCCCGCTTCGAGGACAAATTCGGCGTCGACGAGGCGGCCCGACTGCGCGCGGCGCTCGGGGCCGTCCTCGACACCGGCCTCCAGCCGTGGGCCGAGTGAGCCTCACCGGGCAGGTCACCGACGTGCGGAATCCATTGCGCGTTCGCCGTACGGACGCTGAATCCGTCGCTGTAGCGCATCTACACCACCGATAGCACTTGCCTTTGCGGGGATGGCTGTGCGATAACCGTGGGCAGAGCGGCCGGTGTCACCCCCTGACCGGCCCGAGACCCGATGGGGCTGACATGGCCAACGCCACCGACCACCTCTGGATGCACTTCACCCGGATGGCCAGCTACTCCGCCGGCGAGGTCCCGACCATCGTGCGCGGCGAGGGTGCGTACATCTGGGACGCGCAGGGCCGCCGCTACCTGGACGGACTCGCCGGGCTCTTCGTCGTCAACGCCGGTCACGGGCGTACCGAGCTGGCCGAGGCGGCGGCCAAGCAGGCCGGCGAGCTGGCGTACTTCCCGCTCTGGTCGTACGCGCACCCGAAGGCCGTCGAGCTGGCCGAGAAGATTGCCTCGCTGACCCCCGGCGACCTGAACCGGGTCTTCTTCACCACCGGCGGTTCCGAGGCCGTCGAGGCGGCGTGGAAGCTGGCCCGGGCGTACTTCAAGCGCACCGGCCAGCCGAACAAGCACAAGGTGGTCAGCCGGTACATCGCGTACCACGGCACCTCGATGGGCGCGCTGTCGATCACCGGCCTGCCCGGCATCAAGAGCGACTTCGAGCCGCTGGTGCCCGGCGGCATCAAGGTGCCGAACACCAACTTCTACCGCGCCCCCGAGCACGGCGACTCGCCCGAGGCGTTCGGCCGCTGGGCCGCCGAGGAGATCGGCCGCGCCATCGAGCGCGAGGGGCCGGACACCGTGGCCGCGGTCTTCCTGGAGCCGGTACAGAATTCCGGCGGCTGCTTCCCGCCGCCGCCCGGCTACTTCGAGCGGGTCCGGGAGATCTGCGACGCGTACGACGTGCTGCTCGTCTCCGACGAGGTGATCTGCTCCTGGGGCCGGCTCGGCGAGTACTTCGGCGCGGTCCGCTACGGCTACCAGCCCGACATCATCACCACCGCCAAGGGCATCACGTCCGGCTACGCCCCGCTCGGCGCGATGATCGCCAGCGAGCGGCTGATGGAGCCGTTCCTCACCGAGACGGGGATGTTCGCCCACGGGGTGACCTTCGGTGGCCACCCGGTCTCCTGCGCGGTGGCCCTGGCCAACCTGGAGGTCTTCGCCCGCGAGGACCTGGTCGGCCACGTCCGGGCCAACGAGGGCGCCTTCCGGTCCACCCTGGAGAAGCTGCACGACCTGCCGATCGTCGGCGACGTGCGCGGCGACGGCTACTTCTACGGCATCGAGCTGGTCAAGGACAAGGCCACCCGGGAGACCTTCGACGAGGCCGAGTCGGAGCGGCTGCTGCGCGGCTTCCTCTCCACCGCGCTCTTCCAGGCCGGGCTCTACTGCCGCGCCGACGACCGGGGCGACCCGGTGATCCAGCTGGCCCCGCCGCTGATCGCCGACCAGCAGCAGTTCGACGAGATCGAGCAGATCCTGCGCGCCGTGCTGACCGAGGCATGGAACCGGCTCTGAGCGGTGGGCCCGGGCAGGACGGGGCCGGTTCCCGGGACACCGGGGGCCGGCCCCGCCCGGCTCCAGCGGATACCGGGGGCCGGGCCACGAGCACCCAGGCGGCCCCACCGGCCGGCGCCGGGACCGTCGGTGGCACCGAGCGCACCCGGGTACGCCGGCTGCCCGAGCTCGCCGTCCGCGACCGGGCCGCCCTGCACGCCGTGCTCGACGCCGGGCGGGTCGGTCACCTCGCCATCGCCGACGGGCGGCAGCCCTACGCGCTGCCGGTCGCGTACGCCCGGGACGGCGACCGGGTGCTGCTGCACGGCTCCACCGGCAGCCGGCTCTTCCGGCACCTGGCGGCCGGCGCGCCGGCCTGCCTCACCGTGACCCTGCTCGACGGCCTGGTGCTGGCCCGCAGCGCCTTCGCGTCCTCGATGAACTACCGGGGCGCGATGGTGCTCGGCGAGCTGACCGTGCTCGACGGCGACGACAAGCTGGCCGCCCTGGAACGCCTCTCCGAGCACCTGCTGCCCGGCCGCTGGGCGGTGATCCGGCCGCCGTCGGCGAAGGAACTGGCCGCCACCCTGGTGCTCGCCCTGCCGCTGGACGAGTGCTCGGTGAAGGTCAGCGCCGGCCCGCCCGACGACGACGCCGACGACCTGGACCGGCCGGTCTGGGCCGGGGTGGTGCCGGTGGCCGAGACGCTCGGCACCCCGCAGCCCGACCCGCGGCTGGGCGTCGACCTGCCCCCACCGGAGTGGTGATGCGCTACCAGGAGCTGTCGTACTGGCTGTCCAGCGTGGACGAGCCGCTGACCCCGCGTCCGGCGCTGCCCGGCGACGCCGACGCCGACGTGGTGATCGTCGGGGCCGGCTACACCGGGCTCTGGACGGCGTACCACCTCGCGCTCGCCGACCCGACGCTGCGGATCACCGTGCTGGAGTCGGAGATCGCCGGGTACGGCGCCTCGGGGCGCAACGGCGGCTGGTGCTCGGCGCTCTTCCCGACCTCGCTGCCCGCGCTGGCCCGGCGGCACGGCCGGGACCGGGCGCTGGCCATGCAGCGGGCGATGCAGGAGACCGTCCGCGAGGTCGGCCGGGTGGTGGCCGCCGAGGGCATCGACTGCGACTGGCAGCAGGGCGGGACGGTGGTGCTGGCCCGCAGCGAGGTCCAGCTCGGCCGGGCCCGGGCCGAGGTGGCCACGGCCCGGGAGTACGGGCTCGACCCCGAGGACCTGGTGCTGCTCGACGCCGCCGAGGCGTCCGACCGGTGCGCCGCCGAGGGGGTGATCGGCGGGACGTACACCCCGCACTGCGCGGTGGTGCACCCGGCCAAGCTGGTGCGGGGGCTGGCCCGGGCGGTGCAACGGCGCGGCGTCACGATCCACGAGCGGACTCCGGTCACCGCGATCCGGACCGGCGCGGCGGTGACCCCGCACGGCACCGTCCGGGCGCCCGTGGTGGTCCGGGCGACCGAGGGGTACACGCCGGGGCTGCCCGGCCAGCGCCGTGCCCTCGCCCCGGTCTACTCGCTGATGGTCGCCACCGAGCCGCTGCCCGAGGAGACCTGGGCCCGGATCGGGCTGGCCGAGCGGGAGACGTTCTCCGACCACCGGCACGTCATCATCTACGGCCAGCGCACCGCCGACGGTCGGCTGGCCTTCGGCGGGCGGGGCGCGCCGTACCACTTCGGCTCGCGGGTCTCCCCCGCGTACGACCGGGAGCCGGCGGTCTTCCGCGCGCTGCGCCGGGTGCTGGGCGAACTCTTTCCCGCCCTCGGGCCGGAGGTGCCGGTCACCCATGCCTGGGGCGGCCCGCTGGGGGTCGCCCGGGACTGGTCGGCCTCGGTAGGGCTGGACCGCGCGACGGGCCTCGGCTGGGCGGGCGGCTACGTGGGCGACGGGGTGGGCACCAGCAACCTCGCCGGCCGTACCCTCGCCGACCTGATCCGGGGCGTGGAGAGCGACCTGACCGCGCTGCCCTGGGTGAACCACCGCTCCCCGAGGTGGGAGCCGGAACCCCTGCGCTGGCTAGCGGTCAACGCCGGCCTGCGCGTGATGTTCTCCGCCGACCGCGCCGAACTGCGCTCCCAGCGCCCCTCCCGCCGCGCCGCCGCCTTCTCCCGCCTCCTCGGCCACTGACCCGCCTGCTCCCACCCGCGTCCCGGCTCGGTGATCAAGAGGTTCGCGTCGCCCAGGGTCCTGATCCCGACGCAAACTTCTTGATCACCGGGGGGCAGGCGGGCGGCGGGGCCGGGGGGCCGGCGGGGGTGGGGGTCAGTGGGTGGGGGGGATTACGCGGAGGTGGCCGCGGCGGCCAGTGTTCGGGGACTGGTGGATGTCGTGGTCGTCCTCGGGGGGACGGGGGGCCACCGGGCGGGCGGCCTCGCGGACGGCCTCGGCCAGCGCCACCAGGTCGTCGGTGGTGGGCGGCGGGGGCTCGAACTCGCCCTCGTGCCGGACCACGTCCCAGCCCCGGGGAGCAGTCAGGCTCCGGGCGTGCGGCTCGCAGAGGTCGTACGTGTGCGGCTCGGCGAAGGCCGCCAGCGGGCCCACCACCGCGGTGGACTCGTTGTAGACATAGGTCAATGTGGCGACCGCTTGCCGGGGGCAGCCGTTACGGGAGCAGCGCCGTGGTGACCTCACGGCGGCAGGGTATCTCCATTACCGGGTCCGGCGCACCGGTTCGCGTTCCGACACGCCCGTCACGGTGATCACAATTGCCACCCGTCCCGCCCCGCCGCGCCAGGAGTGCGGCGCTGCCGCAGGCCAGCCCGGCGCGGGAGCTACCCTGTGCCTCATGACGAGCCCGGAACACCGCCGCCCCGGCTCCGGCCGGCGCACCCACCGCGACCGCCACGGTCGCGGGCTGCGGGGGCGGCTGGTGCCGGCGACCGTCCCGCTGGCCCGCACCAAGGCCGAGGTCTTCGACGACCTGGTGCTCGACACCGTCGAGACGCTGGAGCGCCGGTTCGCCAAGGAGCTGGCCGGCGTCGAGTTCGCCGTCGAGGACGTCCCGCCGGACCTGAACGTCTACGACTCCGACGTGCTCGAGGACGGCGAGGTGCCGCTGGCCCGCCTGCTGCCGGGTCGCCCCGGCCGCCAGGAGGTGCCGCCGCGCATCGTGCTCTACCGCCGGCCGCTGGAGTTCCGCGCCATGGACCGCGAGGACCTCGCCGACCTGGTCCACGACGTGATCATCGAGCAGGTGGCGAACCTGCTCGGGGTCGACCCGGACGAGCTGGCCTGACCCCCCTCGGTCGGGCCGCCCCCGCGACACCGACCAGGGCGTGAGCCGGGCGGCCCCCACCGCCCCGGCCCCACACGTCAGCTCAGGCGGCCCGCCGCTTGAGCTTGCGCCGCTCCCGCTCGGAGAGCCCACCCCAGATCCCGAACCGCTCGTCGTGACCGAGAGCGTATTCGAGGCATTCCGTCTTGACCTCGCACCGCGAGCAGATCCGCTTCGCCTCGCGGGTCGAGCCGCCCTTCTCGGGAAAGAACGCTTCCGGATCGGTCTGCGAGCAGAGCGCCCGCTCCTGCCACTCCGGCGCGTTTCCGAGCAGGTCGGCCACCTCAAGCTGGCCGTCCATCAGATGCCTCCTTGTCGCGCACCGGCGTCATCGCCGCTGCAACCCCCCACGCGAAAGGCGTGCTTGTCCGTACGGTCCCATTTGTTGCGTTCCGTGCGAACAACCCCATTCAAATTACACGCGTGTAATGCGTGCGCCGTCAAGCTGAACTTGATAATGGAGTCGCCCTCCCGACACCGTGCGAGCGACCACTTCGGCCGCCCGGCCTCGCAACCTGCCCTATCGATTCAGACCCCGGACGAGTAACGCCCTCTCCGGCGAGTTGCCCGAGATTTCTGCCGTGGCGTGCCCATCGTGGACACCGTCGGGGTACGCCGGCGGAGGCTCCGGTGGACCAGCCCACCAAGATCAGGATCTCGGTGGGGCACAGGTTAACTCGGTTCGGCCGAGGCTGCCCGTCGAGGCGGAAATGCCGACAGCGCCCCGTCCACGATGTGGACGGGGCGCGACGGTTCGGACGCGGTACGGCGATCAGCCCACCCCCGAGGGAGCGCTGCTCGGCCAGACGAATTCGGCGACCGTGCCGCCGGTGACGGAGATCGCGCCGGCGGGCGTCGAATCGTCCCACCAGACGGTATAGAGGCCGGCTGGCAGGTCCGGGTAGACGGCACTGTGGAACACCCCGTCCCGGACCACGCGCTCCCGCACGGCGGAGTGCGTACGCGCCGCGCCGGGCTGGTCGGCCCGGCTGATCTCGATCTCCCGACCATGTTGGTCGCGCCCGGTGTGGACGATCAACGCGCCGGTGTCCGCGCCCAGGTCGAGCAGGACGGTGCCGCTCTCCGTCGGCCCGTACCGGTGGTCGTGCCCGTGCATGAGGTCGCCTCCGTTCAGGACTTCGCCACCGGCGGGTTGTTGAACCCGTCGTACGGCGTACCCAGGAAGGGGAAGTTGCCCAGGAAGGGCGCGGTCACGTCGGCGGCGCTCAGCCCCGGGGTGACCGCGCCGGCCGCCGCGTCGGGGGTGAAGGCCTTGTCCACCAGCGGGACGGTGACCCCGGCGATGGCCCGCAGGGCGATGCTCACCACGTCGTCGCCGACCCGCCGGCCGTTGGGGAAGCCGGCCAGGTCGCCGCCGAGCACGCCGAACCGGTCCGGCTTGGCGGTCGGCCTGATCGCGGTGTTGAGCCGCAGCATGTCGGCCTGCACCTCGCCGGTGTTGTTGGTGAAGCCGTCGATCAGCCCGGCCGGGATGCCGGTGAGCAGGATCGCCGCCAGGTCCGCCCGCGGCTTCTTGGTCTTGTTCAGCGCGTCGAGCCGGGGGAAGACGCCGGGGTAGAGCGTCGGCAGCAGTGCGGCCAGTTCCGGCTGTTCGACGAAGCGGGCGAACCGCTTGTCCTCCGTCGGCGGCAGCGTGTTCCACAGGTCCTTCTTGGACATCGGCACGATGACCTCGTTGAACAACGGGTTGCCCAACCGGGACACCTGGGTCCACGGGCCGGTGGCGGTGTCCCCGGCGACCCGGTCGCCGAGCACCCGCACCTGCTGCCGGGAGGCCGACGTCCACACCCCGATCACCGAGGCCCGGTCGGCGGCGCCGTACCGGTTGGCCTTGCGGCGCACCTTGCTCAGCGGCACCTGCACCGCGATGCTGTGCACGTTCATCCGGTCCACGGCGTTGACCGGCTCGCCCTCGGTCTTGAAGAGCTTCTTGCCGGCCACGTGCAACTGCTGGAACGGCCGCAGCGTACCCAGGTCGAAGATGGCGCCCAGGTCGACGAAGAAACCGTCCGCGCGCTGCCCGGCGAAGACCCGCTCCCCGGTGGAGAGGCTGTACGTCGCCTGCCGGGCCAGCTGGGCGTAGTTCGGGGTGGAGAGCGGGCCGACGTTGCACGGCGGGCAGGGCAGCTTGTGCGCGAGCACGTGCTCCCGGCCGTCGGCCACCCGGGTCAGCCGGTAGAACTGGCGCCGGTTCCAGTTCTCGCTGTCCAAGGATTCGATCGGACCGGTGTTGTAGAGAAAGCTGTTCGGATTCGTGATCTCGGTGGTGAATTCGAACCGGTAGGTCACGTCGGGACGGCCGTCACCGTCGTTGTCGATGTGGATCTCGTACCGCACGTCGTCGCCGAACTCGAAGAAGTTCGGTCCGCCGGAGGGGAGCTGCAACGGCACGTAGTTGGCGATCAGCGTCACCGAGTCGGGCCGGTCGGGGCTGACGAACGCGTACAGGTCGGAGCTGTCGGCGACCGGGTCCTTGCTTATCTCCGGTGCTTCGCGGTGGGAGGACATGGCGGACCAACCTTTGCGGGATCAGGAGTCAGGTGAGGGTGGCCGGGCGCCGAGAGCCCGCGCCGGGCCGTGCGGGGAGGGCGGTACGCCGGTGGGTCAGCGCCGCCCGGCGGCGCGCCGCAACCGGTCCGCCAGCCCGCGGTCGCGTACCTCGATCCGGGACGTGCCGACGAAGACGTCCATCGTCCCGGAGGCGGCGTCGCGCAGGTGGACCACGATCGGGTCGTCCTTCGCGCCGGCGGCCGACGGGGCGTTCTGCGCGGCCGACAGGCCCGGCACGGTGAGGGCGGCGGCGCCCAGGGTGGCGCTCGCCGCGGCGGTCAACGTCTGCCGGCGGGTCAGTCGCGGCCAGGGCCGCTTCCGCTCGTCACTCGTCATGGGGCACCTTTCCTCCGGCGGCGCGTACGCGCCCGCGGTGGCTCGCGAGGGGCTGCCGACGACGGCCCTCGCCTCAACCGCCGCCGGCGACCAGTGGTACGGCCGGTGCCGGGGAAAGGTTCGACGCTACGCGGGGTGGTGACCGTACGCGGTCGTCCGCTTGCGCGCCGGACGGCCGGCGGCCGCCGCGATGGCCCGCAACTGCTCCTCGGTACGCGCCGAACCGTTGCCGGAGCCGGCCATCCGGGAGATCGTCTCCTCCATCAGCGTGCCGCCCAGGTCGTTGCAGCCGCCCTGCAGCATCGCCACCGTGCCGGCGTCGCCCAGCTTCACCCAGGAGCACTGAATGTTGTCGATCCGGCCGTGCAGCAGCAGCCGGGCCATCGCGTGCACCGCCCGGTTCTCCCGCCAGGTGGGCCCCGGGCGGGCGATGCCGGCGAGGTAGATCGGCGCGTTGGTGTGCACGAACGGCAGCGCCACGAACTCGGTGAACCCGCCGGTGCGGTCCTGCACGCCGGCCAGCACCCGGAAGTGCGCGAGCCACTGCCCGGGGTGGTCCACGTGGCCGTACATCATAGTGGAGCTGGACCGGATGCCCAGCTCGTGGGCCGTGGTGACCACGTCGACCCAGGCGGCGGCCGGCAGCTTGCCCTTGGTGAGCACCCACCGCACGTCGTCGTCGAGGATCTCCGCCGCGGTGCCCGGGATGGTGTCCAGCCCGGCCTCGCGCAGCCGGGTCAGCCATTCCTTCACCGGTACGCCGGCCTTGGCGGCGGCGGTGACGATCTCCATCGGGGAGAAGGCGTGCACGTGCATCCCCGGCACCCGCGCCTTGATCGCCCGGACCAGGTCGGCATAGCCGGTCACCGGCATCTTCGGGTCGATCCCGCCCTGGAGGCAGACCTCGGTGGCCCCGGCCGCCCAGGCCTCCTCGGCCCGGTCGGCGACCTGCTCCACCGAGAGCCGGAACGCGTCGGCGTCCCGTTCCCGCTGGGCGAAGGCGCAGAACCGGCAGCCCACGTAGCAGACGTTGCTGAAGTTGATGTTGCGGTTGACCACGTAGGTGACGTCGTCGCCGACGGTGTCGCGCCGGACGGCGTCGGCGAGGCGGCAGAGCTCGTCCAGCGCCGGGCCGTCCGCGCCGAAGAGGGCGAGCGCCGCGTCGGCGTGCCGGGGCTCCAGCAGCGCCGCCGGGTCGTCGGCGGCCAGCCGCAGCCCGGCCCGTACGTCGGCGTCGCCCCCGCCACCGGTGGCCCCCGCGCTCACCTTGCCGGCGACGGCGGACCAGTCGCCGTAGACGCTGTCGAAGTCGCCCCGCCGGTCCCCGGTACGCCCGGTGGTGTCGATGGTGACGTGCAGGTCGGTCCGCCCGCCGTACGTCTCGTCGGGCTCCTGCCAGGGCCGCCCGACCGGCCGGGCGGACTCGACGGCGAGCCCGGTCTCCGGGTCCGCCAGCGCGCCGACGTGCGGCAGCAGCCGGTGGTCCAGCCAGGGGTCGCCGGCCCGGACGTACTCCGGGTAGACGGTCAGCCGCTCGCGCAGGGTGAAGCCGGACTTCTCGGTGTGCCGGGCCAGCTCGTCGAGCTGCGGCCAGGGCCGCTCCGGGTTGACGTGGTCGGGGGTCAGCGGCGACACCCCGCCCCAGTCGTCGATTCCGGCGCGCAGCAGCAGGTCGTACTCGCCCTCGATCAGGTTCGGCGGGGCCTGGATGCGGGCCTTCGGGCCGAGCAGCAGCCGGGTCACCGCGACCGTGGCGGCCAGGTCGTGCAGCTCGGCGTCGGGCATGCCGCGCATGGCGGTGTCCGGCTTGGCGCGGAAGTTCTGCACGATCACCTCCTGGAGGTGGCCGTACTCCCGCTGCGCCCGGCGGATCGCGAAGATCGCGTCGACCCGCTCGGCCGGGGTCTCGCCGATGCCGATCAGGATGCCGGTGGTGAACGGCACCCCGACCCGGCCGGCGTCGTCGAGGACCCGGAGCCGGACCGCGGGCTCCTTGTCCGGCGAGCCGAAGTGCGGGCCGCCCGGCTCCGACCAGAGCCGGGTCGCGGTGGTCTCCAGCATCATCCCCATGCTCGGCGCGACCGGCTTGAGCCGTTGCAGCTCCGACCAGGACAGCACGCCCGGGTTGAGGTGGGGCAGCAGGCCGGTCTCCTCCAGCACCGCCACCGCGCAGGCCCGCAGGTAGTCCAGGGTGGAGTCGTACCCGCGCTCGTCCAGCCACTGGCGGGCCGCCGGCCAGCGCTCCTCCGGCCGGTCGCCCAGGGTGAAGAGGGCCTCCTTGCAGCCCAGCGCCGCGCCCTGCCGGGCGATCGCCAGCACCTCGTCCTGCTCCAGGAAGGCGGCCGGCAGCCGGTGCGGCACCGTCGCGAAGGTGCAGTAGTGGCAGCGGTCCCGGCAGAGCCGGGTCAGCGGGATGAAGACCTTCTTGGAGTACGTCACCACGCCCGGCCGGCCGGCGTCACGCAGCCCCGCGTCCCGGATCTCCCCGGCGACGCGGAGCAGCTCGTCCAGCTCGGCTCCCCGTGCCGCCAGCAGTGCGGTCGCCTCCGCGACGTCCAAGGCGCGGCCGGTGGCCGCCCGGCGCAGCGCGCGCTGCACGCTCGCCTCGGTCGGAGCGGGATCGGTGCGGTCAGCCATCCGCTCAGACTATGCGCTGGCTCGGACGGCCGGACGGGCACGGAACACGGTGTGAGATCAACCCGCCCCGCGCCGGCCCGTCCCGGCTGATCGATTCGGTTGGTTGCCGGCGGGGCCGTGGTGGGAGGCAGATCCTCCGAGCACGGACCGTCACCCCGTTGCCCGGTCGCATCACATCGAGCGTGATACCTCAGAGTCATTTTGATACCTCTGAGGTATCACGCTCACTGCGGTGTTGCTTCGCTGACGCGACGCGCCCGACGACAGCGGACGGGCGGCTCGGCTCAGCGGGGGGAGTTCGGGTCGTCCCGGTGGAAGCGCTGGGTCCGGTCGGCGTCGTCACCGCCGGACGACGCAGCCGGCCCGGCCGCCTCACCCGGCTGGCGCGGGATGGTCTGGGTCGGGTCGGCCGACGGCGGCTGCCCGAACGGCGGCGCCGTGTTCGGACCCGCGAACGGCGGCGCGGGCTGGCCAGCGGTGCCGAACGGCGGGGCGGAGGACGGGGCCGGCTGGCCGTACTGGCCTGCGGACGGGTAACCCGCGGGCGGGTGGTTGCCGGGCTGCCCGGCCGGCGGGAAACCGGTTCCGGGGTGACCGCCGGGCTGGCCCGGGGGCGGGTAACCGGCGAAGGGGTAGCCGCCGCCCTGGCCGGACTGCTGCGGCCAGCCGGGCTGCGGCTGGCCGTACACGCCGGGCTGCGGCTTGGGGCGGGGGACGTAGTAGAACGTCCGCCAGATCCGGTAGACCACGAACGCGGCGACGGCGAAGACCGCGAACCAGGCGGCCCGGGTCAGCAGGCCGAGCAGGCCGTCCAGCACCTCCGCCTCGGCCAGCCGACCGACCAGCCAGATCAGGAAGGTCAGCGTGCCGAAGAGCGCGCCGAAGGCGTACTCGCCGACGGCGACCTGGGTGATCTGCTTCGCCCGCCCGACGATCGGCGACACGTGCGTGGCGAGCAGGACGGCCAGCAGCGGCAGGGCCGTCGCCTCGATGCCGACGAACGTGAAGAAGGTGCTGCCGGCCCGGCCCGAGAAGGTGCTGTACTCGGAGGCCGGCGCGAGCAGCCGGATCAGTCCGACGAAGAGCAGCACGGCGTTCGCGCCGAGCAGCACGAGCGCGGCCAGTTCGCGCAGTGGCCTGGTGAGCTGGCGGGCCTGCGTCGCGTCGTTCGGCGCCGGCTCGGCGGGGCTGGTCACGAGTTCTCCCTCGGGCGAAACGGACAGATGCCGACGTGAGCCTAGTCTCCCGGGCCACCGACGGACCGCAGGCGTCACGTACGCGAGGATGGACGTCATGCGCATTGTGGTTCTGACCGGCGGAATCGGGGGCGCCCGGTTCCTGCTCGGCGTCCGGGCGTACGCCCGCGAGGTGGGCGCCGAGGTGACCGCCGTGGTGAACGTCGGCGACGACCTGCTCCTGCACGGGCTCAAGGTCTGCCCCGACCTGGACAGCGTCATGTACACCCTGGGTGGCGGCGCCGACCCGGAACGCGGCTGGGGACGGGTCGGCGAGACCTGGACGGTCAAGGCGGAGCTGGCCGCGTACGGCGCGGAGCCGGCCTGGTTCGGGCTGGGCGACAAGGACATCGCCACCCACCTGGTGCGGACCACCATGCTCAACGGCGGCTACCCGCTCTCCGCGGTGACCGAGGCGCTGGCCAGCCGCTGGCAGCCCGGCGTACGGATGCTGCCGGCCACCGACGACCGCCTGGAGACCCACGTCGTGGTGGACGGCGAGGAGGGGCAGCGGGCGATCCACTTCCAGGAGTGGTGGGTGCGCTACCGGGCGGACATCCCCACCCACCGCTTCGTCTTCGTCGGCGCGGAGAGCGCCAAGCCGGCGCCGGGGGTGCTGGAAGCGATCGCCGGCGCCGACGCCGTGCTGATCGCGCCGAGCAACCCGGTGGTGAGCGTCGCCCCGGTGCTCGCCGTGCCGGGGCTGCGCGACGCGGTCGCCCAGGGTCCGGCCCGGGTGGTCGGGGTCTCGCCGATCATCGGTGGCGCTCCGGTGCGCGGCATGGCCGACCGGTGCCTGTCGGTGCTGGGCGTGGAGTGCAGCGCGGCCGGGGTGGGCCGGCTCTACGGCGGGCGCGGCGAGGGCGGCCTGCTCGACGGCTGGCTGGTCGCGCCGGAGGACGAGGGCACGGTGGTGCCGGGGGTGACGGTGCGGTCCGCGCCGTTGCGGATGACCGACGAGGCGGCCACGGCGCAGATGGTGCGGGCCGCGTTGGAGCTGGTGTGAAACTCGAGATCCTGCCGGTGCCGGGCATCGGCGACGTGACCGAGGGCGACGACCTGGCGGCGCTGATCGCGACCGCCGCGCCGTGGCTGCGCGACGGGGACGTGCTGGTGGTCACCAGCAAGATTGTCTCCAAGGCGGAGGGTCGGCTGGTCGACGTGCCGGTGGACGGGCCGGAACGGGTGGCCGCGCGCGACGAGGTGCTGGCCGCCGAGACCGCCCGGGTGGTGGCCAGCCGGGGCGCGACCCGGATCGTCCAGACCCACCACGGCTTCGTGATGGCCGCCGCCGGGATCGACGCCTCCAACGTCGACCGGAGCCGCCTGGTGCTGCTGCCCAAGGACCCGGACGCGTCGGCCCGGGCGCTGCGCGCCGCCCTGCAGGAGCGCTACGGCGTCGACGTGGCGGTGATTGTCAGCGACACCATGGGCCGCCCCTGGCGCAACGGGCTCACCGACGTGGCGCTCGGCGTGGCCGGCATGTCCGCCATCCGAGACCACCGGGGCGAGATCGACCCGTACGGCAACGAGCTGCACCTGACCCAGATGGCCGTGGTGGACGAGCTGGCCGGCGCCGGCGAACTGATCAAGGGCAAGTGCGACCAGGTACCGGTCGCGGTGATCCGCGGCTACCTGGGCGCCGGTCGTACCGACGACGGCGCGGGCGCGTCCGTCCTGGTCCGGGACGCGACGATGGACCTCTTCTCGCTCGGCACCGCCGAGGCGCGGGCGGCCGGCCTGCGGTCCGCCGCGACCCTCGCCGAGGACACCGGCCCGGCCCCGGCCGACCCGGCGTCCGTGCAGCGGGCCGTCGCCGCGGTCGCCGACGTGGTCGTGCCCGGCACCACCTTCACCCACGTCACCGACGACGAGGTACGCGCCGGCCTGACCGCCACCGTGCCGGGCTGGCCGGAGCGGGCCACCGGACTGATCCTCGGGGCGGCGCCCACCCCCGTCGACCGGGCGGACCTGGTGCGCTTCGGCGCCGACCTGCACCGGCTGCGCGCCGCGCTGGCCGCCGAGGGCGTACCCTCCGCGCTGCTGCCGCCGCCGGCGGGCAGCAGGGCCAGCGCCTGCCTGGCGATCTGACGCCAGGGCCGGGTCAGGCGTCGAGCATGGCCCGGCCCAGCGGGGTCAGGGTGTGCAGCACCGTGTTGCGGTCCCGCTGGCTGACCAGCAGCCCGGCGTTGCGCAGCACGGCGGTGTGCTGGCTGGCGGCGGCCGGCGAGATGTGCAGCCGCCGGGCCACCTCGCCGGTGGTGCAGCCGTCGTCGCTGGCCTCCAGCACGGCGGCCCGGGTCCGGCCGAGCAGCGCGGCGAGCGCGTCCCGCCCGGCCCCGTCGCGGGTCGGGCCGGCGCCCTCGCCGGGCGCCGGGGCCAGACCGCCCAGCCGGTCCACCGGATAGACCAGCACCGGGGGCAGCGCCGGGTCGAGCAGCGCCACCGGGGTACGCGCGCAGAAGAACGAGGGCACCAGCAGCAGCCCGCGCCCGTCCAGGTGCAGCTCGCGGCTGTACGGGTAGTCGTGCACCATCAACCGGCCGGACTCCCAGCGCATCGCGGGGCGCAGGCTGGACAACAGCCCTTCCGCGCCGCCGTCGAGCAGCGCCCGGGCGCGCCGGTTGCGGTCCGCCTCCACCGCCGCCTGGATCCGCCCCCAGTACGGCTCCAGCGCCACCGACCGGTACTGCGTCATCGAGTCGGTCAGGAGCCGGAGCACCTCCGGCTCGCCGCGGGCCAGCGCGCTGGCGGAGGAGGGCAGCGAGTTCGCCCCCGCCAGCACGGTCAGGTCCCGGTTCAGCAGGTCGATCGGGGTGGCCCGGACCGCCTCCAGCCCCGCCTCGAACCCCGCCACGCTCTCGTACGGGGTGAGGAAGTCGGGGAAATAGCCGCGCGGCGGGTTCAGCGCGAAGAGCAGCCGGAGCTGGTCGGAGGTGACGTCACGGCGCAGCTCGCGGGCGACGCCCCGGCGCCAGTGCGCCATCAGCGGGTCCCGGGTGCGGCCCTGCAGCAGGTGCAGACTCAGCACCAGCTCCCAGATCGGGTCGGCCGCGGGGGCCACCCGGGTCCGGAGGATGTCCTCCTGGGAGAAGTGGATCGTCAGCATGGAAGCGCTCCTGAGGGCGGGCAGGGGGATTGCCCACCGACCCTCTGCACTCTACCCGCCCGGCACTTACCTCCACTTTTAAGCCAGAGCTGAAAGACCTCGACGCCCCCGACCACCGGTTGGCATGCTCCTACTGCCCGGTCAGGCGGTGTGAAGGGGTCCACCTGCCACCCGACCGGGACGCCTGGGGCGCTGGACGCGCCCGGGAGACACCACGAGGGTCTGCGGCCCTGGTTCCGCAGAGGTGTCCCCGGGCGCTCCGCGCCCCACTGGCCCGTCAGCCGATCCAGAGCGCGACCCGGTGGTCCTCGTCGGTGACGTAGAAGCAGCTCCCGTCCAGCTCGGCCAGACCCTCCACGTGGTGGAAGGGCGCCAGGTCGGCCACCAGCTCCCCGGCGATCAGGTGGTCGTCGGCCGCCGGCGCCCAGCCGAAGCGCACGTGCCGGGAGGTCACCCCGCCACCCGCCGGGTGGTCGTCCAGCAGCACCGAGCCCTTGCCCAGCGCGTCGATCGAGCCGACCACCGCCGCGTAGCCGCCGTCGGCGGTCGGGGCGATCGCGCGGAAGCCGACCAGCGCGCCCGGCGGCGTCACCCCGGTCAGCGCGTACGCCCGGCCGGCCACCGGCCACTCCCCGCCCTCGGCGAACATCTCCGGCACCCCGACCAGCTCGACCAGGACCGGCTCACCGGCGGTGGTCACCGGGAAGCGGAGGCCGAGCAGCACCGTGCCGTCCGGGGTGAACGCGGCGGCCTCGACGTTCAGCGGCAGGTCGTCCTCGGCGAGCCGGCTCACCCAGCTCTTCGCCCGGGCGGTGCCCCGGGCCAGCGTCTCGACGATGAACCGGCGGCGGACCCGGTCCCCGGGCGGCAGCGGGGTGAACGGCGCCTTCGCCAACGCGTCGTTGACCACCCGGTGCACCCGGAACCGGTTGCGCACCACCCGCACCGGCAGGGTCCCCGCCGCCGCGTCGTCCTCCCGGAACCGCGCCACGAACGCCCGGCGGGGGCGCAGCGGACCGGCCTTCGAGCCGAAGTGCGAGCCGAAGACGTACACCCAGCCGTCGTGGTGGGCCAGCGCCTCGCCGTCCTCGGTGCGGCCGTTCTCCGGCCCGGCGTCGGCGGGCACGTGGTGGGCAATCCACTCGCCGTCGGCGCGTTCCAGCAGCAGCGCCAGGCAGCGCTCCACCGGGCCCTCGTCCAGCACGGTCCAGAACCCGCGTCGGGCGCCGTACGCGCGCAGCAGCGCCGGGGAACGGACCGGCAGCAGGTCGCTGGCCTCGTTGCCGGCCACGACGAACTCGACGAGTCGCAGGCTCACCGGGCCAGGGTACGGAGCCGCCGCTCGTAGAGTGTCGGGGTGCCCGACCTTCCCACCCCGACACCCCGCCCCGACCCGACGCCTCGCCTCGACCCGCCCGGAGCGGGCGGAGAGCCGGCGCTGCACGCCGACGCGGTGGCGCTGCTGAGCGGATGGGCGGCGACCAGCCCCGCCGCCGCCGAGGCGCGCGAGCGCACCCTGGAGCTGCTGGCCGCCGGGCCGGTGGCGATGAGCCGGAGCCACCGGCCCGGGCACGTCACCGCCAGCGCGCTGGTGCTCGACGCCACTGGCGCGCGGGTGCTGCTCTGCCTGCACGGCAAGTTCCGCCGGTGGGTGCAGCTCGGCGGGCACTGCGAGCCGGCCGACCGCACCCTCGCCGGGGCCGCGCTGCGCGAGGCGACCGAGGAGTCGGGGATCGCCGGGCTGGTCGTCGACCCGGTGCCGATCGACGTGGACATCCACCCGGTGGCCTGCCAGGGCGGCTCGCTGCACCACGACGTGCGCTTCGCGGTCTTCGCCCCGCCCGGCGCGGTGGAACGGGTCAGCGACGAGTCCGAGGCGCTGGGCTGGTTCCCGCCGGACCGGCTGCCCGAGCCGCTGGCCGGCGGGACGGTCCAGCTCGTCGCGCCGGCCCTGGCCGCGCTGCGCCGCCGCGCCTGAGTCGGCCACCGGCGGCGAAGCGGGTCAGACCAGGCCCTCCTCGCCCCGCTCCTTGAGCTGGTCGACCAGCACCTTGACGTCCTGGGCGCGGTCGCGCGGGCAGACCAGCACCGCGTCCGGGGTGTCCACCACGATCAGGTCCCGCACCCCGAGCGCGGCCACCAGCCGGCCGGACTGCGCCACCACCACCAGGTCGCCGCAGTCGTGCAGCAGCACGCCCGGCTTGGCGTCGGAGCCCAGCACCACGTTGCCGGCCGGATCGGCGGGGAGCACGTCACCGAGGGTGTGGAAGTCGCCGACGTCGTTCCACCCGAAGTCGCCGGGGACCGTCGCGACCCGGCCGGCGGTCGCCGCGCCCTCCATCACCGCGTAGTCGACGGAGATCTTCGGCAGGGTCGGCCAGACCGTGCCCAGGATGTCGTCCTGCTCGGGGGTGCCCCAGGCGGCGGCGATGGCGCTCACCCCGGCGTGCAGGGCCGGCTGCTGGCGGGCCAGTTCGGCGAGGAAGACGTCCACCCGCCAGACGAACATGCTCGCGTTCCAGAGGTGCCGCCCCGAGCGCAGGTACGCCTCGGCGACCGGCGCGGCCGGCTTCTCCTTGAACTCGGTCACCGGGCGCAGCGGACCGTCGCCGGTCGGCTCGCCGGTCTCCAGGTAGCCGTACCCGGTTTCGGCGCGGGTCGGGGTGATGCCCACCGTCATCAGTAGACCCCGCTCGGCGCCGCGTACCGCCGCGCGCACCGTCTCCACCCAGGCCTCGGCGTCGCGGATCAGGTGGTCGGCCGCGAAGGAGCCCATCACCGCCTCCGGGTCCCGCTGCGCGATCACCGCGGCGGCCAGCGCGATCGCCGCGCAGGAGTCCCGCGGGGAGGGCTCCACCAGGATGTTCTCCTCGGGCAGTCCGGTGAGCTGCCGGGCCACCGCCGCCGCGTGCGCCGCCCCGGTGACGACCAGGATGTGGTCCGGTGTGGTCAGCGGTGCCAACCGGTTCACGGTCGCCTGGAGCAGCGAGGCGCTGGTGCCGGTGAGGGGGTGGAGGAACTTGGGGTGCCCCGCGCGGGACAGCGGCCACAGTCTCGTGCCGCTGCCACCCGCCGGGATGACGGCGTAGAGCATCAGCACATCATGCCCGAACCGGCTGGGGGCGGACGCGGGGTCGTTCGTCCGGTCGTCGCACGCTCAGGACCGCGCCCGGCTCCACGCCGCGATGTGCACCTCGGCGCTGGACCCCCAGGTGAACTCCTTGGCCCGGTCGAAACCGGCCTTGGCCAGGGAGAGCCGGCGCTGCTCGTCGTCGAGGAGGGCGGCCAGGTCGGTGGCGATCTGCTCCGGGTCCTCGCTGGTGTAGGCGACCGCGTCGCCACCCACCTCGGGCAGGGACAGGCGCGGGGTGGTGAGCACCGGGGCCGCGCAGGCCATCGCCTCCAGGATCGGCAGCCCGAAACCCTCGCCGTACGACGGGTAGGCGGCGACCAGCGCGCCGCCGAGGAAGCCGGGCAGGTCGGCGTAGCGCAGGTAACCCGGGCGCAGCAGGCGCAGGTGCGACGGCACCTCGGCGACCGCGCGGTCGATGTCGTCGTCGTGCCCCTGGCCGCCGGCCACCACCAGGGCCGGCGGGTCGGTCCGGTCGCCCACCGCGCGGGCCCAGCCCCGGATCAGGTTGGGTACGTTCTTGCGCGGCTCCTTGGCGCCGAGGAAGGCCACGTAGCTGCTGTTGCCCAGCCCGAGCCGGGCCCGGACCCGGGCCTTCTCCTCCTCGCTCGGGGCGTGGAAGGCCGCGTGGTCGACGCCATGGTACGCGACGTCGATCCGGGTGGGGTCGGCGTCGAGCAGCCGGATCAGCTCGTCCCGGGTGGCCTTGCTCGGCACGATCACCCGGTCGGCGCGACGCAGCGAGGTCTTGATCGCGCTGCGGAAGAACGTCCGCCGGGACTTGTCGTAGTGCTCCGGCTCGGTGAAGAAGGTCGCGTCGTGCACGGTGACCGTGACCGGGCAGCCGGCCCGCAGCGGGCAGGTGTAGAAGGGCGAGTGCAGCACCTCCGCGCCGACCTGCTGGGCGAGCAGCGGCAGGCCGGTCTGCTCCCAGGCGAGGCGGGCGGGCCGGTGCGCGACGGCCGCCGGGGCTCCGATGACCTCCGCGCCCGGCAGCATCCGGGTGTAGCGCTCCAGGTCGGTGCGGAGGCTGACCACGACCAGGTCCACCCCCGTACCGCACACGGTGCCGAGGGCGCCGAGGAGGCCGTCGACGTATCTACCGACGCCGCCGCGGTCGGCGGGGACACTCGTGGCGTCGATGAGCACGCGGGGCGGGCGACCGGCGGTCACGGGGCGACTCCTTGAACTGGCGGGTCTGTGGGGAACAACACTCCGGGCAAGCCTACGCCGGAGCCCGGTCCGGACGCTGACTGCGACCCGACGGTACGCCGACTTGTCATCGACATCGAGTACGGGTCGCGGCGGCGTATCGTTCGCGCCGATGGCCGAGAACATTGCCGGGGTCTTCGCCGACGCGATCGCGACCGACCCCGCCCGCCCCCTGCTGACCTGGTACGACGACGCCACCGGCGAGCGCACCGAACTTTCCGGCGCGACCTTGGCGAACTGGGTGGCCAAGACCGCCAACCTGCTCGTCGACGAGCTGGCCCTCTCCCCCGGCGACGCGGCCGGGGTGCTGCTCCCGCCGCACTGGCAGACCGCCGCGGTGCTGCTGGGCTGCTGGTCGGCCGGGTTGACGGTGGCCGACACGCCGGGTGACGTGGACGTGCTCTTCGCCGCCGCCGACCGGGTCGCCGAGGCGGACGCCTGGCCGGCCGGGGACCGGTACGCCCTCGCGCTCGCCCCGTTCGCGGCCCCGCTGCGCGAGCTGCCGGCCGGTTTCGCGGACTACGTGGTCGAGGTACGCACCCACGGCGACCACTTCACGGCGTACTCCCCGGGTGGCCCGGGGGACGCGGCGCTGCTGGTCCGGGCGGACGCCCGCGCGACGGCGCTGGGGATCAGCCCCGGCGACCGCCTCCTGATCGACGCCGCCCGCCACCCCGACCCGGTCGACTGGCTGCTCGCCCCGCTGGTGCGGCGCGCCAGCGTCGTCCTCTGCGGCAACTTCGACGCCACCCGGCTCGACGGCCGGGTGGCGTCCGAGAAGGTGACCCGGACCCTCGCCTGACCCACCCCGCCCGTCAGGCGGGGGTGGGGGTGTCGTGGTCGGTGGTGCGGCGCTGGGCGAAGGCGGCGAAGGCGGTCAGCGATTCGGGGTTGGCCAGGGCCCCCTTGGCGGCGGCCGAGTCCACCGGGGTGCCGGTGAGGATCTTCTTGACCGGCACCTCCAGCTTCTTCGCCGAGAGGGTGCGCGGGACGGCGCGGACCTGGTGGATCTCGTCCGGGACGTGCCGGGGCGAGAGGGCGGTCCGCAGCTCACGGCAGATCTTCTTCCGCAGGGCGTCGTCCAGCTCCAGGCCCTCGGCGAGGACGACGAAGAGCAGCAGCTCACCCGCGCCGCCCTCGTCGTCCTCCAGGTGCACGACCACCGAGTCGACGACCTCGTCCAGCCCCTCCACCACCGAGTAGAACTCGGCGGTGCCGAGCCGCACGCCGCCCCGGTTGAGGGTGGCGTCGGACCGGCCGGTGATCACGCAGCCGCCCCGCTCGTTGATGGTGATCCAGTCGCCGTGCCGCCACACCCCGGGGTAGACCTCGAAGTACGCCTCGGAGTAGCGGCGGCCGTCCGGGTCGTTCCAGAAGCCCACCGGCATGCTCGGCATCGGCGCGGTGATCACCAGCTCGCCCAGCTCACCGATGACCGGGGTGCCGTCGGCGGAACGGGCCTCCACCTTCGCGCCCAGCGCCCGGCAGGTGATCTCCCCGGCGTGCACCGCCAGCAGCGGCACCCCGCCGACGAAACCGGTGCAGACGTCGGTGCCACCGGAGAGGGACTGCAGCTGCAGGCGCTCACCGACCGTCTCGTACACCCAGGTGAAGCCCTCGGCGGGCAGCGGCGCGCCGGTCGAGCCGACCCCGCGCAGCGCGGAGAGGTCGGCGATCTCCTTCGGCACCAGGCCGGCCTTGCGGCAGGCCAGCAGGAACGGCGCGGAGGTGCCGAAGTACGTCGTCCCGGTTTCCTCGGCCAGTCGCCAGAGCGCACCCAGGTCGGGGTGGCCCGGGTTGCCGTCGAAGAGCACGATCGCCGCACCCACCGCCGGGCCGGAGACCAGGAAGTTCCACATCATCCAGCCGGTGGTGGTGAACCAGAAGAACCGGTCGGCCGGGCCCAGGTCGTGGTGCAGGGCGAGCATCTTCAGGTGCTCCAGCAGGATGCCCCCGTGGCCGTGCACGATCGGCTTCGGCAGGCCGGTGGTGCCGGAGGAGTAGAGCACGTACAGCGGGTGGTCGAACGGCACCGGGGTGAAGGTCAGCGGCTCGTCGGTCTCCGCGGCTAACTCGTCCCAGCCCAGCGCGCCCTCCGGCGCGGCCTTCATTCGGTCCGGAGTGCCGCCCAGCGGCGCGGAGGCCGAATTATGGCCGTTGGTGCCCGCCGGGTCGAGGTAGGCGATGCCGACGGTGTGCTCCAGCGAGGGCAGGGCGGCCCGGATGGCGGCCACCTCGCCGCGCCGGTCCACCGGCTTGTCGCCGTACCGGTAGCCGTCCACCGCCACCAGCACCTTCGGCTCGATCTGCTGCCAGCGGTCGGTGACGCTGCGGGTGCCGAACTCAGGCGCGCAGGAGGAGAAGATCGCCCCCAGGCTGCTGGCGGCGAGCAGCAGCACGTACGTCTCGGGGATGTTCGGGGCGTACGCGGCCACCCGGTCCCCGGCGACCACGCCGAGCCGGCGCAGCCCGGCCGCCACCCGGCGGACCTGCTCGCGCAGCTGCGCCGCGGTCAGCGTGACCGGCGCGCGGGTCTGGCCGTGCGCGAGCACCACCGGGTCGTCGTCGGCGCGACCCGGCATCCGCAGCACGTTCTCGGCGTAGTTGAGCGTCGCCCCGGGGAACCAGCGGGCGCCGGGCATCGCCGGGTCGGTGAGGGTCGCCGTCGGCGGGGTGTGGGCGACCACCTCGAAGTGGTCCCAGATCGAGCGCCAGAACCCGTCCAGGTCCTCGACCGACCAGCGCCACAGCTCGTCGTAGTCGGCGAAGTCCAGCCCGCGGTGCTCCCGCAGCCAGCGCAGGTAGTTCCCGATCCGCGACCGCTGGAGTACGTCCGCCGGCGGCGTCCACAGCACGTCACCCACTGCTCCACCCTCCCTCGGGCCCCACACCACA
The DNA here is from genome assembly GCF_036906795.1 of Micromonospora sp. CPCC 205739. Classification (NCBI taxonomy): domain Bacteria; kingdom Bacillati; phylum Actinomycetota; class Actinomycetes; order Micromonosporales; family Micromonosporaceae; genus Micromonospora; species Micromonospora sp. CPCC 205739. The sequence continues at coordinate 309,357 of NZ_JBAKHS010000004.1, read as the reverse complement.
CTGTGCATGGGCCGTGGCGCCATCTTGCCCTACCTCGAAGCGTCATTCTCCGCACCCGACGCCGGTGAGGGGGCGTGGCCGGTCCACACGCCGGACCGGCCACCTGTGTGGGCCGGCCGGGCGGGCGCCTCAGCCGGCCCGGTGCGCCTGGATGGCCCGGCGCCGGGCCAGCCGGTGCGCCCGGCGGATCTCGGCCTCCCGGAACCGGCGCTCGTCGTCCAGGGTCTCCGGCAGCACCGGCCGGACCACCCGGGGCGCGCCGCCCACGTCGACCCCGACGAAGACCAGGTACGCGGTGGCCACCCGGACCGGCTCGTCCTCGGCGGAGTCCCAGCGCTCGGCGACCACCCGGACGCCCACCTCCATCGAGGTCTGCCCGGTCCAGTTCACCTGGGCGTGCGCGTGCACCAGGTCGCCGACCCGGACCGCCTCCGAGAAGACGATCTCGTCGATGGCGGCGGTGACGGCCGTGCCCCCGCTGTGCCGCGCCGCGGCGGCCCCTGCCACGTCGTCGACGAACTTCATCAACACACCGCCGTGCACCGTCCCGTAGAGGTTCACGTCGACGGCGGTCATGATGCGGCTCAGCGTGACCCGGGAGTACGAGGTCGGCTTGCCCGGCGGGGCGGCGGAGGGGTGCTCGGTCATGGAGGAAACGGTACGGTGCGCGGATGCGACATCTCTGGAGCTTCCTCGCCGGTCTGGTGGTGGCGCCCATCACCTGGGTACTGCTCACCCTCGGGCAGGACGGGTCGGATCGGACCGTGAACCGCTGGGTGGAGATCGGTACGTACAGCACGCCCAACCTGATCGAGCCGGCCGTCTACCTCGGCGTCGCCGGCATCCTGCTCGGCCTGCTCGGCACCCTGCGCATCTCGCCGCTCGGCCCCGTCGTCGCCGGGCTGCTGCTGGTCACCCCGTACGTCGGGATGTTCATCGCCCCGTTCACCGTGCTCGACGGCATCCCCGACGGCTGGAAGGTGCTCGGGGACCCGCTGCCGCTGCAGGAGCCGCTGCAGAACGGCACGCTGTTCCTGATCGGCCTGCTGCTGCTGATGGCGGCCTTCAGCGGGCAGCGCTGGCGGCGCTGGCCGGCGGCGTCGGCGACCGGGGCGGAGCTGACCCCGGCCGACGACACACCGTCGGAGGACACCTTCCCGTTGGGCGACTGGTCGTCAGGCGGGTCGCGCAACGAGCAGGAGACGGCCCCGCTCACCCTCGGCTACCCCGAGCTGAACACCCCCACCGAGCCGCTGCCCCGGCGCAGCGGCACGGAGTCGCCGTGGACCGCGCCGCCCCGCTACGGGGCCGGTGGCACCGAGGACCGTTGACGGTTGCGGGCGGGCCGGTACGCCGGCCCGCCCGCCCGAGCAGTGGTCAGCCCTTGAGGAGCTGGCGGGCCATCACGATGCGCTGCACCTGGTTGGTGCCCTCGTAGATCTGGGTGATCTTGGCGTCCCGCATCATCCGCTCGACCGGGTAGTCGCGGGTGTAGCCGTAGCCGCCGAGCAGCTGCACCGCGTCGGTGGTGATCTCCATGGCCGCGTCCGAGGCGAAGCACTTGGCCGCCGCGCCGAAGTAGGTCAGGTCGGCGTCGCCCCGCTCGGACTTGCCCGCCGCCGCGTACGTCAGCTGCCGGGCCGCCTCCAGCTTCATGCCCATGTCGGCGAGCATGAACTGGACGCCCTGGAAGTCGGCGACCGGCTTGCCGAACTGCTTGCGCTCGGCGACGTACCCCTTGGCGTAGTCGAGCGCGCCCTGCGCGATGCCGACGGCCTGCGCGGCGATGGTGACCCGGGTGTGGTCCAGGGTCCGCATCGCGGTGGCGAAGCCGGTGCCCTCGGCGCCGATCATCCGGTCGGCCGGGATCCGGACGTTGTCCAGGTAGACCTCGCGGGTCGGGGAGCCCTTGATGCCGAGCTTCTTCTCCGGCGCGCCGAAGCTGACCCCGGCGTCGGCCTTCTCCACCACGAACGCGGAGATGCCCCGCGAGCGGGCTGTGGGATCGGTCACAGCGAAGACGGTGTAGTACTCCGAGACGCCCGCGTTGGTGATCCAGCGCTTCACGCCGTTGAGCACCCAGTGGTCGCCGTCCCGCACGGCCTTGGTGGTCATCGAGGCGGCGTCGCTGCCCGCCTCCGGCTCGGAGAGGCAGTACGAGAACATGGCGTCGCCGGAGGCGACCCGGCTCAGGTACTTCTGCTTCAGCTCCTCGGAGCCGGCCAGGATCAGCGGCATGGTGCCGAGCTTGTTCACCGCCGGGATCAGCGACGACGAGGCGCAGGCCCGCGCCACCTCCTCGATCACGATGGCCGTGGCCAGCGCGTCCGCGCCGGCGCCGCCGTACTCGACCGGGATGTGCGGGGCGTGGAAGTCCGCGGCCCGCAGCGCGTCGTAGGACGCCTTGGGGAACTCGCCGGTCTCGTCCGCCTCGGCGGCGTTGGGGGCCACCTTCGCGTCACAGACCTCACGGACCGCCTCCCGGATCGCCTCGTGCTCATCGGGCAACCGGTAGACGTCGAACGACTGATCTGCGGCCATGTCGGCCCTCCCCTTTCACCGCTATCATGCGCAGTCTGTGGCGTCCGGAGGCCGCCGACTGCCGCAGACTGAAGGATAGCCACCAGGTCCGGCCGGACCTTACCGGCGGGTAGGCTCGCGCACGACAGGCGTCGACACGGCACAACTACCCTCACACAAGACGACAAAGTCCCTCGGTGCCCGGCCATGGCGCCCCCAGCCGAACGCGACGCAGCGAAGCGCCGCCAGTGCGAGCGGAGAAGACAGGCGTGACGATCCCGTACCCGAACATCCAGCCGGTGCCGGCCATCACCCCGGTGACGCCGCCCTCGGGTGCGCCCCGACCGCGGGTGACCTTCCTGGGCACCGGCTACCTCGGCGCGACGTACGCCATCTGCTACGCCGAGCTGGGCTACGAGGTCCTCGGCTTCGACGTCGACGCCGAGAAGATCGCCAAGCTCAACGCGGGCGAGGTGCCGATCCACGAGCCGGGCCTGGACGAGCTGCTCCGGCGCAACCTGGGCGCCGGCCGGCTGCGGTTCAGCACCGACATCGCCGAGGTCGCCGACTTCGGCGACGTGCACTTCATCTGCGTGGGCACCCCGCAGCGCGCCGACGGGATGGGCGCCGACCTGTCCTACGTCGAGGCGTCGGTGACCAGCCTGGCCCAGCACCTGACCCGCAAGGCGCTGATCGTCGGCAAGTCCACCGTCCCGGTCGGCACCGCCGAGTGGGTGGAGCAGCTGGTCGGCAAGCACACCCCCACCGACCTGGGCGTCGAGGTGGCCTGGAGCCCCGAGTTCCTCCAGGAGGGCTTCGCCGTCGACGACGTGCTGCGCCCCAACCGGATCGTGGTCGGCGTCAAGACCGAGTGGGCCAACGGCATGCTCTACGCCGCCCACAAGGGCGTCTTCGACCTGGCCGCCACCGAGGACCGCGAGGTGCCCCTGGTGGTCACCGACTTCGCCACCGCCGAGCTGGTCAAGGTCGCCGCGAACGCCTTCCTGGCCACCAAGATCTCCTTCATCAACGCGATGGCCGAGGTCTGCGAGGCCTCCGGCGGCGACGTCACCCAGCTGGCCCGGGCCATCGGGTACGACCCGCGCATCGGCAACCGGTTCCTCCAGGCCGGCCTCGGCTTCGGCGGCGCCTGCCTGCCCAAGGACATCCGTGCCTTCCAGGCCCGGGCGCAGGAGCTGGGTGCCGGGGAGGCGCTGCGCTTCCTGCACGAGGTGGACCTGATCAACCTCCGCCGTCGTACCCGGGTCCTCCAGCTCGCCGCCGACCTGCTCGGCCGCCGCTCCGGCCCGGCCGGCCCGGACTTCTCCGGTACCCGCATCGCGGTGCTGGGCGCCACCTTCAAGCCCAACACCGACGACGTCCGCGACGCCCCGGCGCTCGCCGTCGCCGCCCTGCTGGCCAAGTCCGGCGCGGACGTGCACGTGTACGACCCGCAGGGCACCGAGAACGCCCGCCGGGTGGCCCCCGAGCTGACCTACGAGGCCAGCATGAACGACGCGGTGACCGGCGCCGACCTGGTCTGCGTGCTCACCGAGTGGGCCGACTTCCGCAACGCCGACCCGGTCGTCCTCGGCGAGCTGGCCGCCGGGCGCAAGGTGGTCGACGGGCGCAACTGCCTCGACTCCACACTGTGGACGCAGGCCGGCTGGGAGTACCGCGGCATGGGCCGCCCCTGACGGACAAGCATCGACGCGCCGGCCGGGAAGCACCGCTTCCCGGCCGGCGCTCTGCGTTGTGCCGAATCGCCAGCGCCAGGTGTCGAAATCCGCGCCGGGGCAGGGCATGCTCGACACTGGAGGTCCACAGTGCGGGCCGGCCGGGTGGAGGGGTGTCGTGGAGAGCTTTCAGTGCTCCTCGTGCGGGCGGAAGATACAGCCGGCCGCCCGTTGCCCGCACTGCGGTGCCGAGCAGCCGCAGTGGCGCGAACACCTGGCGGAGATCGAGCGGTCCATCGCGGAGATGAAGGCGCGCGAGGCGGCCATCCTCGCCGAGCAGCGCCAGATCGCCGCCAAGATGCAGGCCGCCCTCTTCCAGCGCGACATCCTCGCCCACGCCGGTGAGGAGCGGCTCAAGCAGGCGACCCGGCCGCGCCGGGTGCTGCGCCGCAAGCCGGGCCGCCGACCGCCGACCGCCGCCACCGGCGCGCCGCCCCGGGTGCCCCGGCAGGGCGCCGCGCCGCCCGGGCCGGACGACGGCCCACCGCCGCCCCCGCGCGCCACCGCCAGCTGGCTGGACGCCGACGACCCGGAGCACCCGCCGGAGGCGTCCTCCCGGGAGGTGCAGAACATCCCGCTCGGGTTGGGCGCGCTGCTGCTGGCCGTGGCCGCGGTGGTCTTCGCCGCCGTCGCGACCAGCTCGATGGACGCCCTGGCCCGGCTGGGCATCCTGCTGGTCGCCACCGTGCTGCTGCTGCTCGCCCCGCCGGTGCTGGCCCGGCGCGGGCTCACCTCGACCGCCGAGACGATCGCGGCGGTCGGCCTGCTGCTGGTGCCGCTGGCCGGGTACGCGCTCTGGGCGGTGGACCGGATCGGCGGCGGCGGGGCCTCCGGCGCGGTCTTCTCCGGGGTGATCTTCGCGGTGACCGCCGCCGTCGCCCTCGGGTACGCCCGGGGCACCGGCCTGCGCGCGCCCCGCTTCGCCGCCGTGCTCGCCGCCCAACCCGTGGTGCCGCTGCTGGCGTACGACCGGATCACCGGCCCCGGCGGGTGGGCGCTCGCGCTGACCCTCGTCGCCGTGCTCGACCTCTGGCTGGCCCGCTCGTCGTTGCTGGTGGAACGCCCGATCCGCCGCGACCTGCCGGTCGACCCGCCGGCCCCGCCGACCGCGCCCCGGCAGCGCACCGCCACCGAGGGCCGGCCCGAGGCGGCCCCCGAGGAAGCCGGCGAGGTGCTCGGCGCCACGGCCGCCCCGGCACCGGAGGAGGTCGTCCGGCCGGTGCCGTGGCTGCCCCAGGTGACCTGGCTGCTGCACGGCGCGGCGGTGGCGCTCGCCCTGGCGTACGCGGTCACCGCGCTGCTGCGGGCGGCCACCGTACCGACGGCCACGGTGGCCGGCGCGGCACTGCTGCTGGCCGCGGCGGTGGCCCTGGCCGGGGCGCTGGTGCTGCGGCGACCGCCGATTCCCGACGTGGCCGCCGGCATCATGACCCTGGCCGTGATCGGGGCGCTCGGCCGGGTCGCCTCGGTCGCCTATCCCGGTCGCGCGCTGCTGCTGATCGCCGCCGTCATCACGCTCACCGGGCTGGCCGTGCGGGCCGTACCGGAGGCGGCCCGGCGCGGCCCGCAGTTCGCCGCCGCGGCGGCGCTCACGGTCAGCGGGGTGGTGGTCGCCGGCGGCGCCCTGCGCGCCGGGCTGGCCCCGGCCCGCGCGGCCCTGCCGGCCTGGTCGGCCGACCTGACCCGGTTCCCCGGCGAGCTGGCCGCGGCGGTCGGCCCGGCGGCCTGGCAGCTCGCCGCGAGCGCCCTGCTGCTGACCGTGGCGGCGGTGCTCGCCCTGCCCCCGGAGATCCGCCGCGAGTTCGCGGTGGTCGGCGCGGGGCTGACCGCGCTCGCCGTGCCGGCCTCCCTCGGCCTCGGCTGGGCGGCCGCGCCGTGGCCGATGGTGCTCGCGGCGGTCGGCATCGGGGTGCTCGGCCTCTCCGCCGGCACCAGCCGGGCCGCGCTGGTGCACGCCGTCACCGCGACGGTGGTCGGTGTGATCGGCGCCGGGGCCGCGCTGAGCCGGCCCGCGTTGACCGCGGCGGCGCTGGTCACCCTGGTCCTGGCGGGGGTGCTGGTCGCGCTCGCGCCCCGGGTGCGGATCACCCCGGCGGCGGCCGACACGCTCTCCGGCTGGGCGGCCGGCGGGGCGTCCTTCGCGCTGCCGGGCGCGGTGGCCGCCTTCGTCGCCGCCACCGAACCGGCCGTCCCCGCGCCGACCCCGGCGATGCTGCGCGAGCTGACCGTCCCGATCCTGGCCTCCGGCTTCCTCGCCGTCTGCGTCACGCTCGGCTACGCGGCCATGGTGCAGGTCTCCCAGCGGCACATCCCCCTGCCGCACGCGGCGGGCACGGCGCTCGGCGCGCTCGCGGTCGTCGCCGCCGCCTTCGGCGCCCCCGGCACCACCGCCGCCGACGCCTGGGTGGGCGGGCTGCTGCTGGTCGCCACCGTGCTGCTCCTGCTCGCCCCACGGATCGACGCCGGTCGCCGGTCCGACCTCGCCCTCGACGGCTCCGACCTGGCCGCCGCGGCGGTCACCGCCGCGCTGATCGCCACCCTGGCCCGGATCGCCGCGGTGATCTCCGCCGGCGGGCAGCTCGCGGTGGCCGCCGCCCTGGTGCTGCTGGTCGCCGTCGCCGCCCGGGCGATGCCCGAGGAGTGGCGCCGCGGCCCGGTGCTCGGGATCGCCGTCGGCGGTGTCCTGATCGGCCTGCTCGCCGGCTGGTCGGCCCTGCGCGGCGGGGTCGGGGTGCTCGCCACCCCCGGCCCGATCTGGGCCGGCGACCTCGCCGGCTGGCCGGCCGCCCCCACCGGCGGAAGCACCTGGCAGGCCCCGGTGGCCCTGGCGATGCTCGGCACGGCGGCCGGGATCCTGCTCCCGCCGCCCTGGAAGTACGACGTCGCCGGCGCGGCAGCCGTGCTCGCCACCGTGGGCGCCCCGGCCGCCTTCGACCTGCCCTGGTGGTCACCGGTGCTGGTCGGCACCATGGTCGCCACGGTCTTCGGGATGGCCGCGGTGGCCTCGGCCGACCCGCGCGCGGGGCTGTCCCGGGCGGTCGTCGCCGGTGCGGTGGCGCTGCACGCGGCGGCGGCCGGGCTGGTCCGGCCGTGGACCACCGCGCTGGCGCTGGGCGCCATCGCGCTGATCGGCCTGGTGGTCGCGGCGCTGGCCCGGGGGCTCGCCCCGTCGCTGGTGGAGGACGTGGAGACCGAGGGGATGCCGCCGCACCTGGTGCGGATCGGCGGCGCGGCGGCGGGCGCCGCCCTGCTGGCGCTGCCGGGCGCGGTCGCCGCGCTGGCCGCAGAGTTCGATCACTCGGCCCAGGTGGTGCTGACCGCCGCGCTGGCGGCGTCCAGCATCGGGTTGGCCGGGGTCGCCGCGGTCCGCCGCCAGGTGCCGCAGTACCTGCCGTACGCGAGCGCGGCGATCGTCGGCGGTGCGACGGTCAGCGCGTTGGCCGCCATCTTCGCCCACCTCCCCTCCGGGGTGTACGCCGCCGCGGCGGCGCTGCTCGGGGTGCTCGCCGAGCTGGTCCGGGCGGCCACCGTCCCGCCGGTCGGCTCGGCCCAGCCGGTCCGCCGGTGGGCCGTGCTGCTGGACGGCGCGCTGCGCCGGTTGCCGGACGACGGCACCGAACGCCGCTGGCGGGTCAGCCCCGCCGTCGGCGCGTTCGCCGCGGCGGCGCTGCCGACGATGCTGGCCCTGGCCTCGCTCGCGCCGCTGCTCTACATCGCCCTGGTGGAGCCGCACCGGATGCTCTCCCGGATCTGGCAGGGACCGCCGCCGGAGCTGCTCACCCCGCCCCCGGAGGCGGTCGATGCCACCCACGTGCTGACCGCGCTGCTGCTCACCGCGACCGCCGCGCTGGCGGCCACCGGGCTCAGCGGCGGGCGGCGCTCCCGGGCCGTACCGGTGGTCCTGCCGGGGCTGGCGGTGACCCTGCTGATCACCCCGGTCGCGCTCGGCCACGCCTGGCCGGAGAGTTCCCTGGCGGCGCTCGCGGTCTTCACCATCTCGATGCTCGGGCTGGCGCTGACCCCACCCCCGCCGCTGGCCGAGCGGGCCCGGTCGCTGCGGGTGACCCGGGTGCTGGTCTTCGTGATCGGGCTGGCCGGCGGCGGCGCCGGGCTGGCCGGCAGCCTCGGCACTCAGGGCCTGACCCTGTTCACGCTGGGCGGGGCGGTGGGTGTCGGCACCGTCGCCGCGCTCTTCGGCACCACCCAGCGGGCGCGCATCCTGGGCTGGCTCTTCGCCTCGCTGATGGCGCAGCTCTTCGTGCTCACCGCCGGGCTGGTCGCCGGGTTCGCCGCCGTCTGGTCGGCGTTCGGGGTGCTGGCGGTCGGCGCGGCGCTGCAGGTCTTCGCGGCGACCCTGCCGAGGCTGCGCCGGCCCGAGGCGATGCGCGAGGCGGCCACCGTGGAGTGGAGCGGGTACGCCGCCGCGCTGATCGCCCTGGCACTGGCCTACGACTCGCCCCGGCACATCGCCGCCCTGCTGGCCGCCTGGGGTGCCGTGCTCGGGGTGGCCGCGAGCCGGCCGGGGCGCCGCCCGCTGGAACGGCAGATCCTGTTCTGGGCCGTGGTGGCCTGCGAGATCACCGCCTGGTGGATCCTGATGCGGGTCGCCGACGTCGCGCTGCCCGAGGCGTACACGCTGCCGTTCGCGGCGCTGGCCCTGCTGGTGGGGGTGCTGGAGCTGCGGCACCGGCCGGACCTGTCGAGCTGGGTGGCGTACGGGCCGGCGCTGGTCGCCGCGTTCGTACCGACCTTGGCGATCGTGCTGGCCACCGAGTCCAGCATGCTGCGGCAGGTGCTGCTGCTGCTCGGTGCGGTGGCGGTGCTGATCTTCGGCACGACGAGCCGGCAGCAGGCACCGGTGATCGTCGGCGCCACGGTGACCGCGATCGCCGCGGTGCACGCGCTGTTCAGCCTGGGCCCGTGGCTGGTGCTGATCCCGGTCGGCGTGGTGCTGCTGGTGCTGGGGGCGAGCAACGAGCGCCGCCGCCGCGCCCAGGAGCGGTTGCAGACCGCGCTGCGCGGCATGAGATGAATTCGAGGGTCCCTGTGGCGTGGGTGCCTTGGTGCGCAGAGCGTGCCGGGTGGTTTGTTGGTCCCGGGCGGCGTGCGGGATGGCGTGATCAGGGATCGCGGCTACCCCTGGTGACGACAACTCCGGCCCAGGCCCCACCCCGTACCGCCTTTGCTCTGCTGCCCTCCACGCGCCACTCACGGCCCCTCGGGCCCTCTCCGCCCTGGTTTGGGGGTCGATCGCGGAGATCTTGGATAGTTCCCGTTCGATCGGAACGGTAACTGCCCAAGATTCGCAGGGGGTTTGGCGCCGGGTCGCGTTCCGGCTGTTCGCGGCGGTGTCGCCGATGGGGCAGCAGAGCAAAGGAGCGGACCTGGGACCCGAGGGCCGTCAGAGCCGACACACTGCGTGATGCCACCTGGCATCACTGGATGTGAGCACCGTCGTCGTGTGGAGCGGTCAGGCGAGGGAGGCGCGGAGGGCGGCTTCCTTGCCGGCCACCATCTCCTCCAGGCTCGCCTGGAAGGCGGTCATCCGCTTGAGCAGCGCCGGGTCCGAGGCGGCCAGGATGCGGACGGCGAGCAGGCCGGCGTTGCGGGCGTTGCCGATCGACACCGTGGCGACCGGCACGCCGGCCGGCATCTGCACGATGGAGAGCAGCGAGTCCATCCCGTCGAGGTGCTTCAGCGGCACCGGCACGCCGATCACCGGCAGCGGGGTCACCGAGGCGACCATGCCGGGCAGGTGGGCCGCGCCGCCCGCCCCGGCGATGATCACCTTGACGCCCCGTTCGGCGGCGGAGCGGCCGTACTCGATCATCTTGACCGGGGTGCGGTGGGCGGAGACGACGCCGACCTCGTAGGAGACCTCGAACTCGTCCAGCGCCTCGGCGGCGGCCTTCATGACCGGCCAGTCCGAATCGCTGCCCATGATCAACCCGACGGTGCTCACACGCGGCTCCCCTTCGTTCGCGACTGCGGGGCTGGCAAGCTCACGCCTCGCGCTCACTGTGTCCCTCGCGCAGCCAACGGGCGGCCCGCGCCGCCCGCGCCCGTACGTCGTCCAGGTCGTCGCCGAGCACCGTGACGTGCCCGATCTTCCGGCCCGGCCGCACCTGCTTGCCGTACAGGTGGACCTTGGCGCCCGGCTCGGCGGCGAAGAGGTGGTGCAGCCGCTCGTCGATGGAGATCCCGCCCGGCTCGCCGCCGAGGACGTTCGCCATCACCACCACCGGCGCGGTCAGCGAGGTGTCGCCCATCGGGTAGTCGAGCACGGCCCGCAGGTGCTGCTCGAACTGCGAGGTGCGGGCGCCCTCGATGGTCCAGTGCCCGGAGTTGTGCGGCCGCATGGCCAGCTCGTTGACGACCAGGCCGGCGTCGGTCTCGAACAGCTCCACCGCGAGCAGGCCGACCACGCCGAGCGCGGTGGCCAGGTCGATGGCGAGCTGCTGGGCGGCGAGCGCCAGCTCCTCCGGCAGGTCGGGCGCCGGGGCGAGCACCTCGACGCAGATCCCGTCCCGCTGCACGGTCTCCACCACCGGGTACGCGGCGACCTGCCCGAACGGCGAACGGGCCACCTGCACGGCCAGCTCCCGGCGCAGCGCCACCCGCTCCTCGACGATCAGGGAGGTGCCGCCGGCCAGCAGCGTCGCGGCCAGCTCGGCGGCCTGCGTGGCGTCGTCGACCATCCAGACGCCCCGGCCGTCGTACCCGCCGCGGGCCGCCTTGAGCACCACCGGCCAGCCCTGCTCGGCGCCGAAGTCGACCAGGTCGGCGGGCTCGGCGACCGGGCGCCAGGCCGGGTTCGGGGCGCCCAGCGCGCCGAGGCGCTCCCGCATGATCCGCTTGTCCTGGGCGTGCAGCAGCGCGTCGGCGGCCGGGAAGAGCCGCACGCCCTCGGCGGTGAGGGCGCGGATGTGCTCGGTGGGCACGTGCTCGTGGTCGAAGGTGACCACGTCGCAGCCCTTGGCGAAGGTGCGCAGCGCGGAGAGGTCGGTGTGATCGCCGTACTGGACGTCGGCGGCGACCAGGGCCGCGCCGTCGTCCGGGGCGAGCGCCAGTACGCGCAGTGACTGGCCGAGGGCGATGGCGGCCTGGTGGGTCATCCGGGCCAGCTGGCCCCCGCCCACCATGCCGACGACGGGGAGACCGGTACGGGAATCCATAGCGCCGCCAGCCTATCCGGGCGACCACCGGTCTCCGCCGCGAGGGGCGCAGGCCCGCCCGATCCACCCCGGCGGGGCGGCGGGCCTCAGCCGAGCTGGGCGACCAGGTCGTCGACCGAGGTCACCGGCCGCTGGCAGACGAAACCCCGGCAGACGTACGCGGTGGGTTGCCCGTCGACCAGCGGTCGCTCCGCGAGCAGCGGTACCCCCGGCTGGTCGGGTCGGCCGGCCACCACCACCGCGCCAGGCGGGGCGTGCTTCACCGCGGCGGCCACCAGCGGGTCACCCGCCGGGTCGTCGGTGGCGACCGCGATCTCGTACGGCCCGGAGAGCAGCGCCTCCCCCACCGTCGCCGCGTAGCCGGTGAACCGGGCGTGCCGCTCGACGATCGGGGCGACGGTGGCCAGGGCCGCCTCGGCCGCCTCCCGGTAGCGGCTCTCGCCGGTCAGCGCCGAGTACGCCACCAGCGCCGCCACGATCGCCGAGCGCCCCGACGGGGTGGCGTTGTCGGTCGGGTCGGCCGGCCGGGCGACCAACTGCTCCGCGTCGTCGGCCGTGTCGTAGAAGCCGCCGCCCGGGGCGGCGAACCGGGCCAGCGCGGTGTCCAGCAGCCCACCGGCCAGCTCCAGCCAGCGTCCCTCGCCGGTGAGCTGGTGCATGGCGCAGAACGCCTCGGCCACGCAGCCGTAGTCCTCCAGCACGCCGGCCGGCTCGCCCACCACCTTGTCGCGCGACGCCCGGCGCAGCCGCCCGTCCACGATGTGCACGGCGGCCAGGTGCTCCGCGGCGTCCCGCATCGCGCCGTCGGCGACGATGGTGACGCCCTCCATCAGGTTCACGTCCTCGTCGTCCGGCGAGGCGTACAGGGCGGCGACGCGGAGGAACTCGGCGATGGCGGTGATCGCCAGGCCGTTCCAGGCGGCCACCACCTTGTCGTCGCGGGCCGGCTGGGGACGGGCGTCACGGGCGGCCAGCAGCCGGCCGACGACGTCCCGCCAGCGGCTGCGGATCTCCGGGTCGGCGTCGTCCACGTCGCGGGCCAGCCGCAGCACGCTCGTACCGTGCTCGAAGGTGCCCGCCTCGGTCACCTCGAACAGGTCGGCGGCCCAGCGGCCGTCCTCCTCCCCCAGCGCCTCCACCAGCTGCGCCGGCGTCCAGGCGTAGGTGAGCCCCTCGACGCCCTCGGTGTCCGCGTCGAGGGCGGAGGCGAAGCCCTCGCCGGGGCGGTGCAGCTCGTCGGCGAGGAACCGGGCGGTGTCCCGGGCCACCCGCCGGGCCAGCCGGTCCCCGGTGAGCCGCCACAGTTCGGTGTAGCAGCGCAGCAGCAGCGCGTTGTCGTAGAGCATCTTCTCGAAGTGCGGCACGGTCCAGTGCGCGTCCACCGAGTAGCGGGCGAAGCCGCCGGCGAGCTGGTCGTGGATGCCGCCCCGGGCCATCGCCTCGGCGGTGTGCCGGGCGATCTCCAGGCTCCGCGTGGAACCGGTGCGCCGGTGGTGGCGCAGCAGGAAGAGCAGGTTCATGTGCGGCGGGAACTTCGGCGCCCCGCCGAAGCCGCCGTTCGTCGCGTCGTACTCCCGGGAGAGCTGGTCGGCGGCGGCGTCGAGCAGTTCGACGGTGAGCGGGGCGGCCGGCCCGCCGACGGCCTGGGCCCCACCGATCGCCTCGACCACGGCGGCGCCCTGGCGCAGCACCGCCTCGCGCTGGTCGCGCCACGCGGTGGCGACGGACTCGAGCAGCCGGACGAAGTTCGCCCGGGGGAAGTAGGTGCCGCAGAAGAACGGGGTGCCGTCGGGCGTGGCGAAGACCGTCATCGGCCAGCCGCCCTGCCCGGTCATCGCCTGGGTGGCGGTCATGTAGACGGCGTCGACGTCCGGCCGCTCCTCCCGGTCCACCTTGATTGCCACGAAGTCGTCGTTGACCAGCGCGCCGACCTGCTCGTTCTCGAACGACTCGTGTGCCATCACGTGACACCAGTGGCAGGCCGCGTAGCCCACCGAGATCAGCACCGGCACGTCGCGCCGCTTCGCCTCGGCGAAGGCCTCCGCGCACCAGGGCCACCAGTCGACCGGGTTGTCGGCGTGCTGGAGCAGGTACGGCGAGGTCGCATCGGCGAGTCGGTTCACCTGACGACCATATCCAGCCGGACGGGCCCGCGCCGGTCGGACCGACGGCAATCGCGGGAGCTTCCGCTGTTCACTTTCATCTATTTATATCTGTGCATGCCGGCGATCGTCGCCGGCCTCGCGAGGAGGCACGCATGCGCGGATCCCGTCGTCTGTCGGCACTCACCTCGGTCGCGGTGCTCGCGGTGGTCCTCACCGGACACCCCGCCGCCGCGGCCGTCGACTCCGGCACCCGGATCTCCGGGACCACGGCCGTCGGCACGCACAACGCGTACGAACGCGGCACCTACACCTACCTGGCGCAGGCGCTCGACGCCCGGCCCGGGATGATCGAGCTGGACGTCTGGCCGGACGTGTTCACGCGCCAGTGGCGGGTCAGCCACTCCAACCCGCTCGGCAACGACAACAACTGCGTCGCCGCCACCAGCGCCGCGCAGCTCTACACCGGCACCCGCAACAAGAACCTGGAACACTGCCTGGACGACATCCGGCTCTGGCTGGGCGCCCACCCCGACGCCGGGCCGCTGCAGCTCAAGCTGGAGCTGAAGACCGGGTTCAGCGCCCGTACCGGGCAGGGGCCGGCCCAGCTCGACGCGCTGCTCGCCGCCCGGCTCGGCGACCGCGTCTTCCGCCCGGCCGACCTGCGCGGCGGGTACGCCTCGCTGGACGCCGCCGCCCGGGCCGACGCCTGGCCGACCCGCCAGCAGCTCGCCGGCAAGGTGCTCGTCGAGCTGATCCCGGGCACCGTCGAGGAGGGCAACCCGACCGACACGCTGCGCACCGACGTCGAGTACGCCCGCCACCTGGCCGCGCTGGCGTCGGCCGGCACCCTGGCCCGGGCCCAGGCCTTCCCGGCCGTGCACAACGCCCAGGCCGGTGACCCCCGCACCCGCTACAGCGAGGTCGGCCTGCGGCCGTGGTTCGTCGTCTTCGACGGCGACGCGAGCGCGTACGTCAACGGCACCATCGACACCTCCTGGTACGCCACCAACCACTACCTGCTGGTGATGACCGACGCGCAGAACGTGCCGCCGGCGGTGGGGAACACCGACCCGGACGCCGCCCGGGCCCGCGTCGCCCAACTGGCGGCGGCGCACGCCAGCATCGTCTCCGCCGACTGGGCGGCACTGCCGGCCGTCGTCGGCGAGGTCCTCCCCCGCGCCTGACCCGCGGCCGGGCGGCTGCGCGCGACCGCGGCCCGGTTTGCCGCCTGGCCCCGGTTTGCGGCCTGGCCCCGGTTTGCGGCCTGGCCCCGGTTTGCGGCGTGTCGGGGTGTCCCGCCGCCCGGCCACTCCGACACGCCGCATCTCGCGAGCGGGCCGCGCACGGGCGCCTTCGGGGCCGGGCGAAGAGGGCCCGTGGTCAGGAGGCGCCGTCGGCGCGCAGCGGGAAGACGTTCGACTCGGCGGACTCGCGCAGCGTGCCGAGCACGGCGCCGATCTTGTCGGCCGGCATCGGTTTGAAGAAGTGGTACCCCTGCGCGGCGGTGCAGCCCAGCTCGGCCAGGGCGAGCCGCTGCTCGGCAGTCTCCACGCCCTCCGCGACCACCCGCAGCCCCAGCTCGTGGGCGAGCCCGACGGTGGTTCGGACGATCGCCGCGGCCTCCGGCGACTCGGCCATCCGGATGACGAACGAGCGGTCCACCTTCAGCTCGTCCACCGCGATCCGGGTCAGGAAGGTCAGCGACGAGAAGCCGGTGCCGAAGTCGTCGACGGCGAGCTGCACGCCCATCGCGCGGACCGTGGCGAGCACCTCGTCGATCACCTCCAGCTCGCTCATCACCACCGTCTCGGTGATCTCCAGGACCAGCCGCTGTGGCGGCACCTGGTGACGGCGCAGCGCGTCGGCGATCTCGGCCGGCAGGCGGGGGTCGAGCAGGCTGCGGGCGGAGAGGTTCACCGAGATCGGCACGTCGAGGCCGTCACGGGCCCAGTCGGCGGCCACCGCGAGCGCCTTGTCCAGCACGTACCGGGTGAAGGCGCCGAGCTGCTCGCTGTTCTCCACCGGGCGGATGAAGTCGACCGGGCCGAGCCAGCCGCGCCGCGGGTGCCGCCACCGGATCAGCGCCTCCACCCCGGTCGGGGCGCCGGTGGCCAGGTCGACCGCCGGTTGCAGGGCCAGTACCAGCTGGTCGTCGACCTGCAACGCCTCCCGCAGCTCCGCCAGCAGCGCCAGCTGGTCGGTGCTCGCGGCGTCCCGGGAGCTGTCGTACGCGGCGACGCTGCCGCCGCCCTCCTTGGCCTGGTACATGGCGATGTCGGCCCGGCGCAGCAGCTCGGTCAGGTCGGCGGTGCCCGCCCCGGCCACCACCACCCCCACCGACACCTCGACGGACATCCGCACCCCGGCCACCTCGGTCGGGGCGGCCAGCCGCTCGGCGATCTCCCGGGCCTGACGCAGCGCGTACGCCATCGGGGCGGTGCGGTCGCCGATCACCGGGACCGACGTCAGCAGCAGGGCGAACTCGTCCCCGCCGAGGCGCCCCAGCAGGTCGCCCGGGCGGGCGAGGGCGCCGAGCCGGTTGGCGGTGAGCCGCAGCAGCTGGTCGCCGGCGGCGTGCCCGAGGGTGTCGTTGACCTCTTTGAACTGGTTGATGTCGAGCAGCAGCAGCGCCACCGGGTGGTCGTGGGCGAGCTGCCGCAGGGCCTGGTCGCCCTTGCTGAGCATGGCCGCCCGGTTCACCAGCCCGGTCAGCGCGTCGTGCACCGCCTCGTACGACGACCGCGCGCTGACCAGTCGCAGCTCGCGGTGGGTGGCCGCGTCGTGCAGCGCGGCGGCGAGCGCGTCAGAGAAGGCGGCCACGGCGTCCCGCTCGCGGGCGCTCGGCGGCGCCGAGGCGGGGAAGCGGACCCGCAGCTCGCCGACCTCGACATCGCCGACGGTCAGCGCCCGGGCCAGCTCGTGCTCGACGGTGGCCGGGCGGGCGGGCGGGCCGACCTCGCGGTCGCGCACCTGGCCGGAGGCGTCCCCCCGGTAGCGGCGCCAACGGCCGTCGCCCCGCGCCACGTCGACGTCGACCAGCTCGGCGCCGAAGAGGGTGAGCGCGCCGGTCACCGCGGCGGTGGCCACCCCGCGCTCGTCGAGCTGGTTGAGCGCCGCGGTCGCCTCCGCGAACGCCCGCCAGTCGCGGCGTTCCTGGTCGGCCCGGAGCCGGTGCCGGTAGGTCTGCTGGAGCAGCCAGAGCGGGGGCGGGAGCAGCAGCAGCCAGCGGGCGTCGATCTCCACCAGGGCGACCACGACCAGGCCGACCGCCACGTTGCCGACGAACATCAGCAGCTTGCCGCGGAGGGCGGCGAGCACCGGCGGGCCGATGGCGACGCCGTGCCGCAGCGCCAGGGTGGCACCGCCGAGGCAGGCGGTGGCGAACAGGTAGCTCACCGAGCCGGCGATCAGGGCGAGCGCGAGCCCGGGGGTGGGCGCGGCCAGCAGCGGCGCGCCGAGCGCGGTGGCGACCGCCACGGCGAGCGCGGTGGCGGCGGTCAGCGAGGCGGCTATCCGGAGCACCTCGAGCGGCGGCCGGCGGTCGACGGCCAGCGACATCCCCGTCCAGGCCAGGCCGGAGCCGAGCAGCGCGGCGGCCGGCAGCCACCCGGCCGGTACGAGGTAGAGGCAGATGATCAGCGCGGCTTCGCCCCAGGTGATGCTGACCATGCCGGTGGCGGTGCGGAACCGCAGCCGGGCCAGCTGGGCGAGGGCGAACGCGACCAGGGCGATGCCGAACCGCGCGGCCGGGGGAAGGGGATCGTCCGACGGCAGCCCGGCGGGAACGGTCAGGCCGATCCCGACCGCCGTCAGGGCGGTCAGCGTGACGGCGACGGTCAGCAGCAGCACCCGTGGCGGGGTGCCGGCTGTCTCCGGCCGGTCGAGGTGCTCGCCGGCCCTGCCGGACGTCACCGGCCCGCTCCGTCCGCCGGCCCACGGGGGGTGCCCGGGACGGGCGCTGCTGCGACGGTCATGGCGCCCCCTCCCGCGCACGGCTCAGGGACTTTTCGGTCCCCCCGGCGGAAGGCTAAGCCAATCCGGGTGGCCGCAACAGGGGCTGACGACCCGGATCGGCGTGAATCACGCTCTGACTACCCGTTCCGGTGCTGCTGGTGGCCGTTGGGGGTGTCTGTGGGGGATTCCTGCGCCGAGGCCCCACCCGCCGGATCGGCGGCCGACGTGTCGGCCTGCCCCGGCGCCGGGAACCGGTCGGGCAGCCGACGCAGCCGGGAGTTCATGTTGCGGATCAGCAGGATGGTGGCGGTGGCCAGGAGCAGGATGAGGAACAGGCCCGTCGGCCCGGCCAGGCCACCCGTGCGGGTGTCCCCGAAGTTGTTCTCCGCGAGCACCTGAGCGGCGGTCAGCATGGTGTTTCTCCGATGTGCGGTGGGACTTCAGCGTAGCCCCCCGCCCGGTCAGCGGGCATGGGCCGTCTCGCGCACCCCGGCGAAGAGGTCCGACTCGGGCAGCGGGCTGTCGACCAGCGAGCGCACCAGCTGGAAGTCCTCGGTGGGCCAGGCGCGCCGCTGCAGCTCCATCGGCACGTGGAACCAGAAGCCGTCCGGGTCGATCTGGGTGGCGTGGGCGCGCAGCGCGTCGTCGCGGACCGGGAAGTAGTCGGCGCACTCCACCCGGGTGGTGATCCGGGGGCCCTTGTCCGGGCGGTCGTCCCAGCGCTTGAGCCACTCCTCGTACGGGGAGGCCAGGTCGGCGGCGAGCATGGCCTCGTGCAGCGCCATGATCTTGCCCTTGGAGAAGCCGATGTCGTAGTAGAGCTTGAGCGGCTGCCAGGGCTCGCCGAGCTCCGGGTAGCGCTCCGGGTCGCCGGCCGCCTCGAAGGCGGCGACGGAGATCTTGTGGGTCATGATGTGGTCGGGGTGCGGGTAGCCGCCCTCCTCGTCGTACGTGGTGACGACGTGCGGACGGAACTCGCGGATCAGCCGCACCAGCGGACCGGCGGCGACCTCGACGTCCTCCAGGGCGAAGCAGCCCTCGGGCAGCGGCGGCAGCGGGTCGCCCTCGGGCAGCCCCGAGTCGACGAAGCCGAGCCAGGCCTGCTCGACGCCGAGGATCGCCCGGGCGGCGTCCATCTCGGCGCGGCGGATCTCGCCGATGTTGGCCCAGACGTCGGGGCGGTCCATCTTCGGGTTGAGCACACTGCCGCGCTCGCCGCCGGTGCACGTCACGACCAGGACGTCCACGCCCTCGGCGACGTACTTCGCCATGGTCGCGGCGCCCTTGCTCGACTCGTCGTCGGGGTGCGCGTGCACCGCCATGAGACGCAGTTGCTCTGCCACTGTTGGGCGCTCCTGTCTGTGCCCGCCGGCGACCCACCCGGGCCACCCGGCTGACCTGCCGGAATCCTCCCCCGTGCCGGACCCTGCCGGCGCCGACCTGTCATCCTTGACGACAGGACGGGCTGGGAGCATGGAACTTCCCCATTCTTGCCGATGCCGCCGACAACAACGCCAGGAGATACCCGCCGGTGACCGAGACGCACGCCACAATCACGCCGGGCGCGCCCGCTTTCCCGCCCGGGCGGTACGGCCGCCGCCGGGAGCAGGGCCGCCGCCGGCCGCTACTGGTCTGGCTGCTGGTGGCCGTCCTGGTCGCCGGGCTGGGCCTGGTCGCGGCCCAGCTCTACGCCCGCTACGGCGACCCGACGTACGACGCCAAGGTGATCACCTACACCGACGTCACCGACACCGGGGTGAGCGTCGACTTCCGGGTCACCCTGCCGGAGAGCGGCACGGCGGTGTGCGTGCTGCGGGCCCGCTCCCACGACGGCGCGGAGGTGGGCCGGGACGAGGTCGCGGTCAGCGCCCGGCCGGGTGAGCGGCACGGCACCTTCCAGCACCGGATCACCACCACCGCCCGGCCCTTCATCGGCGAAGTGATCCGCTGCCGCCCCGCCGGCTGACCCGCTCACCAGCGCGAACGCCCGATACGACCGGTCCGGTTGCCGGCGCCGGTGGTGATCGACGACACCCGCGGGTGTGCCGCACTGGTAACTTGGTAACTCACCTGTCAGCCAGTTCCGCACGATCGAGGAGTACGCCTGTGTCCACCAATGACAACGAGGCGCCCGCCACCTGGCTGTCCCAGGACGCGTACGACCGCCTGAAGGCCGAGCTCGACCAGCACATCGCCAACCGGCCGGCCATCGCCGCCGAGATCAACGCCCGGCGCGAGGAAGGCGACCTGCGGGAGAACGGTGGCTACCACGCCGCCCGCGAGGAGCAGGGCAAGGCCGAGGGGCGCATCCTCTACCTCAAGGAGCTGCTGCGCACCGCCAAGGTCGGCGAGGCGCCGACCGCCGACGTGGTGTCGCCCGGCATGGTGGTGACGATCTACTTCGACGACGACCAGGAGGACACCGAGACGTTCCTGCTCGGCTCCCGGGAGATCGCCTCCACCACCGAGCTGACCGTCTACAGCCCGGAGTCGGCGCTCGGCAAGGCGATCCTGGGCGGCCGTCCGGGCCAGACCTGCACCTACACGGCGCCGAGCGGCGCCGACATCAAGGTGACCGTGGTCAGCTTCGAGCCGTTCTCCGGCTGAGTCCGGCCCCGCCGGGTCCGCGCGACCCGGCGGTTCCCATCGCGTACGGCCCGAGGCGTGGCACCGTCGCCGGTGTCACGCCTCGGCTGCGAAGACCACCTGGTAGCCGCTGGCCCGCAGGGCGCTGATCAGCGTGTCGGAGTGCTCGACGCCCCGGGTCTCCACCGACAGCGCCACCTCGACCTCGCCGAGGCGCAGGTGCGGGTTGGCTCGCTGGTGTTCCACGTCCACCACGTTCGCCCGGTGCTCGGCGATCTCCGTGAGCAGCGAGGCGAGCTGACCGGGCCGGTCCGAGCAGCGCACGGTGACCCGCAGGTAGCGTCCGGCCGCGGCCAGGCCGTGCTCGATCACCCGCAGCATCAGCAGCGGGTCGATGTTGCCGCCGGAGAGCACCGCGACCACCGGCGCCTCCACCTCGACGACCCGGGCCAGCAGCGCGGCCACGCCCACCGCGCCGGCCGGCTCGACCACCTGCTTGCCGCGCTCCAGCAGCATCAGCAGCGCCCGGGAGATGTCCTCCTCGGAGACCGTGACGATCTCGTCGACCAGCTTGCGGACGTGGGTGAAGGTGATCTCCCCCGGCCGGCCGACCGCGATCCCGTCGGCGATGGTGGCGAAGGACGGCAGGCGTACCGGCTCGCCGGCCACCAGCGAGGGCGGGAAGGCCGCCGCGCTGGCCGCCTGCACCCCGACCACCCGGATGTCGGGGCGCAGCGCCTTGGCCGCCACCGCCATGCCGGAGATCAGGCCACCGCCGCCGACCCCGGTGATGATGGTCTTCACGTCGGGGCACTGTTCGAGGATCTCCAGTGCCACGGTGCCCTGACCGGCGATCACGTCCGGGTGGTCGAACGGGTGGATCAGCACCGCGCCGGTCCGCTCGGCGTAGGTCTGCGCCGCCACCAGCGACTCGTCGACGGTGTTGCCGACCAGCTCGATCTGCGCGCCGTACCCCTTGGTGGCGGCCACCTTCGGCAGCGGCGCGTTCACCGGCATGAAGACGGTGGCGCGGGCGCCCAGCAGGCCGGCGGCGAGCGCGACGCCCTGGGCGTGGTTGCCGGCGCTGGCCGCGACCACGCCCCGGGCGCGCTCCTCGTCGCTCAGCCGGGAGATCCGCACGTACGCGCCGCGCACCTTGTACGACCCGGCGCGCTGCACGTTCTCGCACTTGAGCCACGCCGGGCCGCCGAGCGCGGCGCTGAGCGGCCGGGAGGGCTCCAGCGGGGTGGTGCGGGTGACGCCGGCGAGCAGTTCCCGCGCGGCCTGTACGTCGGCGAGACCGACCAGTTCCGTCATGCCCCGATCGTGCCACCCGCCACCGGGGGAACCGTCGGCGACGCCGGGGGCGTGTCGGCCGGCACCTGCGGCGCGGGCGCAACCTGCGGCTGCGGCTGCGGCTGCGGCGGGGCGAACGCACCGGGCACCGGCATGCCGGGGGTGACCGGCCAGGCCGGGGTGGCCCGGGCGATCCGGTCCTGCTGGGCGGCGGAGATCCGACGGATCAGCACGATGAACGACACCGCGGCCACCACGCAGGCGATCGCCGGGATGGCGTTGCGGCCGAGCGCGCCCTGGTAGTAGTCGACGTACGCCTGGAAGTCCGCGCGGTCGACGGCCGTCTCGGGCAGCCGGGCGTACTCAAGGTCGTTCTTGCGGCTGAACAGCCGCTCGCCGACGCTGAAGAGCAGCCAGGCGGCCCACCAGACGCCGACCAGCCCCGGGGTGCTCCGGCGCCAGAGGCTGTCCCGGGCGATGTTCGCCACCACCCGGGCGGGCACCACGAAGTTGGCGAACGGCACCAGCCAACCGGCGATCGCCCAGCCCTGACCGAGGGAGGGCAGCGCGCCGGGGAAGGCGTCGATGTTCTTGCGCGCCCGCCAGGTCCAGATGATGACCAGCACGGCGGCGGTCAGGTAGGCCACCACGAACGGCAGGCTCAGCGCCACCTCGAACAGCATCGCCCCGAAGAGCACCTCGCTGTCGCCGTCGCGCTCGGCCTGCCGCGCCAGCACCATCCCGGCCACCGGGGCGAGCGCGGACAGCAGGTAGAACGCGGCGGTGACGCCGACCGCGATCGAGGCGGCCAGGCCGATGCCGCGTACGGAGTGGGTCTCCAGCCCCGGCGTGACGGCCGGCTGTCCGAGGGGGGTGTAGCAGTTCTGGCACTCGTTGAAGCTCGGGGACGTGGCGTCCCCGCAGGTCTGGCACTGCATCGGTGACCGTCCAGGGGGTGCGGCAGGGGGGTGCGCGCACACGCTAGACGATCATGCAATGGCCGGCGACCCCGTTCCGACCCGGGGATAGCCGGGGGCGTGCCGGGACCACGGCGCCTGCATCTCGAACTGCCCGGCCACCGCGAGCAGCAGCAGCTCCGAGCCGGGCGGACCGACCAGCTGCGCCGCGACCGGCAGGCCGTCCGGGCGCCGGCCGACCGGCACCACGATGGCCGGCAGGCCGGCGATGTTCCACGGCGCGGCGTACGGGGCGTACCGGATGTTGGCCTTCATGTTGGCCGCCCAGGACCGGCCGGACCAGGAGGCGGCCTCCGGCGGCGGGCCGGCCAGCGCCGGGGTGAGCAGCAGGTCGACCGAGTGGTCGGTGAAGAAGCCGATCGAGCGCTCGCGCCAGGCGGCCCGGTCGGCCTCCCGGACGTACCCGCGTCGTTGCGCCCACTCGCCGAGCGCTACGTGCCGACGGCTGCGCCGCTGCAGGTCCCGCCGCGCGATCCCGGCGGCGCGCACCTCGACGGCGGCCGCGGCGAACCACGTCGCGATGCCCTGCAGGCCGAGCGCGGTCGGGTAGACCGGGTCGGCGGGAACGGTGTCGTGGCCGGCGGCGGCGAGCAGCCGGCCGGCGGCGGCCACCGCGTCCCGGTTGGGGGCGTCCGGCGAGACGCCCCGCACCGGGGAGCGCAGCGAGACGCCGACCCGCAACCGGGGCGGCGGGACCAGCTTGTCGGCGCGGCGGCCGGCGAGCACCTGGAAGCCGACGGCGGCGTCGGCGACCGTGGTGGTGAGCATGCCGTGCTCGGTGAGGCCGAACCAGTCCTCCGCGCCGAGCTGGGCGGGGACCACGCCCCGGCCCGGCTTGAGCCCGATCAGGCCGCAGCAGGCGGCCGGAATGCGGATCGAGCCGAGCCCGTCGTTGCCGTGCGCGATCGGCACCAGCCCGGCGGCCACCGCGGCGGCGGCGCCGCCGGAGGAACCGCCGGGGGTGCGCCCGGTGTCCCACGGGTTGCGGGTGACCGCCGACTCGTCGTCGGTGAGCGCCCAGAGGCCGAGCTCCGGCATCCGGGTCGCCCCGAGGATCACCGCGCCCGCGCCGCGCAGCCGCCGGACCACCTCGTGGTCGGCCTCCGCGACGGCGGTACACGCCGCGGCCGAACCGTTCCAGGTGGGCAGGCCGGCGACGGCGGTGTTCTCCTTCACCGCCACCGGCACCCCGGCCAACGGGAGGTTGGCCAGGTCCTCCTGCTCGTCGACCTTCTCCGCCTCGGTGATCGCCTCCCCGCCGCGTACCGTGCGGAACGCGGCGAGGTCGGCGTCGGCGCGGGCGATGTGGTCGAGGTGGTCGGCGACGACCTGGGTGGCCGAGACGTCGCCGCGGCGTACGCCCCTGGCGATCTGCTTGGCGGTCGCTCCGACCCAGGTCGGCATGATGTCCTGCACGGCCATCCTCCCCAGCCAGCGGTCAGCCCAGTGCCTGCTCCAGATCGGCGAGCAGGTCGTCGACCGTTTCGATGCCGACAGACAGTCGCACGAGATCGCCGGGAACTTCAAGCGGCGAGCCCGCAGCACTTGCGTGTGTCATCCGGCCCGGGTGCTCGATCAGGGACTCGACGCCGCCGAGCGACTCGGCGAGCACGAAGAGCTTGGCCCGGTTGCAGATCTCCACGGCGTGCTCCTCGCCACCGGCGGCGCGGAAGGAGATCATGCCGCCGAACCGGCGCATCTGCTTCGCGGCCACCTCGTGGCCGGGGTGCGCGGGCAGGCCCGGGTAGATGACCTGACCGACCTTGGCGTGCCCGTCCAGGTACGCGGCGATCCGCTCGGCGTTGTCGCAGTGCCGGTCCATGCGTACCCCGAGGGTCTTGATGCCGCGCAGGGTGAGCCAGGCGTCGAAGGGTCCGTTGATCGCGCCCATCGCGTTCTGGTGGTAGCGCAGTTCCTCGCCGAGGCCGGCGTCGGCGGCGATCAGCGCGCCACCGACCACGTCGGAGTGCCCGCCGATGTACTTGGTGGTCGAGTGGACCACCACGTCCGCGCCGTGCGCGATCGGCTGCTGCAGGTACGGCGAGGCGAAGGTGTTGTCGACCGCCAGCAGCGCCCCGGCGTCGTGCGCGACGGCGGCCAGGGCGGCGATGTCGGCGATGCCGAGCAGCGGGTTGGTCGGCGTCTCCACCCAGACGATCTTGGTGGTGGGACGCATGGCTGCCCGGACGGCGTCGATGTCGGAGACCTTGGCCGGGGTGTAGTCCAGCCCCCAGCGCTCGGCGACCCGGGCGAAGAGGCGGTAGGTGCCGCCGTACGCGTCGTCCGGGATCACCACGTGGTCACCCGGCTTGCAGACGGTGCGCAGCAGGGTGTCCTCGGCGGCCAGGCCGCTGGCGAAGGCGAGCGCCACCGGGCCGCCCTCCAGGGCGGCGAGGCACTCCTGCAGTGCGTCCCGGGTGGGGTTGCCGGAGCGGCTGTACTCGTAGCCGTTGCGGGGCGCGCCGACGGCGTCCTGGGCGTAGGTGCTGGTCTGGTAGATCGGTGGGATCACCGCGCCGGTGCGGGCCTCGGGGTCCTGGCCGGCGTGGATGGCGAGCGTCTCGAAGCCGTGACTCATTCCCGAGACGTTAGTCCGCCCGTCCGCCGGGGCGGGCGGAACCCGCCCGCGGGTCGCCCCGCTCTCCCCGTCGGGCGCGGTCCGAGTGTGCCCCACGCTCCCTGTGGAGCTGATGACGTAGACGATTCACGGCCCGCACCAACCACCCGGAGGCAACGCAGCCGCACCCGGTGAAGCCGGTCACCGCCGTCACCTTCGGGTCATCTCTTGTCGCTGGGACGACAACAGGTGCACCCGCAGTACTTCTCCGGACTTGCTGGTCACTGGGAGACGACCGGCGGGTGCCCGAGGGCTCGGATGAATCGTCTACGACGTCAGCTCCACAGCGCCCGGACTCCGCCCCGCCAGCCGCCGAGGCGTACGCCCAGCGACCCGTGTCGCGGGGGCGGGCGACCCCCCTGTCCGGCATTACGCTGCCCGGATGAGCGGGTGCGTGTTCTGCGGGATCGTGGCGGGCGAGGTGCCGGCGTTCCGGGTGGCCGACGAGCCGGACGGCGTCGCCTTCCTGGACACCCGGCCGGTCTTCAAGGGGCACGTGCTGGTGGTGCCCCGCACCCACCTGATCAGCCTCTCCGACCTGCCGGCGGACGCGCTGCCCGGCTACTTCCGCCTGGTCCAACGCCTCGTGGTGGCGGTCGAGACCGGACTCGGGGCCGGCGGGACGTTCGTGGCGATGAACAACAAGGTGTCCCAGTCCGTCCCGCATCTGCACACCCACGTGGTGCCCCGCACGAAGGGCGACGGCCTGCGCGGCTTCTTCTGGCCGCGCACCCGCTACGCCGACGACGCCGAGGCCGAGGCACACGCCGCCCGCGTCGCCGCCGCCCTGGCACCTGCCTGAGAGAGCTGTGATCGAGTAACAGCCCGCCCGGTCCAGCGTGGTTTTGTTCGGTTCAATTCGTTGGGCGCGTCACGAACAAAAGTCGCCGATTTTGTTCGGTACAGTTTGAAT
This sequence comes from Micromonospora sp. CPCC 205739, assembly GCF_036906795.1. Lineage (NCBI taxonomy): Bacteria > Bacillati > Actinomycetota > Actinomycetes > Micromonosporales > Micromonosporaceae > Micromonospora > Micromonospora sp. CPCC 205739. The sequence goes on along the minus strand of NZ_JBAKHS010000004.1, from coordinate 283,478 downwards.
CGCTTCAACCGAACAAAATCGGAGTTGAACATGTCCGGACCTGGCCGCCCACCCCGTGCTGCGGTGTACCAGCGGATGGAAGACGCCGTTCGAGAATTGCGGGAACGGCTGGGTGGCCTGCCCACGCCGAACGAGGCCGAGGACATCTGGTCCGACATCTGGCACCAGGAGGCACACCACAGCACCGCCATCGAAGGGAACACGCTCGTCCTGCAGGAGGTGGAGAAGCTCCTGGAGGAGGGACGGGCCGTCGGTGCCAAACCACTGCGCGACTACATGGAGGTCAGGGGCTACGCCGACGCCGCCCGATGGGTGTACGGCCAGGCCCTCGCGCCGGGCGACTGGCAGTCCTCCGCGCTGCTTTCCCTGCAGGAGGTCCGCCACATCCACTACCTGGCGATGACGCCGGTCTGGACGGTCGCCCCGCACCCCCACGCCAGCGACACCGAAGGGCCGGGCAGCTTCCGGCGGCACGAGATCGCCCGCTTCCCGGGTGGGATGAAGCCACCCTCCTGGCCGGAGATCGACGCACGCATGGACAGTTGGTTGGGCAGGGTGAACGAACTCCCCCAGGACCGCCCGAGCCCACTGGCGGAACGACTCGCGGTCCTGCACAACGAGTTCGAGGTCATCCACCCCTTCCTCGACGGGAACGGACGGACGGGCCGACTCGTGCTCAGCCTCCTGCTCGGCAGGCTGGGCTACCCACCGGCGATCATCTACAAGCGCGACCGGGACGCCTACCTCAAAGCCATGCGAAGGGCTGACGCAGGCGACGCCGGACTGCTCGGTGAGTTGATCGCGCGCAGCGTCACGGCGAACCTGTACCGATTCGTGATGCCCGCCGTGGCCGGTCCGGTCAAACTGCTACCGCTACCGGCACTCGCCACCCCGGACCTGTCCGAGAACGCCCTCAGAGTCGCCGCCACGCGCGGCCGGCTCAAGGCGATCAAGGGCGACGACGGCACCTGGCGTAGCAGCCGGAGATGGGTGACCGACTACGCCAGGAGCCGATACAAGAGGCGTTCCCCACGCTGAATGCCCGAGGGATGGGTAAGGAACCGGGGCCCGCCGGCGTTGCACGCGGGGAGAGGTACCGAAAGGAGTCCCACCGTGTTCCTTCGCCGCATGAAGGCCGAACTGCCCACCCCCGACCAGGCCCTGCCAGGCCGCATGATCGCGATGCCGATCGGTGACCGGCACGAGGTGCTGCCGTCGACCCTGAAGGGTCCGTTCCCGGAGGGTGCCCAGGTCGCCGTCTTCGGCATGGGCTGTTTCTGGGGGGCCGAGCGGCTGTTCTGGACCCTGCCCGGGGTGATCACCACCTCCGCCGGCTACGCGGGCGGCAGCACGCCGAACCCGACGTACGAGGAGGTCTGCTCGGGGATGACCGGGCACGCCGAGGTGGTTCAGGTGGTCTACGACCCCGCGAAGATCAGCTACGAGGACCTGCTCAAGGTCTTCTGGGAGAACCACGACCCGACCCAGGGCATGCGCCAGGGCAACGACGTGGGTACCCAGTACCGCTCGGCGATCTACACCACCACCGACGAGCAGCGGGCGACCGCGGAGGCGTCGCGGGACGCGTTCGCGCCGATCGTGGCCCGGGCCGGCAAGGGTGAGATCACCACGGAGATCACGCCGCTCGGTGCGTACTACTTCGCCGAGGACTACCACCAGCAGTACCTCGCCCCGACCAAGAACCCGAACGGGTACTGCAACCACGGCCCCAACGGGCTGAGCTGCCCGGTCGGGGTGGCCCGCACCGCCGGCTGACCGGCCTGACGTTCGTCGACGGGCCTGCGGTGTTTGTCACACCGCAGGCCCGCTCCGATCCGGGCAGCGGCCCGTCCGCCGGCGGAAAAGTCGGCAGTGACCACGGGGCCGGGAAGAAGCGGCGCGCATTCTAGCAAACACCCAATGCCACCGACATCAGCTCAACAGGCGAACCGCAACGACCTCTGGCAGCATTGCCTGGCATGTGCGGACTGGCTGGGGAGTTCCGCCGTGACGGCTCACGGGCCGATATCGCGGCGGTGGAGCGCATGGCGGCGACGATGAGCGACCGGGGCCCCGACGACAGCGGGGTCTGGGCCCAGGGGCCGATCGCCCTCGGGCACCGGCGCCTGAAGATCATCGACTTGTCGGCGGCGAGCGGGCAGCCGCTGGTCGACCCCGACTCGGGACTGACCGGCGTCTTCAACGGCTGCGTCTACAACTACCGGGAACTGCGCGCGGAGTTGCAGGCCAAGGGGCACCGCTTCTTCTCCTCCGGCGACAGCGAGGTCGTCGTCAAGGCGTACGCCGAGTGGGGGCTCGACTTCGTCGACCACCTGATCGGCATGTTCGCCGTGGCGATCACCGAGCGGGACACCGGCCGGCTGGTGCTGGCCCGGGACCGGCTCGGCATCAAGCCGCTCTACCTGGCCGAGACGCCCGGCACGGTGCGCTTCGCCAGCACCCTGCCGGCGCTGCTGGCCGGCGGCGGCGTGGACACCGAGATCGACACCGTGGCGCTCGCCCACTACCTGAGCTTCCACAGCATCGTGCCGCCGCCGCGGACCATCCTGCGCGGCGTCACCAAGCTGCCCCCGGCGACCGTGCGGGTCTACGAGCCGGACGGCCGCACCCACGAGCGGGTCTACTGGGACCCGTCGTTCACCCGGGCCGCCGAGCGGGCCGACTGGTCCGAACAGGACTGGCAGGACGCCCTGCTGGAGTCGCTGACCACCGCCGTGCGCCGCCGGATGGTGGCCGACGTGCCGGTCGGCGTGCTGCTCTCCGGCGGCCTGGACTCCAGCCTGGTGGTCGCGCTGCTGGCCGGCGAGGGGCAGTCCGGCCTCTCCACCTTCTCCATCGGCTTCGACTCGGTCGGCGGCCGGGAGGGCGACGAGTTCGTCTACTCCGACCTGATCGCGAAGACCTTCGACACCGACCACCACCAGCTCAAGGTGGCCGCCGGCGACCTGGTGCCGCCGCTGGAGGCGGCCGTCGCGGCGATGAGCGAGCCGATGGTCAGCCACGACTGCGTCGCCTTCTACCTGCTCAGCCAGGAGGTGTCGCGGCACGTCAAGGTGGTCCAGTCCGGGCAGGGCGCCGACGAGATCCTCGGCGGCTACCACTGGTACCCGCCGCTGGCCGGCATCGACCGGGAGCGGGCCCTGGAGACGTACGCGAAGGCGTTCTTCGACCGGGACGCGGCCGGCCTGGCCCGGGTGCTCAACCCGGACCGGCTGGCCGACGGTGACCCGGCGCGGGAGTTCGTGGCCGCGCACCTGGCCCGGCCGGGCGCGCAGACCGCGGTCGACGCCGGCCTGCGGATCGACACCCAGATCATGCTGACCGACGACCCGGTGAAGCGGGTGGACAACATGACCATGGCGCACGGGCTGGAGGCCCGGGTGCCGTTCCTCGACCACGAGTTCGTGGAGCTGGCCGCGAGCTGCCCGCCCGAGCTGAAGCTGGCCCAGGGCGGCAAGGGCGTGCTCAAGGAGATCGGCCGCCGGGTCCTGCCGCACGAGGTGATCGACCGGCCCAAGGGCTACTTCCCGGTGCCGGGCCTCACCCACCTGGAGGGCAAGCTGCTCGACCGGGTACGCGACGCGCTCTCCGCGCCCGCCGCCCGCCGGCGCGACCTGTTCCGCGCCGACTACGTCGACGCGCTGCTCGCCGACCCGAACGCCGAACTCACCCCGTTGAACGGAAACAAGCTGTGGCAGCTGGGACTCCTGGAAATGTGGCTCCAGAGCCACGGGATCGACTGACCATGACCGAGACCGTGACGACCATCGACCGGGACCGGGACCGGGACCGGGATTGGGACCGCGTGCCGGGCCGACGCCGGGAGCGGGTCGGCCCCGGCGGCGACCCGGTCGCGCCCGGCACGCCGGAGGACCGCACGCCCAACACCGACGAGGCGGGCGTGGTGCTGGACTGCGGCTGGGGACGGCTGGTCTTCGGCCAGACCTTCACCCACCAGGCGGCCGTCGCGGACGTGCTGCGCTCCGAGGCGGCCGGCGCCCGGGACATCTGCATCTACCTGCGCGACCCGCACGTGCTGGTGTCCCGGCTGCCGGACGAGTTGTTCATCGACCCGTCGCTGACCTACCGGCTGCCGCTGGGCGAGCGGCGTCCGGCCGCCATCGACGGCGACGACGAGATCCCCGGCCTGGTGATCCGTCCGCTGCGCGACGCCGACGACGCGGACGCGGTCAACCGGATCTACGCCCGCAACGGCATGGTCACCGCGCCGGTCGACGTGCTGGTCGACAACGCCGGCACCGACCGCTTCCTGCACCTGGTCGCCGAGGCGGCCACCGGCGAGATCGTCGGCACCATCACCGGCGTGGACCACGTGGCGGTCTTCGCCGATCCGGAGAACGGCGCCAGCCTCTGGTGCCTGACCGTCGACTTCAACACCGCGCCGCCCGGCACCGGCCAGGCGCTGCTGACCGGGCTGGCCGACCGGCTGGACGAGCGGGGTCGGGCCTTCGTGGACCTGTCCGTGCTCGCCGAGAACTCCGGCGCGATCCGGCTCTACGAGCGGCTGGGCTTCCACCGGACCGCCACGCTCTGCGTGAAGCGGAAGAACCCGATCAACGAGCGGCTCTTCCTGCCCGCCGCCCCGGCCGGGTACGACGACCTCAACCCGTACGCGAAGATCGTCGCCGACGAGGCGATGCGGCGCGGCATCCGGGTCGAGGTCACCGACCCGCGCTGGGGCGAGCTGCGGCTGACCAACGGCGGCCGGACGATCCACACCCGGGAGTCGCTCTCCGAGCTGACCTCGGCGGTGGCGATGAGCCGCTGCGACGACAAGCGGGTCACCCGGCGGATCCTCGCCGAGGCCGGGCTGTCGGTGCCACGCGGCCGGACCGCCACCGGCGGCCCGGACGACCTCGCCTTCCTCACCGAGGTCGGCCCGGTGGTGGTCAAGCCGGCGCGGGGCGAGCAGGGCAACGGCATCACCGTCGGCGTCCGCACCGTCGAGGCGCTGACCGCCGCCGTCGAGCTGGCCCGCCGGTTCTGCCCGGACGTGCTGATCGAGGAGCTGCGCGACGGCGAGGACCTGCGGGTGATCGTCATCGACCACGAGGTGGTGGCCGCCGCCGTCCGCCGCCCGGCCCAGGTGACCGGCGACGGCGTGCACGACATCGCCGCGCTGATCGACCGGCAGAGCCGCCGGCGGGCCGCCGCCACCGGGGGCGAGTCCCGCATCCCGGTCGACGAGATGACCCGCGAGGTGGTCGCAGAGGCCGGGTACCGGATGACCGACGTGCTGCCCGAGGGCGAGGTGCTGGCCGTCCGCCGGACGGCGAACCTGCACACCGGCGGCACCATCCACGACGTCACCGCCGAGCTGCACCCGGCGATCGCCGAGGCCTGCGTGGCGGCGAGCCGCGCGCTGGACATCCCGGTGACCGGGCTGGACCTGCTGGTTCCCGCGCCGGACCGGCCGGAGCACGTCTTCATCGAGGCCAACGAGCGGCCCGGGCTGGCCAACCACGAGCCGCAGCCCACCGCCGAGCGCTTCGTCGACCTGCTCTTCCCCGGCACCCGGGCACCGCAGCGGCTCTGGTCCCCGGCCGGCCCGGGAGGTGCCGCGTGAGCCCGAAGCCACTGGAGATCGACCTGGACTACCTGCGCCAGGTGCTGCTGGAGCTGCTGGAGATCCCCAGCCCGTCGGGGCGTACCGACCACGTGCAGCAGTACGTCGGCGAGCGCCTCTCCGCGCTGGGCATCTCCTCCACGCTGACCCGGCGCGGTGCGCTGAGCGCCTGCCTGCCCGGGCCCCGCCAGACCGGGGCGGACCGGGCGATCGTGGTGCACACCGACACCATCGGCGGGATGGTGAAGCGGCTCAAGGAGAACGGCCGGCTGGAGCTGAAGACCATCGGTACGCACAGCGCCCGGTTCGCCGAGGGCGCCCACGTCCGGATCTTCACCGACGACCTGGACCGGGTGATCACCGGCCAGGTGCTGCCGTTGAAGGCCAGCGGGCACCGGTACAACGACGACGTCGACAGCCAGGGCGTCGGCTGGGAGCACGTCGAGGTCCGGGTCGACGAGCCGGTCGACGACATCGCCGGCCTCCGGGCGCTCGGCATCGACGCGGGCGACTTCGTGGCGTTCCTGCCCAACCCGACGATCACCCCCAGCGGGTACGTCAAGTCCCGGCACCTGGACGACAAGGCCGGCGTGGCCGCCGTGCTCACCGCCTTGAAGGCGATGGTCGACGCCGGGGTCACCCCGGTGGTCACCGCGCACCTGCTGGTCACCGTCACCGAGGAGATCGGCCACGGCGCCAGCCACGGCCTCGACCCGGACGTCGCGGAGATCGTCTCGGTGGACGCGGCGGTGGTCGCCCCCGGCCAGCAGTCCCGGGAGCACGCGGCGACGCTGGCGATGGGCGACGGGGTGGGCCCGTTCGACTACCACCTGACCCGCAACCTCGCCTCGATCGCCCGGGAGCACGGCGTCGACCTGGTCCGGGACGTCTTCGACTACTACCGCTCGGACGTGGCGGCGGCGGTCGAGGCCGGCGCACACGCCCGGGTGGCGCTGCTCGGCTTCGGCGTGGACGCCACCCACGGCCACGAGCGCACCCACCTGGACGGGCTGCGCCACCTCACCCAACTGCTCTGCCTCTACCTGCAGAGCGAGCTGGTCTTCCCGGAGTGGGACGCCGAGCCGGAGGGCGACCTGGCCGACTTCCCGTCACTGGCGGTGCAGCCGGCCAGCGAGGAGGGGCCGCGTGAGGGTCCGATCGGCATCGCCGACTCGACCTGACCGGTCCGCCCGTCGATCCCGCGACGAACACCTGCACCACCGCCGGACATTCCGCCCGGCCCTGTGATCGAAATCCGTTGCCGGTGCCCCGCAGGAGTCGATAGCGTGGCGGTACACGGGAAAGGAGGTGGTCCAGACTTGTATAGCAATCGGACTCGTGAGGTGGCTGTCCGCTAGCCGCTGTCCTCGACAGTGAAAACTCGTCCGCCGCGAGGCGGGCATGCACGATCGTCGAGACCGTGTGGCAGCGGTGCGGCGAAACCACGACAGCCACCCGACCCCCGGGGTGCCGGCCCAGTCCAGCCGGCCCGCGCGCGAGCGCGGAAGCCCCGGGGGTCGCTTCATATCCCGGGAGAGTCCGTGTCGATGCGCGAGCTGGTGGTGCTCGGGACGGCCAGCCAGGCCCCCACCCGGCAGCGCAACCACAACGGGTACGTGCTGCGCTGGGACGACGAGGTGATCCTCTTCGACCCGGGTGAGGGCAGCCAGCGGCAGTTGCTGCACACCGGCGTCACCGCCACCGACCTGACCCGGATCTGCGTCACCCACTTCCACGGCGACCACTGCCTCGGCCTGCCCGGGATCATCCAGCGGCTCTCCCTGGACCGGGTGCCGCACCGGGTGGCGGCGCACTTCCCGGCCGGCGGGGCCGAGTACTTCGCCCGGCTGCGCCACGCCACCTCCTTCCACGAGACCGCCGAGCTGGCCGTCGAGCCGATCGAGGCGGACGGGCAGCGGATCACCCTGGGCGTCGGCACGCTGGAGGCCCGCCGGCTGCGGCACCCGATCGAGACGTACGGCTACCGGCTGGTGGAGCCGGACGCCCGCCGGATGCTGCCGGATCGGCTGTCCGCGTACGGAATCGTGGGGCCGGCTGTCGGGGAGCTGCTCCGCGTCGGCCACCTGGACCTGGAGGGACGCCGCGTCACCCGGGACGAGGTGAGCGTGCCCCGACCGGGCCAGCGGTTCGCCTTCGTGATGGACACCGGGCTCTGCGACGCGGTGTACGCCCTCGCCGAACACGCCGACCTGCTGGTCATCGAGTCGACCTTCCTGGAGTCGGAGGCCGCCCTGGCCGCCGAGGTCGGCCACCTGACCGCGGCTCAGGCCGCGCGGGTGGCGACCGAGTCGGGGGTACGCCGGCTGGTGCTCACCCACTTCTCCCAGCGGTACTCCGACCCGCGGCGCTTCGCCGACGAGGCCCGCGAGCACTTCGCCGGTGACCTGGTGATCGCCGAGGACCTGGCCACCGTGCCGGTCCCGCCCCGCCGGGTAGCCTCGGCCGGGTGACCGTCACGCTCCGCCCCGCCACCGACGACGACCTGATGGGAATCGGTGCGCTGCACCAGCGGTCCCGGGTGGCCGCCTACTCCTCGTTCCTGCCCGCCGAGGCGCTGGCCGACCCGACGCCCGAGGCGATGGGCCGGTACTGGGTCGAGCGGTTCGGCTGGGAGCGCGACGACCACCGGATGACCGTGGCCGAGCGCGACGGCCGGCTGGTCGGCTTCAGCTACCTGGGCCCGGACGACGACGGCGACCCGGGCACCGGGCTGCTCAACGCCATCCACCTCGACCCCGACGAGCGGGGCCGGGGCACCGGCCGGGAGCTGATGGTCGACGCCCTGGACGCCATGCGGGCGCGGGGCTGGTCCCGGGCGGCGCTCTGGGTGCTGGCGCAGAACGACTCCGCGCGTCGCTTCTACGAGCGCGGCGGCTGGACGCCCGAGGGCACCCGGCGCGACGAGCACTTCGGCCCCGTCGTCGTCGCGCAGGTCCGGTACGCCCGACCGCTGTGACCCGGCCGTTCGCTCTGAGCTGATCGGGGCATGCCCGTCGATCCGGTCGCGTTGCCGGATGCATGGACACCGATCACACCGAGCGGGCGGAGGACGCCGCGCTCGACGCGTACTCCCGGGTCGTCACCGGCGTGGCGGCCCGGGTGCTGCCCAGCGTGGCCGCCCTGTCGGTGCGGACCACGCGCGGGGCGGGCGCCGGCTCCGCGATCACCGTGGGCACCGACGGCCTGCTGCTGACCAGCGCCCACGTGGTGCAGGGCGCCCGGGACGGCTCGGCCGCCTTCGGCGACGGCACCGAGGTGCGGTTCCGGGTGGTCGGCGCGGACCCGCTCTCCGACCTGGCGGTGCTGCGGGTGGACGAGGCGACCGTGCCGCCGGTGGAGCTGGGCGACGCGGACACCCTCGTCGACGTGGTCGCGGTCCCCACCGAGCTGAACCGCTGACTCCCCTCCCCCTCCCCCGCGGGGAGGGAGGGGGTGGGGGTGGGTCAGCGGGCGCCGAGGTGGGCGAGGAGGTCCTGGCGGGTGAGGACGCCCTTGGGCTTGCCGTCGACCAGCACCAGGGCGGCGTCGGACTTCTCCAGCAGGCCGACGGCCTCGCTCACCGGCTGGCCGCCGCCGATCATCGGCAGCGGCTCGGCCATGTGCCGCTCGATGGTGTCGTGCAGGTGCGCCTGCCCGGTGAAGAGCGCGTCGAGCAGGTCCTTCTCGGCGATCGAGCCGGCCACCTCGCCGGTCACCACCGGCGGCTCGGCCTTGAGCACCGGCAACTGCGAGACGCCGTACTCGCGCATGTAGTCGATCGCGTCGCGGACCGTCTCGGTCGGGTGCACGTGCACCAGCTCGGGCAGGCCGCCCGGCTTGCTGGCGAGCGCGTCGGCGACGGTCGGCTCGGTGCCCGAGTTGTCCAGGAAGCCGTACCGGGCCATCCAGGTGTCGTTGAAGATCTTCGACAGGTAGCCCTTGCCGCTGTCCGGCAGCAGCACGACGATCACGTCGTCCGGGCCGGCCTTGCGGGCCACCTCCAGGGCGGCCACCACGGCCATCCCGCAGGAGCCGCCGACCAGCATCCCCTCCTCGCGGGCCAGCCGCCGGGTCATCTCGAACGAGGCCTTGTCCGAGACCTCGATGATCTCGTCGGCGACGCCCCGGTCGTAGGTCTCCGGCCAGAAGTCCTCGCCGACGCCCTCGACCAGGTACGGCCGGCCGGTGCCGCCGGAGTAGACCGAGCCCTCCGGGTCCGCGCCGATGACCCGCACCCGGCCCTCGGAGGCCTCCTTCAGGTACCGGCCGATGCCGGAGATGGTGCCGCCGGTGCCGACGCCGGCCACGAAGTGGGTGAGCCCGCCCTCGGTCTGCTTCCACAGCTCGGGGCCGGTCGTCTCGTAGTGCGAGCGCGGGTTGGCCGGGTTGCTGTACTGGTTGGGCTTCCAGGCGCCGGGGATCTCCCGGGCCAGCCGGTCGGAGACGTTGTAGTAGGAGCGCGGGTCCTCCGGCGCGACGGCGGTCGGGCAGACCACCACCTCGGCGCCGTACGCGCGCAGCACGTCCTGCTTGTCCTGGCTGACCTTGTCCGGGCAGACGAAGACGCACTTGTAGCCCTTGAGCTGCGCCACCAGGGCCAGCCCGACGCCGGTGTTGCCGCTGGTCGGCTCGACGATGGTGCCGCCCGGCTTCAGAATGCCCGCGGCCTCGGCGTCCTCCACCATCCGCAGCGCGATCCGGTCCTTCACCGAACCGCCCGGGTTGAGGTACTCCACCTTCGCCAGCACGGTGGCCTGGATGCCCTCGGTGACGTTGCGCAGTCGTACCAGCGGGGTGTTGCCGATCAACTCGACGACGTTGTCGTAGTACTGCACCTCGTTGTGCCCTTCGTTGCGGCGCCGGCGCCGGCGGCCGGGCAGACGTTTCGTTCGTCGCCCAGGGTACGTGCCGTCAGGGGATCATCTGCCCGGGGATGACGGAGCCGCGACGAGCCTCCCACTCCAGGAAGCGCTCGGTCTCCGCCAGCACGCTACCGGCCAGCCAGGTGACCATGACCGCGTCGTCCACCAGGCCGAAGACGGTCAGGAACAGCTCCGGCACCACGTCCACCGGCGAGAGCACGTACGCCGTCGCCGCCGTCATCATGGCCAGCCGGAGGCCGCCGTCGTACTCCCCCCGGGTGGTCGCTTTGATCATCCGGGGCAGCGCCGCCAGCCGCTGCCCCAGCGACGGGCCGCCCCGGGCGCCCGCCATCAGTGCCCGCGCCAACGCGGTGAACGCCGCGCTCCGCTTCAACGTCCTGCTCATCCGTCCAGCCCCTTTCCGCCCGACCAGCGTGACGCGGGGGCGCAAGCCCACCGCGACCTGCGGCCCGGGGCCGTCGCCCCGGCGCCGTCACCCGTCAGGTACCCAGATGCGTCGTTCGCCAGCCATGCGCCGGCCGCCACGAGGAGAGCGGCGTGTCGTTCCGGCGCGATAACGTGGCGGTATGGGGGTGGCTGGTTCCGTCGTACCGGTCGGTCCGCGCTGGCAGCGCGCCCGACGGATCGCCCGGATGGCGGCGATCGGCACCGGCGCGGGCGCGGCGGCGTTCGTCGCGACCGGCGGGGTGCTGATCGGTCAGGCCCGTCAGGCCCGGCGCACCATCCCGATGGCCGAGGCGCCCCCGCCCCGCTGTGACGGCGTCTATGGCGCGAAGTGCCCCGGCCCGCCGCTGACCATGGTCGTGCTCGGCGACTCGTCGGCGGCCAGCTACGGCGTGCACCGGCGCCGGGAGACCCTGGGGGCGCTGCTCGCCACCGGGCTGTCCCGACGGCTGCACCGGCCGGTCCGGGTGCACCGCTTCGCCGTGGTGGGCTCCCTGTCCGCCGGGCTGAAGCCGCAGGTCGAGTCGGCGCTGGAGTGCGACCCGGACGTCGCCGTGATCCTGATCGGCGGCAACGACGTCACCAACCGCACCCCGCCCGGGCTGGCGGTGCGCTACCTGGTCGACGCGGTCCGCGCGCTGCGGGCCACGGGCTGCGAGGTGGTCGTCGGCACCTGCCCCGACCTCGGGGCGATCCAGCCGATCCAGCCGCCGCTGCGCTGGCTGGCCCGGCGGTGGAGCCGGCAGCTGGCCGCCGCCCAGACGGTGGCGGTGGTCGAGGCGGGTGGCTGGACGGTTTCCCTCGGCGACATGCTCGGTCCCCGGTTCGTCGCCGAACCGACCCGAATGTTCGCCTGGGACCGGTTCCACCCGTCCGCCGAGGGGTACGCGGTGGCCGCCGCCGCGCTGCTGCCGACCGTGATCTCGGCGCTCGGCACCGGCCCGGAGCGCAGGCCTGTCCTGGGCCGGGGCGAAGGGGTACGGTCGCTGCCGGAGGCCGCCCAGGAGGCGGCCCGGCACGCCGGTACGGAGGTCAGCGGCACCCAGGTCCGGGGCCGCGACCGCGGGCCGGCCGGCCGCTGGGCGCACCTGCGCCGGCGGGCCTTCTTCGGCGTCGGCGCGGTGCCGCAACCCGGTTCCGCCACCGACTCACCCACACTGGAGGGATCGGCATGAGCGAGCGAACCATCGGGCCCCGCGCGGCGGAGCCCCATGCCGACCGCAGCCAGGGGCAGGAGTGCCGGCACGCCGTCGAGCACCGGGAGGTGTCGTCATGACCGAACGCGGCATCGGCGCGGAGCTCGCCGTCCGGCTCGGGAAGGCGGCGGCCGTCTCCCTGGTCGCCGGCACCCTCGGCGGCGCGGCGGTGCTCGCCGGGCAGGCCGTCGCCGCTCGTAACCGCAGCTACGCCCAGCCGGAGCTCGGCCTGGCGCTGCGCGCCACGGTGGGCCGGGCCGGCGCCCCGCCGCTGCGGCTGGTGCTGCTCGGCGACTCCTCGGCGCTCGGCGTCGGGGTCGAACGCTTCGACGAGACCGTCGGCGGGCAGCTGGCCCACCTGCTGACCGAGGGGCCGACCGGGCGGCAGGTGCACCTGTCCAGCGTGGGGGTCTCCGGCTCCCGCTCCACCGACCTGGCCACCCAGGTGGCCCGGGCGCTGCTCGGCGAGCGTCCCGACGTGGCGGTGATCCTGATCGGCTCCAACGACGCCACCGCGATGCGCCGGCCGGGCGAGGCCGCGGCGTACCTCGGCGCGGCGGTGCGCCGGCTGCGCGACGCGCGGGTCGAGGTGGTGGTGGGCACCTGTCCCGACCTGGGCGCGGTCCGTGCCGTCGCGCAGCCGCTGCGGCAGGTGCTCGGCTGGTCGGGGCGGCGGATCGCCCGGGCGCAGATTGCCGCCGTGCTCGACGCCGGCGGCAGCGTGGTCGACCTGGGCGCGGAGACCGGGCCGGTGTTCCGCGCCGACGCCGGGACCCTCTGCGCGGACGGCTTCCACCCCTCCGCCGACGGGTACCGGGTCTGGGCGCACGCCCTGCTGCCGGCGGTGGCCGCCGCGGCCGCCGCGGCCGCCCGCCACTGAGCGGACCGGCGAACGGCACGGCAGGTCGGCGGACGGCACGGCGCGGGGTGACATTTCCCGCCGCCCTGGCAGCTTCCGCGCCAAGTTACCGGCGAGTTAACGTTGGTTCATGCCGATTGAGTCGTCCCGCGACGCCGTCATCGTCGCCACCGCCCGCTCCCCCATCGGTCGCGCGTTCAAGGGTTCGCTGCGCGAGGTCCGCCCCGACGACCTCGCCGCGACCATCGTCCGGGCCGCGCTGGACAAGGTCCCCGGGCTCGACCCGACCGAGGTCGAGGACCTCTACCTCGGGTGCGGCCTCCCCGGCGGCGAGCAGGGCTTCAACATGGCCCGGGTGGTCGCCACGCTGATGGGCCTGGACGGCCTGCCCGGCGCCACCCTGACCCGCTACTGCGCCTCGTCGCTGCAGACCACCCGGATGGCGATGCACGCGATCCGCGCCGGTGAGGGCGACGTCTTCATCTCCGCCGGCGTGGAGATGGTCTCCCGGTACGCCCGGGGCAACTCCGACACCCTCCCCCCGGAGGCGCAGGCCCTGGTCGGCGGCGGCTGGGAGAACCCGCGCTTCGCCGAGGCGCAGGAGCGCTCGAAGGCCCGCGCGGCCGGTGGCGCCGAGGTGTGGAGCGACCCGCGCGAGGCCGGCCAGCTCCCCGACATCTACCTGGCGATGGGGCAGACCGCCGAGAACCTCGCCCAGGTGTACGACGTGACCCGCGAGGACATGGACGCCTTCGGCGTACGCAGCCAGAACCTCGCCGAGAAGGCCATCGCCGACGGCTTCTGGGCCCGCGAGATCACCCCGGTCACCACGCCGGACGGCACCGTGGTCAGCACCGACGACGGCCCGCGCGCCGGCGTCACCCTGGAGGCGGTCGCCGGCCTCAAGCCGGTCTTCCGCCCCGACGGCCGGATCACCGCCGGCAACTGCTGCCCGCTCAACGACGGCGCCGCCGCCGTGGTGGTGATGAGCGCCCAGCGCGCGAAGGACCTCGGGCTCACCCCGCTGGCCCGGATCGTCTCCACCGGCGTGACCGCCCTGTCGCCGGAGATCATGGGCCTCGGCCCGGTCGAGGCGTCCCGGCAGGCCCTCAAGCGGGCCGGCATGACCGTCGACGACGTCGACCTGGTCGAGATCAACGAGGCGTTCGCCGCCCAGGTGATCCCCTCCTACCGGCAGCTCGGCATCCCGGAGGAGAAGGTCAACGTGATGGGCGGCGCGATCGCCGTCGGCCACCCGTTCGGCATGACCGGTGCCCGGATCACCGGCACGCTGCTCAACTCCCTGGAGTGGCACGACAAGACCATCGGCCTGGAGACCATGTGCGTCGGTGGCGGCCAGGGCATGGCGATGGTGCTGGAGCGGCTGAGCTGAGTCACGGTTCGCCGGTCGCCCGCCCGGGTACCGGAGCCGCATGGCGACGGTCGTGGAGCGGGAACGCAAGTACTCCGCCGACGAGGGCTTCCGGCTGCCGGACCTGACGGGGTGCGGTGGCGTCGCGACGGTGTCCGACGCCACCGCCCTCGACCTGGACGCGGTCTACCTGGACACCGCCGACCTGCGGCTGGCCCGCAGCGGCTTCGCGTTGCGCCGGCGGACCGGCGGCCACGACGCGGGCTGGCATCTCAAGGTCGGCGCGGCCGGTGGCGCCCGCACTGAGTACCAGTTCCCGGCCGGGGCGGACGACGTCGACCCGCCGGCGGAGCTGGTCGCGCTCTTCCGGGCCGCCGCCCGTGGACGGGCGGTCGAGCCGGCGGCACGCGTCACCAACCGCCGGATGGAGCGCCGGCTGCTCGACGACCGCGGCCGGGTGCTGGCGGAGGTGGTCGAGGACACCGTCGAGGGGCGGGATCTCGTCACCGGCGAGCGGCAGGCGTGGCGGGAGATCGAGGTCGAGCTGGTCGACGGCGACGAGCCGCTGCTCGACGCGGTGGAGTCGCGGCTGCGCGAGGCGGGCAGCCGTCCGGTCGCCGTCTCCAAGTCCCACCGGGCCCTCGCCGGCCGTCTCGCCGCCGCGGCCGAAGGGACCGCGCCGGATCCCGTCGTCGCCTACGCGCTCGCCCAGCGCGACGCGCTGATCGCGAACCATCCCGGGGCCCGGCAGGGCGACGAGGACGCGGTGCACGACACGCGCGTCGCCGTCCGCCGGCTGCGCGCCACCCTGCGCACCTTCCGTGGCCTCTGGGACCGCCGGGAGAGCGAGGCCGTCCGCGCCGAGCTGCGGTGGCTCGGCGCCCAGCTCGGCGCGGTCCGGGACGCCCAGGTGATGGCCGCCCGACTCACCGACGCCGTGCGGGCCGAGCCCGTCGAGCTGGTGCTCGGCCCGGTCGCGGCGCGCGTCTCGGAGCGGTTCGCCGCCGACCTCGCCACCGCCCTCGACGAGCTGGGACGGACGTTCGACTCGGACCGGTACCCGGACCTGCTGACCCGGCTGGACCGGCTGCTGGAGGGGCCGACCGCGCGCAGCGCCGACGCGCGGTGGGTGGCCCGCCGGGTCCGCCGGGCGATCAGCCGCGCGGACGACCGGCTGGACCGGGCCCTCGACGGGCAGCCGGCGGAGGAGGCGGACCTCGCGCTGCACGAGGCGCGGAAGGCGTACAAGAACGCCCGGTACGCGGTGGAGGTGCGGGAGCCGAGCGCCGGGAAGCCCGCCGCCGCGCTCGCCGGTCGGCTCAAGGAACTCCAGGACCTGCTCGGCGCGCACCACGACTCGGTGGTCACCCGGGAGGTGCTGCGTCGGCAGGCGCTGCGCGCGTACGCCGACGGCGAGAACACCTTCACCTACGGGATCCTGCACGCCCGGCAGGCCACGGCCGCCGACCGGGACCTGCGCGCCGTCCCCGCCGCCCGGGACCGGGCCCGCCGGCGCAAGGTACGACGCTGGCTGAAGAGCTGAGCCGTCAGAGCGCCGTGCGGGTCGCCGTCACCTCGGCGGCGGCCCGGGCCAGTGTCTCGTCCGGCGCCCCGGCCGCGACCAGGTCGGCGGCCACCACCCGGAGCTGGTCCACCAGCGCCAGGTCGTTGTCCAACCGGGGTACGCCCCGACGCGGCTCACCCTCGGCGTCCGCGCCGAGGTTGGCCAGCTCCTGCACCAGCCGGTGCATCAGGTCGGCGCGGGACACGTTGCCCCCCTCGGCGACCGCCGCCCACCGCGGCTGCTGCCAGTGCCCGACCTGACGGACCAGCAGCTCCACCGCCCGGCCCAACTCCGCTGCGCTCATCGCCGCCGAGTCTACGGCCGCAGCGCCCCGCCCCCGCTCACCGGCGTAGGTAGCTCAGCAGCCGCAGGATCTGCCAGTACAGGAAGATCAGCCCGACCAGCAGCCCGAAGGCGCAGAGCCAGGCGTACCGGCGGGGCAGGCCGCCCCGGACCGAGCGTTCGACCTGGTCGAAGTCGAGGATGAAGCTGAGCGCCCCGGCGATGATCGCCACCCCGGAGAAGACGTACGGCAGCCAGCCGACCTGGCCGGAGAGGGAGTAGATCTCCACGCCCTGCCGGCCGGTGAACAGCCGGAAGACCAGGTTGACCAGGCTGATCGCGAGCAGCCCGATCAGGGTGCCGATCACCAGGCGGGCCAGGCGCGGCGTGGCCCGGACGACCCGGGCCCGGTAGAGCAGCGCCATCCCGAGGAACACCCCGAAGGTGCCCACCACGGCCTGCGCCACGATGCCCGGGTAGACCAGCTCGAACGCCCGGCTGGCCACCCCCAGCAGCACCCCCTGGAGCAGGGCGTACCCGATGATCGGGGCCGGGTGGGTGATGCCGCGCAGCGAGATCACCAGGACCAGCACGATGCCGGCCAGGGCGGTGCCGGCCAGCGCCGCCGGGACCCACATCTCCTGCGGCACGACCACCCAGGCCACCGCCGCGGTGGCCCCGGTGAGCAGCAGCAGCCCGACGGTACGGACCACCACGTCGTCGACGGTCACCGCCTCCGCGCCGCCCGCCCCGGGCAGCCGGTGCGCCCGGCTGGTGTCGTCCAGCCGGTCCAGAACCGGGTTGGCGCTGCGCACCCGCCACCTCCTCGCCAGCCGTACCCCTGGTGTCACTCTCCCCCGGACGGCCCGCCGGCGGCGGGGAAACGGCGGGGCCGGGGTGCGGCGGGCCGGGGCGGGCCGGATACGACGGCGCCCGCCGCCGCGGGTCGCGGTGGCGGGCGCCGAGGGGTTCGGACGATCAGTCGTCGCCCTGGAAGTAGCTGATCAGCCGGAGCAGCTCCAGGTAGAGCCAGACCAGGCTGACCACGATGCCGAACGCGGCCGTCCAGGAGTAGCGCTGGGGCAGCCCCATCCGGACGCCGTCCTCGACCTCCTTGAAGCTGAGCACGAAGCTCAGCGAGGCGACCACGATGCAGACCAGGCTGAAGCCGATGGCCAGCGGGCTGCCGTCGCGCAGGCCGGTGTTGACGTCGAGGAAGACCGCCAGCACGAAGTTGATCAGCATGACGGCGAAGAGGCCGGCCATCACGGCGATCATGCCCTTGACGAACTTCGGGGTCGCCCGGATGACCTTCGCCTTGTAGAGCATGGCCATCACGAAGAAGACACCGAAGGTGGCCACCACGGCCTGGAGCACGATGCCTTCGAAGGCGGTCTCGTACGCCTTGCTGACCAGGCCGACGAAGGCGCCCTCGACGACGGCGTACGCGACGACCAGCGCCGGGTTCGCCATCCGGGAGAACGAAATGATCAGGCCGAGCACCAGGCCGACCATCGCGGCGCCGATCCACGCCGGTCCGAGGAGCGCGTCCGGGACCAGCACCCAGGCGGCCGCGGCGGAGACGCCGAGGATGCCCAGCAGCGCGACGGTCTTGACGACCACGTCGTCGATGGACATGGTGCCGGCGGCCGGGGCCACCGGGTAGCCGGGCTGGCCCGGGTACTGCGGGGGAATGCCGGGCTGTCCGTGGCCGTACTGCCCGGGCGGGGCGTACCCGGCGGCACGCTCCCGCTCGGCCGCCTGGCCGAGCCGGGCCAGCACCGGGTTCGAGGTCTTCACTTCTCAGGCCTCCCTCAGGGGGTCATCGCACGCACGACGTGCCCTACAAGAGTAAACGCACCAGGCGACCTGCGCGCCCGTGCGCCGGCTGAGGGGAAGCTGAGAGAGAGTGCCCGGGGCGGGGGTCGAACCCGCACGCCTTTCGGCAGCCGCTTTTAAGGCGGCCGTGTCTGCCGTTCCACCACCCGGGCGGGTGGCACCGGCGCGTCGACACGCGGCGGTGCAGTGCCACCGTAACCGTTCACCGGCGACCCGGCGTACCCCGTGACGGGTGCCGCACTAGGGTCGAGCCCGTGACCAGCGCAGCCCGTACGGCGTCCGACCCCGACCCCGACCTGGCTGTCGGCCTCGCCGAGCCGGCCGCGCCCGGAACCCGCGCCCGCCGCTGGCGGGCCACCGTCGCCCGGCACCGCACCGACCTGCTCGTCGGCCTCGCGTTCGTGCTGCTCGCCGGCTGGCTCACCAACGGCCTCTGGCCCGACCCGACCGGCCGGGTGCTGGCGCTCAACCCGGAGGACCAGACCCTCTACGAGTGGTTCCTGGCGGTCGACTCGCGGGCCCTGCTCGGCGACTTCGGCCTACTCACCGACCGGCTCAACAGCCCGGACGGGGTGAACCTGATGACCAACACCACGGTCATCGCGCTCGGCGTGCTCTGCGCCCCGGTCACCCTGCTCTTCGGCGCGCCGGTCACCTTCGCCCTGCTGGCCGGGGTGAACCTCGCCGGCACCGCCGTCGCCTGGTACCTGCTCTTCACCCGTACGCTGCGCGCCCGCCGGCTCGCCGCCGCGCTCGGCGCCGGCCTCTGCGGCTTCGGGCCGGGCATGGTCTCCCAGTCCAACAGCCACCTGCACATGACCGCGCAGTGGCTGGTCCCGGTGATCGTCTGGCTGGTCGTGCGGCTGCTGCGCGCGGCCGACCCCGGCGTCGCGTCGCTGGACCGGCCGGACCGGCGCCGGCTGGTCACCTCGGCGGTGGGGCTGGCCGCCGCGGTCACCGTGCAGATCTTCGTCGGCGAGGAGGTGCTCTTCCTCACCGCGGTCACCCTGCTGGTGATGACCGTCGCGTACGCGGTGACCGACCGCGAGCTGCTGCGCCGGGCGCTGCCCGGCTTCGCGGGCGGCCTGATGCTCGCCGCCGGGCTGGCCCTGCTCGTCCTCGGCTACCCGCTGTGGTTCCAGTTCGCCGGGCCGCAGGGCGTGGCCGACGGCATGTTCAGCCCGCACTACTTCTCCGCCGACCTGCGCAGCTGGTGGACCATCTCCCCGCTGTCGGTGATCGGCAGCGACTCGTCGGCCCGGCTGACCACCGGCCCGGCCGAGTACAACACCTTTCTCGGTCTGCCGCTGCTGCTGGTCGCCGCCGGCTGCGCGCTCTGGCTGGGCCGCCGGCCCGTGGTGGTCGCCTGCGTCGCCGGCGCGCTGGTGATGGGCGCGCTGTCGCTCGGTCCGCAGGTGGTGCACGACGGTGACCGCAGCGCCATGCCCGGGCCGTTCGCGCTGCTCGCCGGCCTGCCGGTGATCGACGGCGCGCTGCCGATGCGGTTCGGGCTGGCGGTGCTGCCGCTGGCCGCGACCCTGCTGGTGCTCGCGGTGGACCGGGCGCTGCGCCGGCCCGGCCGGGCGCGGCTGCTGGTCCCGGCCGCCGTGGGAGCGGCCCTGCTGTCGGTCTTCCCCGCTCCCCTGCCGACGGCGGAGCGCCCCCCGCTGCCCGAGTTCGTCACCGGCGGGCACTGGCGGGAGTGCGTACGCCCCGGCGGGGTGCTGGTGCCGGTGCCGGCCGCCACCCCCCAGGAGCCCTGGCCGATGCGCTGGGCGGCGGCGGCCGACGCGGAGTTCGGCATCCCGGAGGGGTTCTTCATCGGCCCGTACGGCCGGGACGGCAGCGCCACGATGGGCACCTCCAAGCAGCCCACCTCGGTCCTGCTGGCAGACGTCGCCAAGCGTGGCCACGAGCCGGTGATCGGCGACGAGCAGCGGCGGCAGGCCCGGGTGGACGCCGACTTCTGGGGCGCGGACTGCGTGGCGGTCACCGACGACGCCCCGCACGCGGAGAGCCTGCGCCGCACGCTGGTGCAGCTCTACGGCCCGGGCACCCGGATCGCCGACGCCTGGACCTGGCGGGTCTGAACCGCCCCCGCTACGAGGAAGGCCCCCTCCCGTGCCGGGAGGGGGCCTTCGTCACGAACAGGATCAGACCGGACGTCCGGCACCCGCGCCGACCGGCTGGGACGCCTCGGCGAACTCCTCGCGCGGGTCGTGCAGCTGACCGAGGGCGACCACCTCACGCTTGAGGAAGAACGCCAGCGACCAGTCGACCACGACCCGGACCTTGCGGTTGACCGACGGGATCCGGCTCATGTGGTACGTCCGGTGCATGAACCAGGCCGGCCAGCCGGTCATCTTCACGCCGTACACCTGGGCGACGCCCTTGTGCAGGCCGAGGCTGGCCACGCTGCCCGCGTGCTTGTGCTTGTAGTTGACCGGCTCACGACCGCGGATCACGTTCGCGATGTTGTCGGCCATCCGGGCCGCCTGACGCACCGCGTGCTGCGCGCTCGGCGAGCAGTAGTTGCCCGGCTCCTTGGTCAGGTCCGGAACGGCGGCGCAGTCGCCGGCACTCCAGGCGCCCTCGACGACCTCGTCGCCGTCGACGATCTGCAGCGTCGGCAGGCAGGTGACCCGCCGGCGCTCGTCGCGCGGGAAGTCGGTCGCGTCGAGCATCGGCGAGGGCTTCACGCCGGCCGTCCACACGATGGTGTCGGAGCGGAAGGTGTCGCCGTCGGAGAGCTTGACCACGCCGTCGACGCAGGACTCCAGCCGGGTGTCCAGGCGGATGTCCATGTTGCGCTTGAGCAGCTGCTGGACGGTGTAGGCGCCCATGTCCCGGTCGACCTCGGGCAGCACCCGCTGGGTCGCCTCGACCAGCACCCAGCGCATGTCCTCGGGCTTGAGCTCCGGGTAGTACCGCAGCGCGTCCCGGGCCATGTCCTCCATCTCGGCCAGCGCCTCGATGCCGGCGTAACCGCCGCCGACGAAGGTGAAGGTGAGCGCCGAGCGGCGGACCTCCGGGTCCGGCGTGGCGGCCGCCACGTCGAGCCGGTCCAGCACGTGGTTGCGCAGGTAGATGGCCTCGCCGATGGTCTTGAACCCGATGCCGTGCTCGTGCAGGCCCGGGATCGGCAGCGTCCGGGAGACCGAGCCGGGGGCCAGCACGACGTGGTCGTACTGGATCTCCCGGGTGGGGCCGCTGATCGGCTGCACCACCGCGGTCTTCCGGTCGTGGTCGATCCGCGTCACCGCACCCGCCACGACCTTGCACCGGCGCAACTCACGCCGCAGCGGCACCACGGAGTGCCGGGGCGAGATGTTGCCGGCCGCCGCCTCGGGGAGGAACGGCTGGTAGGTCATGTGCGGCTGCGGGTCGACGACGACGACCTCGGCCTCACGGGAGCTCAGCTTCTTGGACAGGCGCAGAGCGGCGTACAGGCCGACGTGCCCGGCACCCACGACAAGGATCCGCTTCGGATTCACGTCATCTATCTTTCCCCGGGCGGCTCGGGTAATCCCGTCCGAGACCCCCTTCTGTGACGGAGCACAACCCCTGTGACCTGCGCAACGTCCCGGAGCCGCCCCGCTATCCGCGACGCAGCAGCCAGCCCAGCAGCCCGGTCAACCCCACCGCCACCAGCAGTCCTGCCACCGTCGCCGCCTGAAACCCGGCACCTTTGCCGATCTCGCCCAGCCAGGCCAGGATCACCCCGACCACGGCCGTGGCGAGCATCACCGCGCCGGCCCGCGTGAGCCAGCGCAGCACCAGATCCGGGTCGACCACCCCGTCGTAGGGCAGCACCGCGGCGAGCGCGCAGAGGGTGTGCGCCAGGTAGAGGGCGGCGGCCACGGCGAGCAGCCGCCAGAGCGCGATCGGCCGGTCGTAACCGGCGGAGGCGATCACCCAGCCGCCCACCGTGACCAGGGCGGCGAAGGTCGGCCACGCCCGGCGCGGGGCCACCGCCGGGAGCACCGCCACCACCGTCAGGGCCAGCAGCGCCCGCGCGCTGAACATCTCGACCGGGTACGCCAGCAGCAGCCCGACCAGCACGGTGAGGAAGACGCCGGCGCGCACCAGCAGCGGCACCAGGCTCACCCGGTTGACCGCCGTCCGCAGCGCCCGCACCCGTTCGGTGACCGCCTTCATCTGTGCCAGCTTTCGTTCGCGACTGCGGGACTCCGCTGCGCTGCGTTCCTCGCGCTCACCGGTGCCCGCCTTCGTTTCGCGACCGCGGGACTCCGCTGCGCTGCGTTCCGCGCGCTCACCGGGCACCCACCCGTGGGGCGGTGGCCAGGCGGGCCACGTCGCGCAGCACCTGGTCCAGGCTGCCCGCGCCGGCCCAGCGCACCACCGGCACACCGTGCTCACGCAGCTGGGCGATCATCGTGTCCCGGTCCAGCCGCCAGAGCCGGTACGCCACCGGCGCCCAGCCCCGCTCGCCCGGAGGGCTGAGATCGGTGGGCAGGGTGTCCACCGCGACCACGAACCGGCCGCCCCGGGCCAGCCGGGCCAGCATCTGCGCGGAGCGCTCGTCCAGCAGCGGGGTGAGCACCACCACCAACGCGTCGGCGGAGAGCACCTGCGGCCCGAAGACCTGGTCGTACGGCTCGTGCGGGGATGCCTCGGCCCGCACGTCGAGCAGCCACTCCAGCACGGTCAGGTACTGCCGACGGCCGGTGGCGGGGCGCAGCCGGCGGGCCGCCGGCCCGTACTCCAGCATCGCCACCCGGTCACCCCGGTGCAGGTAGTGCTCGGCGATCGCGGCGGAGGCCCGGACGGTGGTGTCCAACACGGACGCCGCGCCCTTCACCCCGCCGGAACGGCCCGCCTCGGCGAGCACGTCGAGCAGGACCACCACCTCGGCGTCCCGATCGGACAGGGTGGCCGCCACGTGCAGCTGCCGGGCCCGCAGCGAGACCCGCCAGTCGATGCGGCGCAGCCGGTCGCCCGGCCCGAAGACCCGTACGCCGGCCAGCTCACCGCCCTCGCCGGGGCGGCGTGAGTGGTGCGCGCCGACCAGCCCGGCCGCCCGGGGCATCGCCTCCACCGCCTCGAACGGCTCGGTCTCCGGATAGACCCGCAGCCGCACCGGGTCGGTGATCACCGCGCGGGAGACCAGCAGCCCGTCGGCGGCGGCGACCCGGGCACCGGCCGGCCCGATCGGGTGCCGCCCCCAGCGCAGCGCGGTGCCGGACAGCTCCAGGTCGACCGCCCGGCCGGTCGGGATCGACGTGACGAAGGGGCGGTCGGCGCCGGAGCGGCGCACGTCCACCCCGGCCCCGCCGAAGCCGACCCGTTCGATGCGCAGCCACGGTGAGACGCGGGCCCGCACCACCGCCACGTCGTACGAGACGGTGTCCGGGTTGCCGACGCTGACCGTGGCGGCCAGCGCGCCCCCCTCGACCAGGTGCGGGTCGTCGGCGAGGATCTCCAGCTGCGGCACGGCGGTGGGCCGGCGGCGCAGCGCGTACGCGGTGCCGAGCGCGAACGGCGCGGCGAGCACGACCAGGTCGACCCGGCCGAGCAGCACGGCGGCGATCAGCAGTGACCCGGTGAGCAGCACCGCCCGGCCCAGCGCCCAGGTGGGCGTCCAGCCCGCCGCCGACTCCGGCCCTTCCTCGGTGGGCACGGCCGTCAGCGCCCCGACCGGCCGGCCGCGTAGCTGGGCAGCGCGCCGCTGGCCGGGGCGGGCGTCTGCTCCAGCACCTCTCCGACCACGAAGGACGGATCGACCCGGCGCAGCCACATCTCCGGCCGCAGCGTGATCCGGTGCGCGAGCGCCGGCGCGGCCACCTCCTTGACGTCCTCCGGCACCACGTAGTCGCGGCCGGCGAAGACCGCCCGGACCCGGGCGAGCAGCAGCAGCGCCAGCGAGCCGCGCGGGGAGGCGCCGACCAGCACCGACGGGTGCTCGCGGGTGGCGGCGGTGAGGTCGACGATGTACCGGCCGACCGAGTCCTCCACCACCACGTCCTCCAGCGCGGTCTGCATGGCACGCAGCGTGGCGGCGTCCACCACCGGTTTGATCTCGGCCTCCTCGCGGCGGCGGGCCATCCGCCGGCGCAGCACGTCCCACTCCTCCTCGCGCTGCGGGTAGCCGAACGACACCCGCAGCAGGAACCGGTCCAGCTGCGCCTCGGGCAGCGGGTACGTCCCCTCGTACTCGATGGGGTTGGCGGTGGCGAGCACGTGGAACGGCTCGTCCAGCCGGTAGGTGACGCCCTCGACGGAGACCTGCTTCTCCTGCATCGCCTCCAGCAGCGCCGACTGGGTCTTCGGCGGCGTCCGGTTGATCTCGTCGGCGAGCAGCAGGTTGGTGAAGAGCGGACCGGCGCGGAAGGAGAAGTCACCGCTGCGCTGGTCGTAGAGGAAGGAGCCGGTGACGTCGGCCGGCAACAGGTCGGGGGTGAACTGGAGGCGGCGGAAGTCCAGGCCGAGGGCCTGCGCGAAGGACCGCGCGGTCAGCGTCTTGCCCAGCCCGGGCAGGTCCTCCAGCAGCACGTGCCCACCGGCCAGGATGCCGGCGAGGACCAGCTCCAGGGACTCCCGCTTACCGACCACGACCTGACCGACCGCGTCCAGCACCGCCCGGGCCAGGTGGCCGACCTCCGTGGCGGGGATGCTTTTGCGATCCACGTCGTTCATCAGATCTTCTCCAGTTCGGCGACGATCGCCGCGAGGTCGCGCGGCGACGGGGGGCGGCGGGAGGGGGTGTCGAGGAACGTCCACAGCGGCTCCCCGAGCAGCGTGCGGGCGCGGGCCGGGTCGGACTCGCGGGTCACGCCGTGCCGCTGGCGCAGCCGCTCGTCGGCCAGTTCGCCCAGGCGCGGCAGGATCCGCTCGGTGAACCGCTTCCGGTTGCCCGAGGACCAGTCCAGCGGCCGTTCCCATCCGTTGATGGCGGCCCGCAGGGCGTCCTGCGAGCCCCAGTTCCAGGCGCCGGGCTCCTCGCCTGCGGGCGGGCGCCCGCCGGCGCGGGGCGGGGGTGGCGGGGCGAGGCCGGCGGTGACCCGGCGGACCGCCAGTACCGCCAGCACACCCGCCACCACGATCCAGATCGGGAGCTGCAGGCCGACCGCGCGCAGGACGGCGAGGACCACCGCGGTGACGGCGGCGGCGACCGCGAGGGTACGCAGCACCGCCCGGCCCCGGCCGCCGCGCTGCCGGCCGGCGTGCGGGGGCGGCTCCTCCTCGAAGCTGAGCAGGTCGTCGAGGCCGGTGCGCTCGCTCACGACCGCACCGCCCGGGGCTCGACGGGTCGCGCGGTCACGCCGGCGTCTCCTCGGCCGTGGTGGCGAGGGCGGCGAGCTCGCCGCGCATCCGGCGCAGCGCGGCCCGGGCCTGGTCGCGCATCCGGGCGTCGACGGTGTGGGTGGCGTAGCGGGCCTCGCGGTAGACGTGGGCGAACCCGTCCAGCACGTCGGCGCCGGCGATGGCGGGCACTCCGGCGGCCGGGTCGCCCCGCAGCAACCGGGTGACCAGGTCGGTCGGGGTGTCCCCGGTACGCCGGGGCACGCCCGCCTCGGTGGCGGCCTCCTCCAGGCGTACCCAGCAGGCGATCACGGCGGTGCGCGGGTCGGTGTCCGCGTCGTCCAGCTCGACCAGTCCGGCGTCGAGGGCGGCGACCACCTCGCGGGCGGTGCCCTCGGCGGTGCGCCGGGCGCGGGCGGTGGGGACGGCCCGGGTGGTGCGGCGCAGGGCGCCCCGGATCAGCGTCCAGGCCAGGTAGCCGAGGGCGACCAGGATGGCCAGGCCCAGCAGGACGATCGCCACGGTGGCGATCCACTGCGGAATGTTCGCCTGGGTCCGCTCGGCGCCGGAGCGCGGCTCGATCGGGATCGAGGGGGCCGGCGCGGCGGAGGGGTAGTCCGGGACGTAGGGGATCTGCTTGGCGGCGGGCGGGATACGGCTCGCGCCGATCGAGGAGTGCCCGGCGGCCAGCGCCGCGGCGGCGAGCAGGAGGGTCACCGCGAGGACGGGCCACCACCTGCGCAGTACGCCGAGGTCCATCGCCACCGTCCCACGCAGCCTCAGTCCACCCCGGCGAGCTGTTTCGCCCGGGCGAACACGTCGTCCAGCATTCCTGGTGTCAGCCGTCCCGTGAAGGTGTTCTGCTGGCTGACGTGGTAGCAACCGAGCAGCTCGGGGGCGGCAGTCCCGGACCAGTGTGCCCCATGGCCGAAGACCGGTCGCGGGCTGGGCGGGCGGACGCCGTACACGTCGCGCAGCACCGGCCACCACGCCGCCCAGGCGAAGGCACCCAGCGCGACCACGACACGCAGGGTGGGCCGGATCAGCGCGACCTCGCGGTGCAGCCACGGCGCGCAGGTGTCCCGCTCCACCGGGGTGGGCTTGTTGTCCGGCGGCGCACAGCGCACGCTGGCGAAGATCCGGGTGTGGGCCAGGGTGAGGCCGTCGTCGGCGGAGACGCTGGTCGGCTGGTTGGCCAGGCCGGCGCGGTGCAGGGCGGCGAAGAGCACGTCGCCGGAGCGGTCCCCGGTGAAGATCCGGCCGGTGCGGTTGCCGCCGTGCGCGGCCGGGGCCAGCCCGAGGATGCCGATCCGGGCGTCCGCCGTGCCGAAGCCGGGCACCGGCCGGCCCCAGTAGTGCTGTTCGCGGAAGGCCGCCCGCTTCGTCCGGGCGACCTCCTCCCGCCAGGCGACCAGGCGCGGGCAGGCGAAGCAGTTGCTGACCGCGCCGTCGAGGTCGGCCAGATCGGTCGCCCGCGCGGCGCGGGCGACCACCTCTGCGGGGGTACGGGGCTCAGCCAAGCTTGGCCCGGAAGAGTTCCAGGGTGCGGGCCCAGGCGGTGGCGGCGGCGCGCTGGTCGAAGTTCTCCGGCCGGTCCTCGTTGAAGAACGCGTGCGCGGTGCCCGGGTAGTCGTAGGTCTGGCAGGTGCCGCCGGCGGTCTCGATCGCCCGGCGGGCGGTCTGTACGCCGTCGGCGGCGGAGAGGCCGTCCGCCTCGGAGCAGTGGATGACGGCGGCCTTGCCCGCGTAGTCGGTCCACTCGGAACGCATCGCCTCCCAGGGCAGCCTCGGGTAGAAGGCGGCGGTGGCAACGATCCGCTCGGAGCGGGTGGCCGCCCAGAGTGCCAGGCTGGCGCCGGCGCAGAACCCCGCGCAGCCGACCTTGCCGGTGACCTCGGGACGCCCGGCCAGGTAGTCCGCCGCGACGGCGATGTCGGCCGCCGCCTCGTCCATCTGCCCGCTGTTCAGCATCTGCCGGGGCTCACTCGGCTTGCTGGCCGGCTGACCGTGCCGGAAGTCCGGGGCGAGGGCGACGAAGCCGGCCTCGGCGAAGCGGTCCGCGACCGACCGGATGTGGGGCACGAGACCCCACCAGTCTTGGATGACGATGACCGCGGGGCTGGCCGCACCGCTGGAGGGTATCGCGAGATACCCCTCGCTCGTCCCACCGTTGCTGGCGTAGCTCACCATCTCGCCCATCGGCCGTCCTCCTAGCGGTCAGTCATCGTTGGCTGGTCGCCCAGTGGTCCTACGTGCCGGTAGCCTGCCACGCCGTGAGCGCGCCGGGAAGACGCGAGAACAGTGGCATATACCTCCCGTTCACCGCATGGTGAACCCGCGTACGACGACGGCGGCGCGGGTGACTTCCCGCGCCGCCGTACGACGGTGGTGCCGAGGCCGGTCAGGCCTTCCTGGTGAGACAGAGCAGGTAGCCCTTGCCGCCCGGGGCGATGTTGTAGAAGAGGTAGCCGTCCTGGTCCGGCTTGATGTACGGCTCGCACGCCTGGCCGGTCTTCGCCTGCGCCTCGGTCTGGTCCTCCACCCGACCGACCACCGTGTAGACGGCCTCGGTCGAGGTGCACTTCACGACCTCGGCGCCGCTGACCGAGCGCTGTTCGGTCCCGGTGACCGTGGGCAGCTCGGCGATGCAGTCCCCGGCCTTGGCCTCGGCCGTCTCATCCTTGTTGAAGAAGGTGCCGATGGCCGTGCCGAGGCCGAACTTGAGGCCGGCGACGACCAGGAACACGCCCACCGCGCCGATGACGGCCAGCGCACGTCCGCCGGACCCCTTCGCCGCCGGCTCGACCGGGGACGCCGCCGGGGCGGCCGGCGCGGTCGCGTCGGGCTGCGCGGCCGGCTCGGGCTGCGCGGCCTGTGGCGCGGGAGGCGGTGCTACCTGCTCTGACACTGAGGGTCCTTCCGAGGGGTGGATGAGCAGACGACACCGTAGCCACCAAGATCGAACTGCGCTGTCCCGTTCCCCTCAGCCGTTCAGCCATTTCCCAGCATGGATCCTCACCCGGTCGGGCCGGGCGTCGGCGCGGCCGGCACGGTCGCGGTCGGAGCCGGCGCGCCCGTGGTCGGCGGTGGTGCGCTCACGGTCGGCGCGGGAGCGGCACCGGTCGGCGCGGGAGCGGCACCGGTCGGCGCGGGAGCGGTCGGCGTCGCCGTGGCCGAGGGCACGGCGGTCGTCGGAACGGTGCCCGGCTGGACCGGCACCGGGGCCGGCGGGCGGGGGCGGAACGGCGCGTCGGCGGGGCAGTACGGGTAGCCGCGCTGCACCGGGTTGACGTCGGGCAGGGCCGGATCGGTGCAGGACGGCCAGCCGAGCCGGATCGGGGTGCCGTTCTGGTCGAAGAGGCGGGCGTTCTCCACCAGCCGCCCCTCGCTGTCGTAGACGTAGACGTCCTGCACCTCGTCGTACGGGGTGCGCACCGAGATCGGGTCGTAGTATTCGCTGGGCCAACGTGCCCGCTGATCGACGCTGACCAGCAGGGACAGCGCGAAGATGATCAGCACGGCGGTGCCGGCTTGCAGCAGGAACCGAGGCCACCGCCGCAGCTCGCCGCCGCGGCGACCCAGCCAGATCGAGGCGAGCACGCAGCCGATCAGCACCACCAGCCCGAGCAGCGGGTTGTCGCCGACCCGGGGCAGCAGAGCGGTCGGGCCGCCGGCGAGCACTCCGAGAAGCAGTGCCGCCAGGTAGCCGCGCAGCACCCACCACGCCGGGCGGAGCAGGCGGAGGAACTCACTCGCCGAGGCGTACCCGAGCAGGGGGCCCAGCCGGGTGTCCAGGCCGGCGAGTCGGACGCGGGCCCGGCTCGCGGCGGCGCCGAACCGCTGCTCCAGGCCGAGCCGGCCGGCGGACCGCTCACCCGCCCCGGCCGCGGCCCGCAGCTCGGCCGCGTACGCCTCCGGCTCGCCCAGCCGCTCCACCAGCGAACCGCCGTCCTCGGCGGCGACCTCGGCGAGGTGCTCCGGCAGGTCCTCGGTCAACTCGTCGCGGGCCTCCGGCGGCAGGTCGGCCAGCGCGGCCCGCACCCGCTCCACGTAGTCCGTGATCTCCTGCCCAGTGACGGTCATGCCGCCATCCCCCGATCGTCGAGCAGCCTGTCCATGGTGGTGGCGAACGAGCGCCAGGTCTTGCCGGAGCGGGTGAGCTGGTCACGGCCGGCGGCGTTGAGCGCGTAGTACTTGCGGTGCGGCCCGGACTCGCTGGGCACCACGTACGTGGTGAGCAGGCCGGCGCCGAAGAGCCGGCGCAGCGTGCCGTAGACCGAGGCGTCGCCGACCTCGTCGAGACCGGCCTCGCGGAGCCGGCGCAGGATGTCGTACCCGTAACCGTCCTCGTCCTTGAGGACGGCGAGGACGGCCAGATCGAGCACACCCTTGAGCAGTTGTGTGGTGTCCACGCTTCGCACACTACTGCGCAGTGCGAAGTACCGTCAACAACACGCTAGTAGGACGGCTCCCCTTTTCGGAGGCCGACTGCGGTCAGGCGAGGGACCAGGCGATGCCGTCGAGGATGTCGTGCTCGGAGGCGACCACGGAGGGCATCCCGGCCCGCTCCATGATCACGCGAAGGACCAGCGCGCCCGCGCCGATCACGTCGGCCCGGCCCGGGTGCATCACGGGGATGGCCAGCCGCTGCTCGCGGGTCTTCGCCAGCAGGTCGGCGGTCACGTCGGCCACCTGCTCGTACGACACCCGGGCGTGGTGGATGCGCGCCGGGTCGTACTCGGTCAGCCCTTGCGCGATGGCGACGACGGTGGTGACCGAGCCGGCCAGGCCGACCAGCGTGGCCGCCTCGCGGCCGGGGACGGCCTCCAGCGCGCGGTCCACGGCGACCGCGATGTCGGCCTGCGCGGCGGCGATCTCGTCCAGGGTGGGCGGGTCGCCGTGCAGGTGCCGCTCGGTCATCCGGACGCAGCCGATGTCCATCGAGATCGCCGCCTGCACCCCGCCCTCCCGGGTGCCGACGACGAACTCCGTCGAGCCGCCCCCGATGTCGACCACCAGGTACGGCGGCTTCGCGTCGGCGGGCAGCCCCCGCACCGCGCCGGTGAAGGAGAGCCGGGCCTCCTCGTCGCCGGTGACCACCTCGGGCGCGACGCCGAGGGTCTGCTCGACCATGGCCCGGAAGTCGCCGGCGTTGGAGGCGTCCCGGGAGGCGGACGTGGCACACATCCGCACCCGCTCGGCGCCCAGCTTCTCGATCTCGGCGGCGTAGTCGGCCAGCGCCACCCTCGTCCGCTCGATCGCCTCCGGAGCCAGCCGGCCCGTCTTGTCGACGCCCTGGCCGAGCCGGACGATCTCCATCCGACGGGTCAGGTCGACCAGCGGCGCCTGCGCACCGGCCGACGGGTCAGGCAGGTCGGCGACCAGCAGGCGGATGGAGTTGGTCCCGCAGTCGATGGCGGCCACACGCGTCGTCACGGCAGCAACCCTACGGCAGCCTCACCGTCCCAACCCGTCGGTCGCCGACGGCGGCATCACCCCCGTCGAGGGTGATACCTGAGAGTCATTTTGATGCCTCTGCGGTATCACGCTCGCCGGGGTGGCCGTGTCCGGAGGGCGCGGCCGGGGGCAGCACGCCGAGGGCGGATCGGCTACAGGCGCAGCAGCATCCGCGTGTTGCCCAGGGTGTTCGGCTTGACCCGCTCCAGGTTCAGGAACTCCGCGACACCCTCGTCGTACGAGCGCAGCAGCTGTTCGTAGACCGGCTGCGGCACCGGCGCCCCGTCGATCTCGGTGAAGCCGAACGAGCCGAAGAAGCGGGTCTCGAAGGTGAGCACGAAGATCCGCGCGACGCCCAGCTCCCGGGCGGCGTCGATCAGCTCGCCCACGATCCGGTGACCGATCTTCCGGCCCCGGCACACCGGGTCCACCGCCACCGTGCGGATCTCGGCCAGGTCCTCCCACATCACGTGCAGCGCGCCACAGCCGACCACGGCACCGTCACCGGTCACCGCGACCCGGAACTCCTGCACGTCCTCGTAGAGGGTGACGGTCGCCTTGCTCAGCAGCCGCCGGTCGTCGGTGTAGGTGTCGACCAGCCGCCGGATGCCGCGCACGTCCCCGGTGCGCGCCCGGCGTACGACGATCTCGTCGGCGGCGCTCACGTCACTCCGCCGCCGGCACGTCCACGCAGGGCCCCGCCGCCCACCACTTCTCCACCAGCGCCAGCGTCTCGTCGCCGAACGGGTTGACCCCCGGCCCGGCGCCGAGCGCGTGCCCCAGGTGCACGTGCAGGCACTTCACCCGGCCCGGCATCCCACCGGCGGAGATGCCGGCGATCTCGGGTACCTGGCCGATCGCCTCCCGCCGGGCGAGGTAGTCCTCGTGCGCCGCCCGGTAGCGGGCGGCCAGCTCCGGGTCCTCGGCGAGCCGGTCGGCCATCTCCTTCATCAGCCCGGCCGACTCCAGCCGGCTGCACGCCGCCGTGGCCCGGGGGCAGGTCAGGTAGAACAGCGTCGGGAAGGGCGTGCCGTCGGCCAGTCGCGGCGTCGTCTCCACCACGTCGGGCAGCCCGCACGGGCACCGGTGGGCCACCGCCCGGGTACCGCGCGGCGGGCGTCCGAGCTGCGCGGCCACCGCGGCCAGGTCGGCCTCGGTGGCCGGTTCCCGCTGCGGCAGGGGTACGGAGTCCGCCGCCGGCTCCTGCGGTGGTACGACAGTCACGGTGCCCATCTCTCGTTCGGTGCTCGGGTGGTGCTCACTTCTCGGGGCGCTCGCCGTTCGCCGCCCGCACGCTCGACCAGAGCGTGTCGTACCAGGGGTCGGGGGCCTTCGGCGGGACCGGCGGCTTGCCGGCATTGGCGTCCCGCGCCGCGCCCTCCGGGTCGTTCAGCACGATCACCGGGACCTCGCCCGGCGGGACCATGTAGAACCGCTCCCGCGCCTGGATCTTGATGTACTCCTTGTCCTGCCACTTCGCCGCCTCGGCGGACAGGTCGGAGATGCGCTGCCGCTGGGCGGCCTGGGACGCCTCCATCCGCTCGATGTCCACCTGCTGATCCAGGTAGACCCGGACCGGATAGGTGTACGCCAGGGCGAGCGCGATCAGCACCGCGAAGAGCACGGTGGCCCGCCCGGTGAAGCGTCGGGGGTGGGGTGCGGTGAGCCGCTTGATGGTGCCGCCGGCCGCCGTACGACGGGCGGCGGGACGGCTCGCGGAGCGTACGCCCTCGGCGCCCCGCGCCCGGCCCGCGGTGGCCCGCGGCTCGGCGCGGACCCCGCCGTCGCGCACGGTCGGCCGGGCGCCACGGGCCCCGCCCGGCCGACCGGTCGGTCGACGGGCGGGGCGCTGACCGCCCGGTGTGCGGCGCTGCTGCATCGTCACACCCCTCCCCCGAGGCTTTCGCGCGTCAGGCCGAACGGTAACGCGGGAACGCGCCCGCACCCGCGTACCGCGCCGCGTCGGCCAGCTCCTCCTCGATCCGCAGGAGCTGGTTGTACTTGGCGACCCGGTCCGAGCGGGCCGGGGCACCGGTCTTGATCTGACCGCAGCCGGTGGCGACCGCCAGGTCGGCGATGGTGGTGTCCTCGGTCTCGCCGGAACGGTGGCTCATCATGCACTTGAAGCCGGCCCGGTGGGCCAGGTCCACCGCGTCCAGCGTCTCGGTCAGCGAACCGATCTGGTTGACCTTGACCAGCACCGCGTTCGCGGCCCGCTCCGCGATGCCCCGGGCGATGCGCTGCGGGTTGGTCACGAAGAGGTCGTCACCGACGATCTGGATCCGGTCGCCGACCGCGGCGGTCAGGGTCGCCCAGCCGCTCCAGTCGTCCTCCGACAGCGGGTCCTCGATGGAGACGATCGGGTAGTCGCCGATGAGCTTGGTGTAGTAGTTGCTCATCTCCTCGGCGGACTTGGCGCTGCCCTCGAAGGTGTAGGTGCCGTTGTCGAAGAACTCGGTGGCGGCGACGTCGAGGGCGAAGACGATGTCGGTGCCGAGCCGGTAGCCGGCCTTCTCCACCGCCTCGGCGATCAGGTCCAGCGCGGCGGCGTTGCTCGGCAGGTTCGGGGCGAAGCCGCCCTCGTCACCGAGGCCGGTCGACAGGCCCTTCTTCTTCAGCACCGACTTCAGCGCGTGGTAGACCTCGGCGCCGGAGCGCAGCGCCTCACGGAAGCTGGGCGCGCCGATCGGCGCGATCATGAACTCCTGGACGTCGACGTTGGAGTCGGCGTGCGCCCCGCCGTTGAGGATGTTCATCATCGGCACCGGCAGCAGGTGCGCGTTCGGGCCACCCAGGTAGCGGAAGAGGCTCAGCTCGGCGCTGCCCGCGGCGGCCTTCGCCACCGCCAGGGAGACGCCCAGGATGGCGTTGGCGCCCAGCTCGGCCTTGTTGTCGGTGCCGTCGAGGTCGAGCATCTTCTGGTCGATCAGCCGCTGCTCACTGGCCTCGTAGCCGATGAGCTGGTCGACGATCTTGTCCTCGATGTTGGTGACCGCGTTCTCGACGCCCTTGCCCTGGTAGCGGTCGGCGTCACCGTCGCGCAGCTCGATCGCCTCGAAGGCGCCGGTGGAGGCGCCGGAGGGCACCGCGGCGCGGGCGATCGTGCCGTCGTCGAGCCCGACCTCGACCTCGACCGTCGGGTTGCCCCGCGAGTCGAGAATCTCCCGGGCGACGATTCCCTCGATGGTTGCCACTGAGTCGCTCCTCGTTCGTGTGTGCGAATCCGGTATGGGCCGCGACGGTGCGGCTGGGGCAGGTGTTGAACGCAGCGTATCGGGCGGCGCCCGGCCGCACGTCGTCGCCCGCCGTACCCACCGCACCGTGAATCGCCACCGGCGCGAGGGCTGAGACGGACATTCCCGGATTCTCGGGCCTCAACCGGCAACGGGTTTGCGTCGGGTGGACCCGATCGACCACCCTGGTCGCCATGCCCGCCGTATCGACCACTCTCCGCGTGCTGGCCGTGTCGCTCGCCGCGTCGCTCACGGTGACCGGATGCCAGACCCTGGACGACGCCGGACGGGCGCTGGGCCGGGCCGACCTGGTCAACGACCTGGCCGCCCGGATGGACGGCGCACTGACCGGGACCTGGGCCGCGGACTACCGCTTCGCCGGCGGCCGGACGGCCTCGATCGCGCAGACGGAGGAGCCGCTGCGCTCCTCCTACACCTGGTCCGACGGCAAGATCACGGTGACCCAGGAGGCCGTCACCCGGTGCGAGATCACCGGCGGGCGGACCGCCTGCACCGTGCTGCCGCCGGAGCTGACCGCCGGCAAGCCCTCCGTGGTCGTCTACACGGAGGCGGACAAGCGAGGGCTGGTCACCCCACCGGCCGTGATGGCGCTGCTCACCGAGGCCGCCCTCGACCCGCAGGCCCAGATCACCCAGTCCGACACCACCGTCGCCGGGCACCACGCCACCTGCGTGGACGTGCGCCGCTCGGCCGGCGACTTCACCACCTGCGTCACCACCGAGGGGGTGCTGGGCAGCTTCACCGGCACCCTCGACGGCACCCCGACCGAGGTGGCGCTGACCCGCTACACCGAGACGGTCGACGCGACCGTCTTCGCCGTGCCGGCGGGTGCGGGTGTGGTGGACCGCCGGCCGACCGTCTCGTGACCACGCCCTCCCCCGAGCTTCCCGCCGACCCGGCCACCGCCGGCGAACCGGCGATGCGCAACGGCGAGGGTTTCCTGCCCGGAGCGGACGGCAGCGCCGCGCCGGCCCCGGACGACCTGGCTCTGCCGGTCTCCGGCCGCCGGGTGCTCACCCGGGCCGACGGGCAGCCCGCCCGCGTCGGCGAGCTGCCCGCCGGCACCGACTGGGTGCCGATCGGCACGCTGGACGGCGTACCGGCCTGGGCGGCCGAGGTCGCCGAGGCGGCCGGGAGCGACCAGCCGACCGGGCGCTGGCGCAGCTGGCGGTCGCTCGCCGCCGAGCTGCCGGAGCCGTACGCCACGGCGGCCGGGCGGGCGCTGGCGGTGGTCACCTGGCGGCGTACCCACCGGTGGTGCGGGGCCTGCCGCGCCGAGCTGGCCGACGTGCCCGGCGAGACGTCCCGCCGGTGCCCGGGCTGCGACCTCTACGTGCCGATGCGGCTCTCCGCCGCCGTGCTCACCGCGATCACCCGCCCCGGCCCGGCCGGCGGCCCCGACGAGCTGCTGCTGGTCCGGCACGCGTACGGGCCGACGGAGCTGTGGGCGCTGGTGGCCGGGTTCGTGGAGGCGGGCGAGACGCTGGAGGCGGCGGTCCGCCGGGAGGTCGGCGAGGAGGTCGGGCTCGCCGTCGACCGGGTGGCGTACTTCGGCAGCCAGCCGTGGGCGATGTCCGGCCCGGGGACGCTGCTGACCGGGTTCACCGCCACCGCCGCCGACCCGACGGCGGAGCCGGTGGTGGACGCGCGCGAACTGGTCGAGGCGCGCTGGTTCCCGCTGGACGCGCTGCCGGCGGAGCTGCCGCCGGCGTACTCCATCTCGCGCTGGCTGATCGACGCGACGGTGACCGCCGGGGGGCGCTGAGACCCGCCTCAGATGCCCAGCAGGGTGCGCAGGTGGCGCGGCGGCGGGCAGTCGTGCGCGAGCATCGCGTCGTGCCAGTCGCGCACCGACACCCCGTCCGGGCGCGACGAGGCGATGTCGGCCATCTCGCTGTAGCCGACGAAGTAGGTGGAGAGCTGGGTGGAGGTCAGCAGCGCCCGCCGCCACTTGCCGGCCGCCTCGCCCTCCTCCTGGAAGCCGCGCCCGGTCATCAGCGCCATCGCCTCGGACTCGGGCAGCTCCTCGCAGTGCACCAGCTGGTCGAGCAGCGCGTTGATGGTCATCCGCAGCTGCATCTTGAGCTGCTGCAACCGCACCGGCAGGCCGCCGAAGCCGAGGCCGGCCATCAGCTCCTCGGTGTAGACCGCCCAGCCCTCGATGAACACCCCGGACTCGGTCAGCGGGCGGACCCGGGTCGGGCCGGCGTACCGGCGGGCGTGGGCGAGCTGGAGGAAGTGACCGGGCATCGCCTCGTGCACGGTCAGGTTGCGGATCATGTGGTCGTTGTACTCCCGGTAGAACGACTCGACCCGGTGCGCGGGCCACTCCGCCGGGGTGGGCGCGATGCAGTAGAAGGTGGGCAGCGCCGCCGTCTCCAGCGGGCCGGGCGAGTCGCAGTAGGCGACCGCGACGCCCCGGGCGAACTCGGGCATCTCCTGGATCACGCACGGGTCGTCGACCAGGGTGATCAGGTCGTGGTGCCGGACGAAGTCGACGGCCTCGTCCAGCGTGGTCGAGGCGAGGTCCACGATGGAGCTGTCGTCCGGGTGCTCGGCGGCGAGCAGGTCCAGCGCGCGGCGTACCGTCTCGTCGTCGGCCGGCCCGCCGACCAGCTCGACGGCCGCCGCGCGGATCTCCTCGGTGACCCGCTCCAGGTTGGCCCAGGCGCGGCGCTGCACCTCGGCGGCGCCCAGCTCGGTGTCGAGGGTGTGCCACAGCCGCGCCTCCCAGCGCCGCCGGCCCAGCCGGGGGTCGCGCCCCGGCCCGGCGTCGGCGGCGAGCCCGCCGCGCAGCCAGGCCACGAACTCCTCCAGCGCTGCGATGGCCCCGGTGGCGGCCGGCTCCACCCGGTCGAACAGCGCGGGCGCCTGCGCCAGCAGCAGGGGTACCTCGTCGCGGATCAGCGCGGCCGTGCCGGTGAACTGCCCCACCGCCGTCTCGGCGTGGATCCGCGGCATGTCGCGCAGCGTCGCGCGCGCGGTCGCCAGCGCATCGGGTACGGCCGACAGCCGCCCGGTCAGGTGGGTGAGGCGCTCCTCGACCGGGGCGTACGGGCGGGCCACCAGCGCGTGCAGCAGCGGCCCCGGGTTGTGCCGCAGCGGGTCCCACTCGTACGCGCGGATCTCGCCCAGCTCGAACAGCTCCCGGTCGACCAGGGCGCTGAGCAGCGCGTGGTCGACCTGCTCCTCGACGTCGAGCGCGTCGGGGTCCAGCTCGGAGAGCGCGTCGGCGGCCTCCCGCAGCATCGCCTGGTCGGCCTTGACCGCCTCCGGGGAGAGGTCGGGCAGCCGGTCGTCGTAGCGGTGGTCCCCGGCGGAGGTGGCGAGCCCGGGGCGGCTCTCCAGCAACGCCTCGACGATCCGCTCCGCCAGCGGCACGAACTCTTCCATCCCCCGACCCTACCGACCCCACCGTCCACCCATGGGCCGGTGATCACGAAGTTCGCGTACCTCCGGCGGGTCGCTGTTGATCAGCTTGGCTCGGCGGGCGGGGTGGACCCGGTTGCCTCGGCGGTGCGGACGGCGTCGGCGTAGGCGAGGGTGGTGCGGCGCAGCGCCGCCTCGGGGTCGATGCCGGCCTGCCTCGCCGCGGCGACGGTGGCCAGGAGGCTGGCACCGAGTCTCGCCTCGGGGTCCACCTGGGTGTCGGCCAGCGGGGGCGGGACGGCCAGGCCGACCCGAGCCGCGCGGTCCAGGATCTTGGCGGCCAGGGCGAGCGCGGGCTGGCTCAGCGCGACGCCGTCCAGCACCGATGCCCGGGCCTTCTCGGCCTGCTTGATCCGCTCCCAGCTCGCCTCGATCTCCTCCAGCGTGCCGGTCTCCGCACCGGCGAAGACGTGCGGATTGCGGCGAACCATCTTGTCCACCAGGCCGCCGGCCACGTCGTCGACGCTCCACCGCTCGTCCTCGGGCAGCTCCTCGGCGAGCCGGGCGTGCAGCAGCACCTGGAGCAGCACGTCGCCCAGCTCCTCGCGGAGCGCGTCGGTGTCGTCGGCGCTGATCGCGTCGTAGGCCTCGTAGCACTCCTCCAGCAGGAAGCCGGCGAGGCTGCGGTGGGTCTGCGAGCGCTTCCACGGGTCGCCGCCGGGCGAGGCGAGCCGGTCCATCACCTCGACCGCGTCGAGCAGCCGTGCGCCGGGCGGGTCCCAGGAGCCGTACATCAGCTCCAGCTCGGCCAGCCCCGGCTTGCGGGCCAGCCGCAGGCCCAGCTCCCGGGCGAGCGCCTCGTCACCGGCGGGACCGGCCAACCAGACCGCCGTGCCGTGCGCGGCCACCGCGTCGAGCAGCGCCTGCGTCGCGCCGGTCTCCACCACCGTGACCTCGGCGCCCGCCGCCCGCACCGCCGTGGTCAGCGCGCTCTCCGCGCCGGCCAGCACCGGCGCGGAGCGTACGACGTCCCAGGCGGCGGCGGTCAGCAGGCCGGCCGGCAGCCGGGGCGACGTGACCAGCAGGACGATCCGGGCGGGCATGCTCAGGGGGCCACCGGCCCGGTCGGCTCGGCCGGGGTGGCGACCGGCTCCGGGGTCGAGATGTCGGTCACCGGGCCGCTGGCGTCGACGTACGGCAGGGCGTAGAAGACCAGCTCCTGGCCCTTGTTGACCCAGGACGGGACGCCGAGCGGCCGGAAGCGCGGGTTGACCGACAGGTCCACCTTGTCGGCCTGCTCCTCCAGCGCGGCGCTGAGCGCCGACGCGGTACGGACGAAGCCGCCCTCACCGAAGAGCTGCCGCACCTGGGCCACCGAGAGGCCGGACTGGATCCCGCCGGTCTTCTCGATCGCGTCGTAGACGGCCATCACCGCGGCGTCGCTGAGCTCGGCCGGCGGCAGCTTCTGGGTGAGCACCAGGGAGATGTCGGCCCACTCGCCCCAGAGCTTGGCGAACTCGGCCTGCGCCGGCATCTGCAGCTGCGGGGCGAGCTGCTCCGGGGTGACCTGGTCCGTCACCTGCAGGCCCTGCTCGGCCACGACCTTCCGGCCCAGGTCGATGCTGACCAGCAGGTTCACCACGTCCTGCCGGGTCACCGCGGAGCGGAGCTGCTCCGCGGTCGGGGTGACGCCGGCCTGCGTCGCGCTCTGGCGGATCGCCTCCGCGTACTTCGCCTGGGCGTCCTCGTAGATCGCGTCGACCCGGGCGACCGAGTAGGTCCGGTCACCGACGTACGCGGCCACGTCGGGCGAGGACTTCCCGCAGGCGGCGAGGGAGAGGACACCGAGAGCCGCGACGCTGGCGGCGGCGATGAGACGGCGTGCACGCATGCCGGTCACTCTCTCATGCTCGGCACGGTGGTGTGACGCCGCCCACCACGGGCGCGCAGCCTCACGCCGACGCCCCCGCCAGCGCCGCCGGCTCGCCCAGCACGTCGGAGAGAAGCTGCGCGCACCACTCCAGCAGTGCCTGGTCGCGCAGCGGCTCGCCGCCGACCCGGCGGGTGCTCGGCCGGGGCACGCTGACCTGGTCGAGCGCGGACTTGTAGACCGAGTCCGGGTGGTAGCGCTTGAGCCGCAGCTGCTTGGAGTCGGGCAGCGGCAGCGGGCCGAACCGGATGTGCTTGCCCTGCATCGACACGTCGGTCAGGCCGTACCGGCGGGCCAGCAGGCGGAACCGGGCCACCGCGACCAGGTTCTGCACCGGGGCGGGCGGCTCGCCGTACCGGTCGGTCATCTCGGCCACCACCTCGCGCAGCCGCTCCTCGTCGCGCGCCTCGGCCAGCTTGCGGTACATCTCCAGGCGCAGCCGCTCCACGCCGACGTAGTCGTGCGGCAGGTGCGCGTCGATCGGAAGGTCGATCTTGACGTCGACCTCCTCCTCGGTGCGCTCGCCCTTGAACGCCGACACCGCCTCACCGACCATCCGGACGTACAGGTCGAAGCCGACGCCCTCGATGTGGCCGGACTGCTCGCCGCCGAGCAGGTTGCCGGCGCCCCGGATCTCCAGGTCCTTCATCGCCACGTACATGCCGGCGCCCAGCTCGGTGTGCTGGGCGATGGTGGCCAGCCGCTCGTGGGCGTGCTCGGTGAGCGGCTTCTCCGGCGGGTAGAGGAAGTACGCGTACGCCCGCTCCCGGCCCCGGCCGACCCGGCCCCGGATCTGGTGCAGCTGGGCCAGGCCGAGCAGGTCGGCCCGCTCCACGATCAGGGTGTTGGCGTTCGGGATGTCGATGCCGGACTCCACGATGGTGGTGCAGACCAGGACGTCGAACTCCTTCTCCCAGAAGCCGACCATCACCTTCTCCAGCGCGTCCTCGCCCATCTGGCCGTGCGCCACCGCCACCCGCGCCTCCGGCACCAGCTCGCGGATGCGCCGGGCCGCCTTGTCGATCGACTCGACCCGGTTGTGCAGGTAGAAGACCTGCCCGTCGCGGAGCAGCTCGCGGTGGATGGAGGCGGCCACCTGCCGGTCGTCGTACGCCCCGACGAAGGTGAGCACCGGGTGCCGCTCCTCCGGCGGGGTGGCGATGGTGGACATCTCCCGGATGCCGGTGATCGCCATCTCCAGCGTCCGGGGGATCGGCGTGGCCGACATGCTGAGCACGTCGACCGAGGCGCGCAGGCTCTTCAGGTGCTCCTTGTGCTCGACGCCGAAGCGCTGCTCCTCGTCGACGATGACCAGGCCGAGCTGCTTGAACCGGGTGGCCGTCTGGAGCAGCCGGTGGGTGCCGATGACGATGTCCACCGTCCCGTCGGCCACCATCTCCAGGGTCCGCTCGGACTCCTTCGGCGTCTGGAACCGGGACAGCTGCCGGATCTGCACCGGGAACTGGCTCATCCGCTCGGCGAAGGTGTTGTAGTGCTGCTGCACCAGCAGCGTGGTCGGCACCAGCACCGCCACCTGCTTGCCGTCCTGCACCGCCTTGAACGCCGCGCGCACCGCGATCTCGGTCTTGCCGTAGCCGACGTCGCCGCAGATCAGCCGGTCCATCGGGACCGTCTGCTCCATGTCCCGCTTGACCTCTTCGATCGCGGCGAGCTGGTCCGGCGTCTCCTGCCAGGGGAAGGCGTCCTCCAGCTCCCGCTGCCACGGGGTGTCGGGGCCGAACGAGTGCCCCTTGGACGCCTTGCGGGCGGCGTAGAGCTGGATCAGCTGCGCGGCGATCTCCTTGACCGCCTTGCGGGCCCGCGCCTTGGACTTCTGCCAGTCCGAGCCGCCCATCTTGTGCAGGGTGGGCTGCTCGCCGCCGACGTAGCGGGAGAGCTGGTCGAGCTGGTCGGTGGGGACGAAGAGCCGGTCGCCGGGCTGGCCGCGCTTGCTCGCCGCGTACTCGATGACCAGGTACTCCCGGGAGGCGCCGTTGACGGTGCGCTGCACCAGCTCGACGTAGCGGCCGATGCCGTGCTGCTCGTGCACCACGTGGTCGCCGGCCTTGAGCTCCAGCGGGTCGATGGTGTTGCGCCGCCGGCTCGGCATCTTGCGCATGTCCCGGGTGGAGGTGCCCCGGCCGCCGGTGACGTCGTTGCCGGTGAGCAGCACGAACTTCGACGCCTCGTCGACGAAGCCGGCGGTCAGGCGACCGCAGCTGACCAGCAGCTCGCCCGGGGCGGGCGCGGTCGGCACCTCCTCGACCAGCCGGGCGCCCAGACCGGCGTCGCGGAGCACCTCGACGGCCCGCTCGGCGGGACCGTGCCCCTCGAAGACCAGCGCGACCGACCAGCCCTCGCCGGCCCAGCGCTTGATGTCGTCGACCACCCGCGAGGTCTCCCCGTGGTAGAGCGGAGCGGGCTGCGCGGCCAGGCTCACCGCGATCGCGTCGTCGGGCGTGACGTCCACCTCGGCCGGCTCGTCCTCCCAGGGCTGCCGGACCTCCGCGGTGGCACCGGCCTCGCCCAGACCGAACGGGGCGAGGGTCCACCAGGGCTGGCGCAGCGTGCGGGCCGCCGCGCGTACCTCGGCCAGGGTCTTGAAGGCAGCGGCGCCGAGGTCGACCGGGGCCTGACCGCCGGTCGCGGCCGCGGCCCAGCTGGCCTGGAGGAACTCGTCCGAGGTACGGACCAGGTCGTGCGCCCGGGTACGGATCCGCTCCGGGTCGCAGAGCAGTACGTGGGTGCCGGCCGGCATGCAGTCCAGCAGCAGCTCCAGGCTCTCGTTGCCGAGCAGCGCCGGGACCAGCGACTCCATCCCCTCGACGGGGATGCCCTCGGCCAGCTTGTCGAGGATCTCGGCCAGCTCGGGGTGCTCTCCGGCCAGGGCGGCGGCCCGCTCCCGCACCGCCGGGGTGAGCAGCAGCTCCCGGCAGGGCGGCGCCCAGAGCTGCGGGACGCCCTCGATGGTGCGCTGGTCGGCCACCGCGAAGGTGCGGATCTCCTCCACCTCGTCGCCCCAGAACTCGACCCGGGACGGGTGCTCGTCGGTGGGCGGGAAGACGTCCAGGATGCCGCCGCGGACGGCGAACTCGCCGCGCTTGGTGACCAGGTCGACCCGCGCGTACGCCATGTCGGTGAGCCGGCGGGCGACCTCCTCCAGATCGGCCTCGTCGCCGGCGGACAGCTGCACCGGTTCGAGGTCGCCGAGCCCCTTGAGCTGCGGTTGCAGCAGCGACCGCACCGGCGCGACGACCACCCGCAGCGGGCCGGTGCGGCCGTGCGCGTCGGCCGACTGCGGGTGCGCCAACCGGCGCAGCACCGCCAACCGGCGGCCGACGGTGTCGGAGCGGGGCGAGAGCCGCTCGTGGGGCAGCGTCTCCCAGGACGGGAAGACCGCCACCTGCTCGGGCGGGAGCAGGCTGCCCAACGCCGAGGCCAGGTCGTCGGCCTCGCGGGTGGTGGCGGTCACGGCGAGCACCGGGCGGCCGGCGCCGCCACCGGGCCCTCCGTCGATCGGGTCGGCCGCGACGGCGGCGACGGCGAACGGTCGCAGCGCCGCCGGGGCGGTGAGATCGAGGCCGTCGACCTGGGCGGCACCGGAGCGCGCCAGGTCACGCGCCCGGGCCAGCCCGGGATCGGCCAGGGCGGCGGAGAAGAGTCCGGTGAGCATCTGTGATCACTTCCAGGAAATCGACGCACGGCGACGGCCCCGCGTCCAGCCGGACGGGGGGTGCACCCGTCGAGACTATCCCGCCCGGCGGACAATCCGGGCCCAGCC
Organism: Micromonospora sp. CPCC 205739; assembly: GCF_036906795.1. NCBI lineage: Bacteria > Bacillati > Actinomycetota > Actinomycetes > Micromonosporales > Micromonosporaceae > Micromonospora > Micromonospora sp. CPCC 205739. The sequence continues at coordinate 240,377 of NZ_JBAKHS010000004.1, read as the reverse complement.
GTGAGGGCCGGCCCGGGACCCGCCCACCCCCACCCCCACGGGCACGAATTCCCGGAACGAGTGGCACGTCGCAGGCCACTTTTCATCGGAAAGCGCGGGGATCTCGACCCGGGTGGGGGCGGCGCGAGGGGATCTTGACGGGGCTGTGTGGGGCGTGGTCGGGTGGGTGGATGGGGAAGCAGTACCGGGCGCGGTTCGACGCGGAGGTCACGTTCGCCAACGGGGGTGGGCTGCGGACCGACGGGTTCCGGCTGGACATCCCGGGGCCGGAGATCGACGACGCGGCGCTGGCCGCGCTCTTCGTCCGCCACCTGGGGCTGCTGATGGTCGCCGAGGTGCGGATCAGCGGCAAGACGATCGTCGAGGAGCCGCACAAGGGCGGCCGGGGCGTCACCACTGACCGGGGTGACACGGGCCGCCGCCTGGTCGAGCTGAGTCACGTGATCACCAACGGCATGGTCACCCTGCCCGGGTGGCCGGGCCCGTCGATCAGCGAGTGGCTGACCCGCGAGGCGTCCCGGGCGAGCTACGCCCCGGGCACCGAGTTCCAGGTGGGCCGGATCGACATGATCGCCAACACCGGGACGTACCTGGACACGCCCGCGCATCGCTGGGCCGACGGCGTCGACCTCACCGGCACCCCGCTGGACCGCCTCGCCGACCTGCCCGGCGTGGTGGTCCGGGTGCCGGCCGGCACCCGCGCGGTGGACCGGCTGCTGCTGGCGCCGTACGACGTCGCCGGGCGCGCGGTGCTGCTGCACACCGGCTGGTCCGCGCACTTCGGCACCGACCGGTACGGCGCACCGGACGCCCCCTACCTGACCGGGGACGGGGCTCGCGCCCTGGTGGAGGCGGGTGCCGCGCTGGTCGGCATCGACTCGGTCAACATCGACGACATGACCCCGGCGGCCGGGGGTGAGCGCCCCGTGCACAGCGCGCTGCTGGCCGCCGGCATCCCGATCGTGGAGCACCTGACCGGCCTGGACGGCCTGCCCCCGGAAGGGTTCCGCTTCACCGCCGCCCCGCCGATGGTGGCCGGCATGAGCACCTTCCCGGTCCGCGCCTTCGCCGTCGTCGGCTGACCGGCGCACCCCGACGTGCGGCGGAGGCCAGGACCGCCGGTCAGTACCGCACGGAGATCCGCCGCTCGACGGCGTCCACCCGGATCTCGCCGCCGTACGGGATGATCAGCTGCGGGTCGGTGTGGCCGAGGTCGACGTCGAAGACCACCACCGCGTCCGGGCGGTACGGGGCCAGCGCCCGGGTGACCGCCTCCCGCTGCGCCGCGGCCCAGGCCAGCCGATCGGCGACCGGCCGGGGGTTGTCGAAGTCCCACGCCTTGGGGCGGCCGACGACGACGGCGGGGAAGGCGGCGAGCAGCCCCCGCTCCCCCATGTTCCGCACGATCCGGAACACCTCCTGGGCGGACGGCAGCTCCTGCGAGGTTTCGAGGACCAGCACCGAGCCGGCCAGTTCGGCGGCGGTGGGGACGCGGTCGGCGGCCATCAGCCAGTGCAGGATCTCCAGGTTGCCGCCCCAGGTGCGCCCCTGCACCACCGTCGACGGCCCCTGCCAGCGCCAGCCGGTGCCGGGGAACATCACCGGCTCGTCGGCCAGGGTGGCCGGGTCGCGCCAGTCCCGCGGCTCGTCACCCCACTCCGGCGCGGGCGTCAGGTCGTACCAGCCGGAGGTGAAGAGGGCGGCGCGCAGCGAGTCGAGGGTGAGCGGGTGCGCCCTGCCGGACCGGCCGAGGTGCACCAGCACCGATCCGCCGTGGTACGCCACGATGCCCAGCCGGTACAGGTGGTTGAGGACGTTGGTGTTGTCCGAGTAGCCGAAGTACGGCTTCGGGTTGGCCCGCAGCACCGCGTCGTCCAGGTGCGGGGTGACCGTGATCAGGTCGTCGCCGCCCACGGTGGCCAGCACGGCGGTGACCGTCGGGTCGGCGAAGGCGGCGGTGAGGTCCCGGGCCCGCTCCCTCGGGTCCGCGCCCATCGTCCGGGTGGTCGGGTACTCCACCGGCTCCAGGCCGAACTCCTCGCGCAGCCGGCGCAGGCCCAGTTCGTACACGTGGGGGAAGAGGCCCGGCAGGCCGGCGGAGGGTGAGACGACCGCGACCCGGTCGCCGGGGCGGGGCTTGCGGGGGTAGTTCGGGGAGGTCATGTCCGGACGCTACCGGCCGCGACCAACCGCTTTTCCGATCGTCCGACCGACCCGGACGCCGAGGCCGGGTGAGCGCGGACGACGAGCGTGGGGAAGGTGACATCCCGGGCCCCCTCCTTACCGGCGGCTCCCCACGGATACGATCGGCGGAGTCGGACAGCGCTGTCCTTCGTACTCACGTAAGGAGCGCATGGTGACCGACCAGCACGACCACGACGGCCCCGACGCCGCCCTGCGGGCCGACATCCGCCGCCTCGGCACCCTGCTCGGCCAGACCCTGGCCCGCCAGGAGGGCCGCCCCCTGCTCGACCTGGTCGAGGAGATCCGCGCCCAGGTCCGCTCCGACGCCCCGGCCGCCGCGCAGCGGCTCGGCGGGCTGGACGTCACCACCGGCACCAAGCTGGCCCGCGCCTTCTCCACCTACTTCCACCTGGCCAACATCACCGAGCAGGTGCACCGCGCCCGGGACCTGCGCCGGCGCCGGGCGGTGCACGGCGGCTGGCTCGACCAGGCGGCCAAGATGATCGCCGAGCGCGGCGTGCCGGCCGAGGAGATCGCCGCGGCGGCCCGCCGGCTCGCGGTACGCCCGGTCTTCACCGCCCACCCCACCGAGGCGGCCCGCCGTTCGATCCTGTCCAAGCTGCGCGCCATCGCCGACGAGCTGGACACCGAGACCACCAACGCCATCCTCTACGGCGCCAGCGACGAGGGCCCGGCCAACCGGCGCCTGGCCGAGCTGCTGGACCTGATGTGGCAGACCGACGAGCTGCGGCTGGACCGGCCGGACCCGACCGACGAGGCCCGCAACGCCATCTACTACCTGCGCGACCTGCACGCCGAGGCCGCTCCGCAGGTGCTCGACGACCTCGCCGACACGCTGCGCACCCTCGGCGTGGAGACCTCGCCGACGGCCCGCCCGCTGACCTTCGGCACCTGGATCGGCGGCGACCGGGACGGCAACCCGTTCGTCACCCCGGCGGTCACCCGCGAGGTGCTGCACATCCAGCACGAGCACGGCATCACCGCCACCGAGGCGGCGATGGAGCACCTGATCAACGAGGTCTCCGTCTCTCGCCGGCTGCGCGCGGTGTCGCTGGACCTCTCCGCCAGCCTCGCCGCCGACCTGGACGCGCTGCCCGAGGTGGCGCCCCGGTTCCGCCGGGTCAACGCCGAGGAGCCGTACCGGCTCAAGGCGCGGTGCGTGAAGGCGAAGCTCGCCAACACCCGGGAGCGGCTGCGTCAGGGCACCCCGCACGTGCCGGGGCGGGACTACCGCGGCACGGCCGAGCTGATCGCCGACCTGGAGCTGCTGCGCGCCTCGCTGGCCCGCAACTCCGGGCAGCTCACCGCCGTCGGCCGGCTCGCCTCCACCATCCGTACGGTCTCCGCGTTCGGCCTGCACCTGGCCACCATGGACGTGCGCGAGCACGCCGAGGCGCACCACGCGGTGCTGGCCCAGCTCTACGCGGCGGTCGGCGAGGTGTCGGACTACCCGTCGCTGACCCGGCTGGAGCGGACCAAGCTCCTCGCCGACGAGCTGACCGGCCGGCGGCCGCTGTCGACCCTGGACACTCCGCTGACCGAGAACGCGCAGAAGACGTTCGACGTGTTCGGCGCGATCCGGGAGGCGCAGGACCGGTTCGGCGCCGAGGTTATCGAGTCGTACATCATCTCGATGACCCTCGGCGTGGACGACGTGCTCGCCGCCGTGGTGCTCGGGCGCGAGGCCGGGCTGGTCGACGTGCACAGCGGGCGGGCCCGGATCGGCTTCGTGCCGCTGCTGGAGACCCCGGCCGAGCTGAACGCCGGCGGCGAGCTGCTCGACGAGCTGCTGTCACTGCCCGCCTACCGGGCGCTGGTCGCGGCCCGGGGCGACGTGCAGGAGGTGATGCTGGGCTACTCCGACTCCAACAAGGAGGCGGGCATCACCACCAGCCAGTGGTCGATCCACCGGGCGCAGCGGGCGCTGCGGGACGTGGCCGCCCGGCACGGCGTGCACCTGCGGCTCTTCCACGGCCGGGGCGGCACGGTCGGGCGCGGCGGCGGGCCGACGCACGACGCGATCCTGGCCCAGCCGTACGGCACCCTGGACGGCGCGATCAAGGTGACCGAGCAGGGCGAGGTCATCTCCGACAAGTACACGCTGCCGGCGCTGGCCCGGGAGAACCTGGAGCTGACCGTGGCGGCGGTGCTCCAGGCGACGCTGCTGCACACCGCGCCCCGCCAGCCGGCCGAGATGCTGGAACGCTGGGACGCGGCGATGGACGTGGTCTCCGAGTCGGCGTTCCGCTCGTACCGGGGGCTGGTCGAGGACCCGGACCTGCCGGCGTACTTCTGGGCCTCCACCCCCACCGAGCTGCTCGGCGCGCTCAACATCGGCTCGCGGCCGGCGAAGCGCCCCAACACCGGGGCGGGGCTGGGCGGACTGCGGGCCATCCCGTGGGTGTTCGGCTGGACGCAGACCCGGCAGATCGTGCCGGGCTGGTTCGGGGTCGGCTCCGGGCTGGCGGCGGCGCGGGCGGCCGGGCTGGAGGACGTGCTCGCCGAGATGAACCGCAACTGGCACTTCTTCCGCACGTTCCTGTCGAACGTCGAGATGATGCTGACCAAGACGGACCTGAGCATCGCCCGCCGCTACGTGGAGACCCTGGTCCCGAAGAAGCTGCACCCGATCTTCGACAAGATCGAGCAGGAGTACGAGCTGACCAAGCAGGAGGTGCTGGCGGTGACCGCCTCGCCGGCCCTGTTGGAGAACTCGCCGGTGCTCCAGCGCACCCTCGCGGTGCGGGACACCTACCTGGAGCCGCTGCACCACCTCCAGGTGGCGCTGCTGCGGCAGTACCGGGACTCCGGTGCCGCCGGGCGCGCGGTGGCGACCGCGCCGGGCGGCCGTCGCGCGCCGAGCGACGGTACGGCGTTGGAGCGGGCCCTGCTCACCACGGTCAACGGCATCGCCGCCGGGATGCGCAACACCGGCTGACGAGCGACGCGAAAGGCCCCGGTCACGCCGACCGGGGCCTTTCGCGTGTGGTTCAGCCGGCGGTCACCAGTCGCCGCCGCCGCCGAAGTCCCCGCCCCCGAAGTCGCCACCGCCGAAGTCGCCGCCACCGAAGTCGCCCGCCTGGTCGGCGCCGCCGAAGTCGCCCTGGTCGCCGGCGTCCGCGCCCTGGTCACCGGCGTCCGCGCCCTGGTCGGCGCCGTCGTTAGGGCCTTCCTGGTAGCCGGCCTCGTAGCCGTAGCCCGGGTCGGCGAAGGCCGGCGAGAAGAGCGCGTCGGCGATCAGTAACCCGCCGAGCACCCCGGCGCCCGCGCCCAGCGCGGTCTTCCACCACGGCGTCGAGTACCAGCCGGCCGGCACCGGCCGCCCCTGGAAACGCCCACCGGGGTAGTAGTAGGGCGTGTCCCCGCCCGGCTGCGGGCCGGCCTTGAACGTCTGCCCCTGCACCTGCACCTGGCGTTCCTTGGTCAACTCGCCGGTGCCCTGCGCGGCGGCCAGCGGGGGCAGCTCCGGCCCCGGGTCCAGGCCGAGCGCCACCCGCGCCGCGCGGGCGTACGCCAGCCCCTCCAGCGCGGTCTCCCGGGCCAACCGGTACTGCTGGACCGTCGCGGCCTGCTCCAGCTGGCTGCCCGCGGCGTTGTAGCGCTCCGCCGCGTCGACCAGCGCCTGGCGTACGGCCGGGGCGTCGCCGTGCAGGTTCATCACCTGCCCGCCGAGGCGCTCGTACCAGCGCTGGGCGTCGGCGCGCACGTCGGCGAGGCTGCGCGCCTCGCGGGCGGCCTGCTCCCGCCGCCACCAGACGAACCCGCCCACCAGGAGCACCACGAGAACCGCCACGAGCAGAAGTTCCATGGCGCTGAACGTACCCGCAGACGTGCGGTCGTACCCGTTTGGCAAGCTCTGGTGATGGACTTCTCGACGCTGGCCGTGGTGGTCGTCTGCCTCGTCGCCGGCGGTGCGGTGGGCTGGTACGCCGCCCGGGCCCGGTCGGCCACCGAGATCGCCCGCTTGGAGGCGACGCTGGCCGCCACCCGGGAGGGCGAGGGGCGGCTGGAGCAGTCGATGCGGGCGCTGAGCTACGAGGCGACCGCCCAGTCGCAGGAGGCGGTCGCCCGGGCGGTGGCCCCGCTGCACGACACCCTGCGCCGCTACGAGCAGCGGGTGGGCGAGCTGGAGCGCGACCGGGTCGACGCCTACGCCGAGCTGCGCGAGCAGGTCCGCGCCATGAGCACGGTCTCCGGCGAGCTGCGCACCGAGACCAAGCAGCTGGTGGCGGCGCTGCGGGCGCCGCAGGTGCGGGGCCGCTGGGGCGAGCACCAGCTGCGCCGGATCGTCGAGGCCGCCGGCATGCTGGAGCACTGCGACTTCAACGAGCAGGTCACCGCCGCCACCGACCACCAGGGGGTACGCCCTGACCTGGTGGTCCGGCTGCACGGCGGCCGGACGGTGGTGGTGGACGCCAAGGCGCCCTTCGACGCGTACCTGACCGCGATGGAGGCACGCGACGAGCGGGGGCGGGACACCCACCTCGACGCCCACGCGCGGCACCTGCGGGCGCACGTCGACGCGCTGGCCGCGAAGTCGTACTGGTCGGCGTTCGACTCGACACCGGAGTTCGTGGTGCTCTTCGTGCCGGCCGATCCGTTCCTCGACGTGGCGTTGCAGCGCGACCCGACGCTGCTGGAGCACGCCTTCGCCCGCGACGTGGTGCTGGCGACCCCGGCGACCCTGGTGGCCCTGCTGCGTACGGTCGCCTACTCCTGGCGGCAGGAGGCGCTGGCCCGCAACGCGGTCGCCGTCCACTCGCTGGCCCGCGAGCTCTACGGACGACTGTCCACCCTGGGCGACCACGTCGGCAAGCTCGGCTCCTCGCTCGGCGGGGCGGTCACCGCGTACAACCGGGCGGTGGGCTCGCTGGAGGCGCGGGTGCTGGTCAGCGCCCGCAAGTTGGCCGAGCTGGGGGTTTCCGACCAGGAGTTGGCCGCCCCGGCCCAGGTCGAGGTGGCGCCCCGCCAGCCGCAGGCCCCGGAGCTGCTCGACGCCCCGTCCACGGTGGACCGGTCCGCCTAGCGTCGCGGATGTGACAGTACGCATCTGTGCATGTCACGAAGTGGTCACAAGGTACCGCTCGGTAGTGACACCACCACGACGCAGCACAAAGGATTCGCTCACGCGTGCCCTGTCATCTCAGGGCCCTGTTCTCTGGAGGAAAGAGAACGTGAGCAGACCCCGCAATCTGAGCCGGCGTACCTCCGCCGGGCTCTTCGCCTCGGTCGTGGCCGCCGGCGCCATGGCCGGTGCGGGCAGCGTCGCCACCGCGAGCGCCGCCCCCGCGACCAGTCCGGACGCTCCCGCCAACGCCGTCGAGACGCTGGGCGCGCACGACGCCAAGCTGCTCGCCGAGGCGGAGGCGAAGCACGCGCCGACCGTCACGCTGATCGTCGCCACCGACAAGGGTGAGGCGAAGGACGTCGCCGACGCCGTGAAGAAGCTCGGCGGCACGGTCAGCCAGCGCTTCGACTCCATCGGGTACGTGCTGGCCAAGGTCCCCACCGCGAAGGTGCTCAAGACCGCCACGCTGCCCGGCGTCGCCGCGGTCGACCTCGACGAGATCATCCAGCTCCCGGACCCGACCCCGGAGTCCGCGCCGAACGGCGCGACCGCCGCCGAGCAGGGCGAGACCCTGGCCGGGCCGGGCGCAGGAACCGGCGCCGTCAACCCGTACATGCCGACCAACGAGACCGGCGCCGAGGCGTTCAAGGCCGCCCACCCCGAGTGGGACGGGCGCGGGGTCACCATCGGCATCATGGACTCGGGGGTGGACCTCGACCAGCCGGCGCTGCAGAAGACCACCACCGGCGAGCGCAAGATCGTCGACTGGGTCACCTCGACCGACCCACTCGAGGACGCCACCTGGCGCGCGATGACCACCGAGGTGACCGGCCCGACCTTCACCATCGGCACCACCAGCTGGACGGCCCCGGCCGGCAGCTACCGGTTCGCCACCTTCCGGGAGTCGATCACCGCCCCGGCCGGCGCGACCAGCGAGGTCGGCGGTGACGTCAACCGCGACGGTGACACCACCGACTCGTGGGGGATCCTCTACAGCACCGACACCCACGACATCCGGGTGGACGTCAACGGCAACCGCGACTTCACCGACGACGAGCTGATGCGCCCGTACAAGGAGAAGTTCCAGGTCGGCCACTTCGGCACGGACAACCCGGCCACCGCCGTCCGCGAGCAGATCCCGTTCGTCGTCGAGTACCGCGAGGACGTCGACCTCAACCCGGGTGACGGGCAGCCCGGCCCGTACGCCGACTTCGTCAACATCGGCATCGTCCAGGCCACCCACGGCACGCACGTCGCCGGCATCACCGCCGCCAACGACATGCTCGGCAACAGCGCCTTCGACGGCGCGGCCCCCGGCGCCAAGCTGGTCTCCTCCCGCGCCTGCACCTGGACGGGCGGCTGCACCGCCGCGGCCCTCACCACCGGCATGGCCGACCTGGTGATCAACCGCAAGGTCGACGTGGTCAACATGTCGATCGGCGGCCTGCCGGCGCTGAACGACGGCTCGAACGCCCGCGCCCAGCTCTACAACAGCCTGATCACCACCTACGGCGTGCAGCTGTTCCTCTCGGCCGGCAACTCCGGCCCGGGCCTGAACACCATCGGCGACCCGTCGGTGGCGTCCAACGCGGTCAGCGTCGCGGCCAGCATCAGCAAGGAGACCTGGCTGGCCAACTACGGCTCGGTGGTCCGCAAGGACAACGCGCTGTTCAACTTCTCCTCGCGCGGTCCGCGGGAGGACGGCGGTCTCAAGCCCAACATCGCCGCCCCCGGCTCGGCGATCTCCACCGCGCCGACCTGGCTGCCGGGCGTGCCGGTCGCCGAGGCCGGCTACCCGCTGCCGCCGGGCTACCAGATGCTCAACGGCACCTCGATGGCCGCCCCGCAGGCCGCCGGCGCCGCCGCGCTGCTGCTCTCCGCCGCCCGGGCCAACGACCAGGGCGTCACCCCGGCCGCGCTGCGCCGGGCCATCTACAGCTCGGCTCAGCCGATCGAGGGCGTCGCCACCTACGCCCAGGGCTACGGCATGTTCAACGTGCCGGGCGCCTGGGAGCTGCTGGACCAGGGCGTCGAGACCCGCTCGTACACCTCGGACGCGCCGGTCTGCACCGAGCTGTCGAAGAACCTGACCCGCTACGACGCCGGCACCGGCACGTTCGTGCCGAACCCTGACCGCGGCGCGGGCGTCTACAACCGCTGCGCCGCCGGGCAGGGTGGCCAGAAGGTCAACCAGACGAAGACCTACAAGGTCAAGGTCACCCGTACCAGCGGACCGGCCGGCAACATCCGGCACGACGTCACGCTCCGCGGCAACGACGGCACCTTCACCGCCCCGCGGTCGGTGGTGCTGCCGCTCAACAAGACGGTCACCGTCAACGTGGTCGCCAAGCCCCGCACCGACGGCGCGCACGGCGCGCTGATGACCATCGACGATCCGGCCACCAACGTGGTCGACTTCGAGGTCTCCACGGTGGTGGTCGTCTCCAACGACGTGCGGCAGCCGGCGTACTCCTTCTCGGCCGAGGGTTCGGTCGACCGGAACAGCTTCACGTCGTACTTCGTGACCGTCCCGGCCGGCGCGGGCGCGCTCCAGGTCAACCTCTCCGGCATCGCCACCGGCTCGCAGACCCGGTTCATCGCCATCAACCCGTACGGCATCCCGGTGGAGAGCACCGCCAGCACCGCCTGCTACACCAACTTCTCCAACGTGGCGGCCTGCAAGCCGCAGGAGCGGGACTACCAGAACCCGATCCCCGGGGTCTGGCAGATCGAGGTGGAGTCCCGGCGCACCTCGCCGTCGCTGAACAACCCGTTCCAGCTCCAGGCCCGGGTGCAGGGCGTGCAGGTAGAGCCGGCCACCGTCGCACTGCCGTCGGTGACCGCCGGCACCCCGACCCAGGTCTCCTGGGGCCTGACCAACACCTTCGGCCCGGTGTCGGTGACCGGCCAGGGTGGCGCGCTGTCCAGCGTGCACGCCGAGCGGCCGACCATCGCCCAGGGCGCGCAGCAGGAGTACATGGTGACGGTGCCGGCCGGGGCGACCAGCTTCACCGCCCGGATCGGCAACACCGCCGACCTCGGCGCCGACCTGGACCTGTCGGTCTTCCTGGGCGCCACCCGGGTGGGCAGCTCGGCCGACGGTGACTCGGAGGAGGCGGTCACGCTGAGCAACCCGGCCGCCGGCACCTACCGGGTGGTGGTGGACGGCTACGCCGTCGACGGTCCGGGCACCAGCACCGCCTACGACTACCGGGACTCGTTCTCCGCGCCGTCGCTGGGCACGCTGTCCGCCCCGGCCACCCCGCTCCCGCTGAACCACGGCGACACCGCCGCCCTCACCGGTACGGTGACCGCCCTGTCCGCCCCGGCCGCCGGCCGAGAGCTCTACGGCGACCTGGCCGTGACCACCACCGAGGGCGCGGTCATCGGCCGCGGCTCGGTCGCGATCGGCGCGGTGAACTGATCACCGCCTGACGGCGGTCCCGCGACCGCCACGCACCACAGGAGCCCGTCCCCGGTCCCCGGGGGCGGGCTCCCCCCTTCCGCCCTCCCCCGCCCCCTTGCCGCCACCCCGGCGATCATGAAGTTGGCGGTGGCATTCGTCCGTTTCACTGCCGCCAACTTCATGATCAAGAGCGGCGGGGAGGGGGTCAGGAGCGGCGGGCGGACTCGACGACGAAGGGAGTGCCCTGCTGGCAGGTGGTCATCATGTCCGGCTTGGCCTGGCCGGTGACGGTGACCTTGGCACCGACGGTCAGGACGTCGCGGGGGCCACCGATGAGCTGGTAGCCGCCGACCAGGAGGCAGCCGGGCTCCACGCCGGCCTCGATGGTGCCGGTGATCGTGTTGGCGCCCGGGCCGGGCGGCAGGCTGGGGCCCACCGGCGGTCGCTTCGTGGGCGGCACGGTCGGCGGGACGCCGGTCGGGTCGCCCGGCTGCGTCGGGTCGCTGCTGGGCGAGCTGGTCACCGGCGATCCTTCCGAGGGGCTGGCGGTGCCCGTACGGTCGTCGCCGGCCTGACCGCCGCAGGCGCTCAGCGCCGCGCCGACGACCAGGGCGGCGAGGACCATCCGAGGAGTCTTCATACCCATTCCGACGTGGCCGGCCGGGGATCCGTTCCCGGTCAGACCCGGGCGGCGGCGGCCTTCATGTCGCGCTTGAGCTCCTGCGGCAGCGAGAAGGTCAACCGCTCGTTGGCGGTGGTGATCTCCTCGACGTCGGTGAAGCCCCGCTCGGCGAGGTGGGCCAGCACGTCCTGCACCAGCTCGTCCGGCACGCTCGCGCCAGAGGTGACGCCGACCGTGCCGGCGCCGGTCAGCCAGGCGTCGTCGATCTCGTGCGCGAAGTCGACCAGGTGTCCGGCGCGGGCGCCGGCGTCCAGGGCGACCTCGACCAGGCGCACCGAGTTGGAGGAGTTGCGGGAGCCCACCACGATCACCACGTCGCACTCCGGGGCGATCTCCTTCACCACGTGCTGGCGGTTGGAGGTGGCGTAGCAGATGTCGTCGCTGGGCGGCGACTGGAGCAGCGGCAGGCGCTGCTTGAGCCGGGCCACGGTTTCCAGCGTCTCGTCCACCGAGAGGGTGGTCTGGGAGAGCCAGACGACCTTGTTCGGGTCCCGCACGGTGACCTTGTCGACGCCGTCGGGGCCGTCGACCAGCTGGATGTGCGCCGGGGCCTCGCCGGCGGTGCCGACGACCTCCTCGTGCCCCTCGTGGCCGATCAGCAGGATGTCGTAGTCCTCGGCGGCGAAGCGCTTCGCCTCCTGGTGCACCTTGGTGACCAGCGGGCAGGTCGCGTCGATCGCCTTCAGCGAGCGCGCCCTGGCCTGCTCGTAGACCTCCGGGGCGACGCCGTGGGCGGAGAAGATGACGGTGGCGCCCTCGGGCACCTCCTCGTTCTCCTCGACGAAGATCGCGCCCTTGGCCTCCAGGGTCTGCACCACGTGCTTGTTGTGCACGATCTGCTTGCGCACGTAGATCGGGGCGCCGTAGAGCTTGAGCGCCTCCTCGACGGTCTGCACCGCCCGGTCGACACCCGCGCAGTAGCCGCGGGGCTTGGCCAGGAGCACGCGCTTGCCGGTCCGGGGGGTCGTCTCAGCCTGGGTCACCCGACCATCGTACGTGTCCGCTTCTGGGGCGGCAGCCGCTGCGACCCGCACCACAGCCCCCACGGGGAGCACCACCGTCGCGATCACCGAGCCGGGGCCGCCGGTGCTCACCGCCCGCCCCGGCGAGCGGCACGCGCTGTCGGGGCTGCCGCAGGTCGTCGGAGGCTGACCGTAGGGTGGGCGGGTGACCGACGCCCCGCGCAGCACCCCGGAGGAGCCCTGGCCGGTCCGGGTGGTCAGCCAGAAGGTCGGCGCCTGGATCGCCCGCCTCGGCTGGGTCTGGGTCGACGGCCAGGTGGCGCAGATCAGCCGCCGCCCCGGCGCCAGCACCGTCTTCCTGACCCTGCGCGACCCGTCGGCCGACCTCAGCCTGACCGTCACCACCAACCGGGACGTCCTCGACTCCGGCGCGCCGGAGCTGCGTGAGGGCGCCCGGGTGGTGCTGCACGCCAAGCCGGAGTTCTACGCGGCGCGGGGCACGCTGAGCCTGCGCGCCGACGAGATCCGCCAGGTGGGGCTCGGCGAGCTGCTGGCCCGGCTGGAGAAGCTCAAGAAGCTGCTCGCCGCGGAGGGGCTCTTCGACCGCGCCCGCAAGCGCCGCCCGCCGTTCCTGCCCGGCCGGGTCGGGCTGATCACCGGCCGCGCCTCGGCGGCCGAGCGGGACGTGCTCACCAACGCCCGGCGGCGCTGGCCGGCGGTGGAGTTCCGCACGGTCAACGTGGCGGTGCAGGGGCCGAGCGCGGTGCCGCAGATCGTCGACGCGCTGAAGGTGCTCGACGCCGACCCGAGCATCGACGTGATCATCCTGGCCCGGGGCGGCGGCGGCATCGAGGACCTGCTGCCCTTCTCCGACGAGGCGCTGTGCCGGGCGGTCTTCGCCTGTCGTACGCCGGTGGTCAGCGCGATCGGCCACGAGACGGACGCGCCGCTGGTCGACTACGTCGCCGACGTGCGCGCCTCCACGCCGACCGACGCGGCCAAGCGGGTGGTGCCCGACCTCACCGAGGAGGTCCGCCTCATCGGCCAGGCCCGGTCCCGGCTGGAACGCGCGGTCCGCAACCTGGTCGACCGCGAGTCGCACCGGCTCGACCTGCTCCGCTCCCGCCCGGTGCTGGCCCGCCCGCAGGTGATGGTCGACCAGCGGGCCGCCGAGGTGACCGCGCTGCGCGACCGGACGGGCCGCTGCCTGGACCATCGCCTCGGGGCCGCCGCCGACGACCTGCGGCACACCCTGGCCCGGCTGCGCGCCCTCTCCCCCGCGGCCACCCTCGACCGTGGGTACGCGATCGTCCAGCGCGCCGACGGCCACGTGGTACGCGCCGCCGACGAGGTGGCCAAGGGCGATCCGCTGCGGGTACGCCTCGCCGACGGCGAGCTGACCGCGACCGTCGACGGCTGAGGAGTGTGGTGGGATGGGTGCGATGACGGACGAGACCAAGGACGAGCGGCTCAGCTACGAGCAGGCCCGCGCCGAGCTGGCCCAGGTGGTGGAGAAGCTGGAGGCCGGTGGCACCTCGCTGGAGGAGTCGCTGGCGCTCTGGGAGCGCGGCGAGAAGCTGGCCGCGGTCTGCCAGCGTTGGCTGGACGGCGCCCGGGCCCGGATCGACGCCGCCCGGCAGGCCGCCGACTCCTGACGCCCGTCCGCGCCTGCGGGACGGCCGGGGCGGACGGACAGCCTGCCCGGCGCGACGGGAGGCACGGACAGCAGTGACGGGACGGCCGACAGCCGCCCCGCCACCGGAGTCGGCTCAGTTGAACAGGTTGTAGAACTCCTTGGGCGCCTCGACGACCTGGTCGGCCGGCGGCTTCTGCGCGGCGGCGGCGTTGCCGTAGTCCGAGTAGGTGACCTTGATGTCCTGCGCGGCGTTCTGGCCGGCGGCGGGAATCCGGACCACCATCTCGCTGAGCCGGCCCTGCGGGTCCAGCTTGGCGGTGAACGGCACCGACTTGGCCTGCGGGCCGAGCGCGGTCACCACGGACTGGTCGACCGAGCCGGCCTCGGCCGCCTTCGACACGTCGAGCGTGCCGGCGTAGGTGCCCTGGCCGGTCTGCCGGACCTCGGTGATGCCCTGGGTCAGCACCTCGCTGCCCGCCGGGTCGATCTTCTCGAAGTCGAAGCCCAGCGCCTTGTTGCCCTTGATCCGGGTCTGGTCGAGGTGCTGGTACTTGCCGAGGTTGAGCTTCTGCGCGCCGGGGATGCTGCCGGCGGACTTGCCGCCCAGCTCCAGCTTCACCCAGCTGTCCGGCTTGGCGTGGATCAGGTCGAGCTTCATCGACAGATCCGAGGACGCGTCACCGATCAGGACGCGCATCTCGGCGCTCTGGCTCGGCTCGTGCACCTGCCCCTCGGCGCTCGAACCGGCGCCGGACATGGTGAACCGGAAGTTGCCGTTCCTGATCTCGTTCGTGGAGTTGAGCAGGGCCTGCTTGGCGTCGCCGTTCACCGCGCCGGAGGCGCCCGGTGCGGCGCTGCCGGAGACCGTGGGGGACGCGGAGGCCCCCGCCTCGCCGGTCCCGGTGCTGTTGCAGGCGGCCAGGCCGGGGGTGAGCAGCGTCGCGGCGAAGACTGCCGCACTGAAGCGTCGAATGGTCACGTGAACCTCTCAGGTGGGTCGTCCGGCCCGCTGGGGCACCGGAAGCATGGCGTCGGGGCCTTGCACCTGCCCCGCCGCACGAGTCCCGTCCGGCCGACGGAACGAGCCGGCGAGGTCGCGTACCTTCTGTTCCCTGCCGCCGCGTTCGGCAATCCCTGTCCGGTCCACCTGGTGGAACGCCGCTGGTGTCGGCGCCGAGCCCGGAGGCCCCGCTGCGCTACCGCAACGAGCCGGCGAGCTGCCGCAGCTCGTTGTCCCGGGCGTCGCCGACGACGAGGATCGTGCGGTTCGGTTCGAGCAGCACCAGCGCCTGGTCGTTGCCCCGGCTGGTGTACCGCTGCCAGGTGCGCCCGCCCAGGTCGGTGGGGCCCTGCGGCTGCCCCTCGGCGGTCAGCTCGGCGGGCAGCAGCCGCTCCGCCGGTACGTTGCTCTGCAGCAGCTGGACGCCCCGCCCCTCCGGGGTGAGGTAGCCGATCCGGAGGTTGGCGCCACCCTCGACCGTGCGGTAGCTGGCGTTGACCGTACGCCAGCCGGAGCCCAGCCCGGCCGGCTCGCTGACCGGAAAGGCGTTCGCCGAGCGGGCCTGCTCGTAGGCCGGCGCGGGGTCGATCACGGTCGGCTGCTCGCCACCGAGGAAGCCGCGGTAGAAGGCGATCAGCAGGGCGATCGGGACGAGCAGCACCAGCAGCGAGAGCGCCATGTCCTTCGGCGACCGCTCGGAGCGGGCCTTCTCCCCGGGGGCGGGGCGTCCGGCGGCCGCCGGATGCGCCGGCGGCACGTCGGCGTCCACCACGGCGGCGTCGCGGGCCGGCTCGACCAGCGCCGGCTCACCCGCGCCTGCGCCGCCGCCGGCCGTCGTCTCCACCAGCGCCGCCTCGGCCGACGCCGGACCGGTGCCGGCCGGGCCGGTCGGCGGGCCGGACCCGGCCGCCGCGTCGGTCGCCCCGGTCGGGGTCACCGGCGGCTGGCCGTCGGGCGGGGTCTGGTCGGCGGGTACGCGGTCGGCAGGCTGTGCGGGGTCCACCGGTCCATTCTCGCAGCCGCGCGGGTGACCGATCCCGCCCACCACCGCCCCGCCCCGGCACCGGACCTGTCATCGTGTGAGGATCAGCGACAAAGCTGGCAGTGGCGAGCGCAGCACCCTGCCGGTCCCACCCCGCAACGTCGCGAGGAGGAAGCCGTCATGACGACGCACACCAGGACGCGGATCCCCCAGGATCTCGACCGCAACCTTGCCCTCGATCTGGTCCGGGTCACCGAGGCCGCGGCGATGGCCGCCGGCCGGTGGGTCGGCCGGGGCGACAAGGAGGGCGGCGACGGAGCAGCCGTCGACGCGATGCGCAAGCTGATCAACTCGATCCCGATGCGCGGGGTCGTGGTGATCGGCGAGGGCGAGAAGGACAACGCGCCGATGCTCTTCAACGGCGAAGAGGTCGGTGACGGCACCGGTCCCGAGGTGGACGTCGCGGTGGACCCGGTCGACGGCACCACGCTGATGAGCAAGGGCATGCCGAACGCACTGGCGGTGCTCGCGGTCTCCGAGCGCGGCGCGATGTTCGACCCGAGCGCCGTCTTCTACATGGAGAAGCTCGCGGTGGGTCCGATGTACGCCGACGTGGTGGACATCAACGCCGGGGTGGCCGACAACCTGCGCCGGATCGCGAAGGTCAAGGGCACCGACGTATCCGAGGTGACGGTCTGCGTGCTGGACCGGTCCCGCCACGACGATCTGGTCAAGCAGATCCGGCGGACCGGGGCGGGCATCCGGTTCATCTCCGACGGCGACATCGCCGGCTCGATCGCGGCGGCCCGGGGCGAGTCCGACGTCGATGTGCTGATGGGCATCGGCGGCACGCCCGAGGGGATCATCTCGGCCTGCGCGCTCAAGTGCATGGGCGGGGCGATGCAGGCCAAGCTCTGGCCGCGCGACGCCGAGGAGCGGGAGAAGGCGCTCGCCGCCGGGCACGACCTGGACCGGGTGCTGAGCACCGACGACCTGGTCACCGGGGACAACTGCTTCTTCGTGGCCACCGGCGTCACCTCCGGCGACCTGCTGCGCGGCGTGCGCTACCGGGCCGGCGGCGCGTACACCCAGTCGATCGTGATGCGCTCCAAGAGCGGCACCATCCGGGTGATCGACTCGTACCACCGGCTGGAGAAGCTGGCCCTGTACTCGGCGGTCGACTTCGACGGCCGGCCGCTGGCCGAGCAGGAGTGACCGCGACCGGGACGGCGGTCCGTCCGACCGTCCCGGCGTCCCGGCGGATCGCCGCGACCGGGCTGGCGACCGCCTCCGGGGTCGCCGTGGCCGTGCAGTCCCGGATCAACGGCGAGCTGGGCGTACGCCTGGCCGACGGGATCGCCGCGGCGGTGGTCTCGTTCGGGCTGGGCCTGCTGATACTGCTGGTGCTGGTCCCCGCCACCCCGGGTGGGCGGCGGGGGCTGCGCGACCTGCGCGCCGCGCTGCGGGACGGTTCGCTGCGCCCGTGGCAGTGCCTGGGCGGGCTGTGCGGGGCGTTCCTGGTGGCCACCCAGGGGCTGACCATCGGCACGCTCGGGGTGGCCGTGTTCACCGTGGCGGTGGTCGCCGGGCAGTCGGCGAGCAGCCTCGCGGTGGACCGGGCCGGGGTGGGCCCGATCGGCCGGCAGCCGGTGACGGCCAGCCGGCTGGCCGGTGCGGCGCTGACCGTGCTGGCCGTCCTGCTGGCGGTGGGTGACCGGCTGGGCGACCCGGGTGCCCTGGTGCTGGCCCTGCTCCCGCTGCTGGCCGGCGTCGGCATCGCCTGGCAGCAGGCGGTCAACGGCCGGGTCCGGGTCGCCTCGGGCAGCGCCCTGGCGGCCACGCTGGTCAACTTCACCGTCGGCACGGTGGCCCTGCTCCTCACCCTCGCCGTCGACGCCGCGGTCCGCGGCTGGCCGACCGGCACCCTGCCGGAGGAGCCGTGGCTCTACCTGGGCGGGCCGATCGGCATCGTGTTCATCGCGATCGCGGCGGCCATCGTCCGCTTCACCGGGGTGCTGCTGCTCGGGCTGGCCACCATCGCCGGGCAGATCGTCGGTGCCGTACTGCTGGACCTGGTCCTGCCGACCGCGGCCTCGCATCCGGGGCCGGCGACCCTGGCGGGCGCCGCGCTGACCCTGGTGGCCGTGCTGGTCGCCGCGCTCGGCCCGGCGCCCCGCCGCTGAGCCGGACCGGGCCGGCGGCGGGTGACCCCGCCGGTCAGCGGCGCAGGGCCGCCACGGTCTCCTCGATCGCCCGGTCCAGCGGGGTCGGCTCGACGCCGAGGGTGGCGGTGGCGGCGGTCGAGTCCATCCGGAACGGCCGGTCGAACTGGTAGGCGGTCTCGCGCAGTTCCCTCGCGAACGGGTTGGCCAGGCCGCCGAGCCAGAGCACCGGGTAGGGCATCCGGGTCAGCTTCGGCGCGGGCGCGGCGACCAGCGCCGCCGCCCGGGTGGCCAGCTCCCGCATGCCGACGGCGGGCGCGCTGGGCACGTGCCAGGCCCGGCCCCAGGCCCGCGCGTCGGTGGCGGCGGCGACGAGGGTACGGGCGACGTCCGGGATGTACGTCCAGGTGTGCGGGGCGTCCCAGTCGACCGGGAGGAAGACCCGCTGCCCGGCGAGCACCCGGGGCAGCACCAGCATCGCCAGGGACATGCCGTCGGCGCCGAGGTAGTCGGAGCCGCGTACCTCGGTGACCCGGGCCCGCCCGGCCCGGTGCGCGGCGAGGGCGTCGGTCCACATCCGGTTGCGTACCCGGCCCTTGGTGCCGGTGGCCGCGAGCGGGGTCTGCTCGGTCATCGGGCCGTCGACCGGGCCGTACCCGTAGAGGTTGCCGACTCCCGCGAGCACCGCGCCGGTCCGCTCGGCGGCGGTGAGCAGCGCGCCGGCCAGCGGCGGCCAGTCGGTCGCCCACCGGTGGTACGCCGGGTTCGCGCAGTTGTACAGCGCGTCCGCGCCCTCGGTCAGCGCGGTGAGCCGGTCGGTGTCGGCGGCGTCGGCGGCGACCCGCTCGACGGCGGGGTGCTCCGGCCCGGCCCCCCGACGGGTCACCACCCGGACGCGCTCACCGCGCTCGGCGAGGAGACGGGCGGTGGCCGTGCCGACCGGGCCGGAGCCGACGATCACGTGCAGCGACATGGGAACGCCTTTCGAAGCGGGGTTACGAATAGAGAGCACTGCTCTCGCTTGCCGCATCAGCATGACCGAGCGCCCGGCGCTCGTCAAGAGCAGTGCTCTCGTTTTTGATTGCCGCTCCGATTCATGGCACAGTGGTCCCATGCCCGCTTCCTCGATCCGCGCCCGGGTCCGCGCCGAGATGCTCGACGAGATCAAGGCGGTGGCCCGCCGCCATCTCGCCACCGACGGCGCCAACCTCTCGCTGCGGGCGGTCGCCCGGGACATGGGGATGGTCTCCTCCGCCATCTACCGCTACTTCCCGAGCCGCGACGACCTGCTCACCGCGCTGATCCTCGAGGCGTACGACGCGCTCGGCGACGCGGTGGAGTCGGCCGACGCCGGCGCCGACCGACAGGACCTGCGCGGCCGTTGGCACGCGGTGTGCCGGGCCGCCCGGGACTGGGCGCTCGCCCATCCCGCCGAGTACGCGCTGCTCTACGGCAGCCCGGTGCCCGGGTACGCCGCCCCAGACGACACCGTCCTGCCGGCCCAGCGCCCCCCGGTGACCCTGGTCGGCATCCTGCGGGACGGGCTGGCCGACGGGCGGCTCGACGTGCCCGCCGACGACCTGCCCGAACCGGTCCACGCCGACCTGGCCGAGATCGCCGCCGGGTTCTTCCCCGGCCTGCCGGAGGCACTGCTGGCCCGGGGCATGGCCGGCTGGACGCAGCTCTTCGGGCTGATCAGCTTCGAGCTGTTCGGCCGGCTCGACCGGGCGGTCCCGCACCGGGACGCGTACTTCGACCACCAGACCGGGCTGATGGCCGACCTCATCGGCCTGCCCCGCTGACGGTGCCGGTCAGCCGGCGTCGGAGGAGTGGCCGGGAAAGAGGTGGGCGCTCGGGTCGATGGCGACGGCGGCGTTGTTGACCGCGGTGGCCGCCTCGCCGAAGCCGGTGGCGATCAGGCGCACCTTGCCCGGGTACTCGGTGATGTCCCCGGCGGCGAAGACGCGCGGCAGGTTGGTCGCCATCGCGCTGTCCACCACGATGTGCCGGCGGTCCAGCCGCAGCCCCCACTCCGCGAGCGGGCCCAGGTCGGCGGTGAAGCCCAGCGCGGCGACCACCGTGTCGACCGGCAGGGTCTCCGCGTCACCGCCGCGCACGGTGATCTCGGCGGCGGTCACCGTCGCGTCCCCGTGCAGCCGGGTCAGCTCGGCGTTGACGATCACCCGCACCGGCAGGGCCAGCACCCGGGAGACCGTCGACGCGTGCGCCCGGAACTTCTCCCGCCGGTGCACGAGCGTCACCGAGCGGGCCAGCGGTTGCAGGGTCAGCGCCCAGTCGAAGGCGGAGTCGCCCCCGCCGACGATCAGCACGTCCTGATCGGCCAGCGCGGCCGGCTCGGGGACGAAGTAGACGATCCCGCCGCCGACGAAGCTCTCCGCCACCGGCAACGGGCGCGGGGTGAAGCTGCCCAGCCCGCCGGTGATCACCACCGCGCCGCAGCTCAGCTGCTCACCGCCGGCGAGCCCGAGCACCGGCCGGCCGTCGACGTGGGCGAGCTTCTCGGCGCGGGTGCCGAGCAGGTACTCCGGGTGGAACGGCGCGGCCTGGGCGACCAGGTTCGCCACCAGGTCCCGCCCCTTGACGGCGGGGAAGCCCGCGACGTCGAGGATCAGCTTCTCCGGGTACATCGCGGTGATCTGCCCGCCCGGCTCGGGCAGCGCGTCGATCACCGCCACGGAGAGCCCCCGGAACCCGGCGTAGTACGCGGCGAACAGGCCTGTCGGGCCGGCCCCGATCACCGCGACATCGACCTCGCGCATGGGCGTACCGTCGCTTTCCGCTGGCGGATCAACGCGTGCTGATGCCGACGGTAGGCCCGCCGCCCCGGCCGGGCAAGGACGTCCCGATCCTCGCCGCGCATTGGCGGGTCGGCCCGACTCAGGGCATCGTCAGGGTCGACTCCGAGTGGTACGGCCCGCCCGCCTCGGGCCGGCGGCGGAACAGGATCGCCGCGACCACCCCGCCGAGCAGCCCGAACAGGTGCCCCTGCCAGGAGATGCGCTCGTCGGTGGGAAGGATGCCGAGCAGCTGCCAGCCGTAGAGCAGGCCGACCAGCAGCACCACCGCCAGGTTCCACCAGCTGCGCTCCACCAGGCCCCGGGTGAGCAGGATGCCGAGGTAGCCGAAGATCACCCCACTGGCGCCGACGACCACCGAGTTGGGCGCGCCGGTGAACCAGACGCCGAGCCCGCTGACCAGCACGATGATCAGGGTGGACCAGAGGAAGCGCCGGGTGCCGGCGGCGAGCACGAAGGTGCCGAGCAGGATCAGCGGGATGCTGTTGCTGTAGAGGTGCTCGAAGCCGTGGTGCAGGAACGGCGAGAAGAAGACCCCGTCGAGGCCCTGGATGCGGTGCGGGATGATCCCGGCCGCCACGTCGAGGCCGAAGTCGAGCCCCTGGTCGACCGCCTCGATCAGGAAGAGGAACGGCACCACCGCGCACATGGCGACGAAGGCCCGGCCGAGGGCGGCGTAGAACGCGTCGGTGCCGAACCGGGTCGGGTCGCCGCCCGTCGGGTGCAGGGTCACCAGAAAAGAGCTATCAGCAATCGGTCCGGACCGCCACCTGGGCGGCGCGCCGGGCCGGGACGCGGCGAGGGCGGGGCGGGTGGTCGCCCACCCGTCCCGCCCTCGTGCGCGACGATCAGTACCAGCCGACGCTCTGGCTGTGCGACCAGGCGCCGCAGGGGTCGCCGTAGCGGCCCTTGATGTAGCCGAGGCCCCACTTGATCTGGGTCGCCGGGTTGGTCCGCCAGTCGTCTGCGACCGAGCCCATCTTGCTGCCCGGCAGGGCCTGCGGGATGCCGTACGCCCCGGAGGAGGGGTTGCTGGCCTTGTGGTTCCAGCCGCTCTCCTTGGTCCAGAGCTTGTCCAGGCACGGCATCTGGTCGATCCCGAAGCCGGCGTCGAGCAGCAGCGCGCAGCCGATCTCGCGGTTGCCGCTGAACTCGTTGCAGGACGCCGGGATCGGGCCGGTGAACGGCTTGGCCTTGGCCTCGGCCTCCTTGGCCGCCGCCTCCCGCGCCTTCTTCCGGGACGCCGCGGCGGCCTCGGCCTCGCGGGCCCGCTCGGCGGCCTCCTTGGCGGCCGCAGCGGCCCGCAGCTTCGCCTGGTACTCGGCGGCCCGCTGCTTGGCGGAGCTCCGCTGGTGGTCGGCCTGCCGCTCGCGCTGGTAGTCGTACTCGACCTGGTCGACCTGGAGGCCGACCTGCGCGGTCAGGCCCTGTTGCTGGGTTTCTCGGTCTTCGCCCAGGTAGAAGCCGCCGGCAACGCCCACGGAGAGCAGTGCGACAGCAGCCGTACGGGCGCCGAACCGGCTCCACAGCCGACTCACGAAGTGTCCCTTCGTCGGGGGCAAGGACGCGGCGCGGGCCGGCCGTCTCCGGACGCGGTCGTGCCGCGAGCGCCCCGACCGGAGCCGGTCGCAACCGACGCACCGACCCTCGCCGGGGCTCGTCCGGGGTGGGACGAACGATGCTCGACGATCTTGTCGGGGCGCGGGCGCTCGTTGGACACCATTGCGCACAGTGAGACTGATGGGAAACCAAGCGGCCCTTTTGTGACCTGCGCCACAAAGTGAATACGGATGAAAAGGGGCGTAACGAGAACCCGGAGCGGCTACTGGGGGATGTCCTCCAGCAGATCAGTCACCATCGCGGCGATCGGCGACCGCTCCGAACGGCTCAGCGTGACGTGCGCGAAGAGCGGGTGACCCTTCAGCGCCTCGATCACCGCCGTGACGCCGTCGTGCCGGCCCACCCGCAGGTTGTCCCGCTGCGCGACGTCGTGGGTGAGCACCACCCGGGACCCCTGGCCGATCCGGGACAGCACGGTGAGCAGCACGCCGCGCTCCAGCGACTGCGCCTCGTCGACGATGACGAAGGCGTCGTGCAGGCTGCGACCCCGGATGTGGGTCAGCGGCAGGACCTCCAGGATGCCCCGGGAGGTGACCTCCTCCAGGACGTTCTCGTGCACCACCGCGCCGAGGGTGTCGAAGACCGCCTGCGCCCAGGGCGACATCTTCTCCGACTCCGAGCCGGGGAGGTAGCCCAGCTCCTGGCCGCCGACGGCGTACAGCGGGCGGAAGACGATCACCTTCTTGTGCCGGCGGCGTTCCATCACCGCCTCCAGGCCGGCGCAGAGCGCCAGCGCGGACTTGCCGGTGCCGGCCCGCCCGCCCATCGAGACGATGCCGATCGACTCGTCCAGCAGCAGGTCCAGCGCGACGCGCTGCTCGGCCGAGCGGCCGTGCAGGCCGAACGCCTCCCGGTCGCCCCGGACCAGCCGGACGGTCTTGTCCGGCAGCACCCGGCCCAGGGCGGAGCCGCGGGCCGAGTGCAGCACCAGGCCGGTGTGGCAGGGCAGGCCCGCCGCGGCGTCCACGTCGAGCGTCTCGCCGGCGTAGAGGCGACCGATCTGCTCCTCGCCCAGCTCCAGCTCGGCCATGCCTGTCCAGGTGGGATCGCTGGCCTGGCCGTGCCGGTACTCGTCGGCCCGCAGCCCGACCGAGGCGGCCTTGACCCGCAGCGGCATGTCCTTGCTGACCAGCGTCACCTCCCGGCCCTCGGCGGCGAGGTTCAACGCCACGGAGAGGATCCGGGCGTCGTTGGACTCGTTGCGGAACCCCGGCGGCAGCACGCCGTCGTCGGAGTGGTTCAGCTCCACCCGCAGCGTGCCGCCCGCGTCGTTGGCGGGCACCGGACGGTCCAGCCGCCCGTGCTGGACCCGCAGCTCGTCGAGCATCCGCAGGGACTGCCGGGCGAACCAGCCCAGCTCGGGGTGGTGGCGCTTGCCCTCCAGCTCGGAGATGACCACCAGGGGCAGGACCACCTCGTGCTCGGCGAAGCGGTGGAATGCCGCCGGATCGGACAGCAGCACCGACGTGTCCAGGACGAACGCCTGGCCGGCTGGTCGGGGCTCCTCGGTGCCGGCCGGGGCGGCGGCCGTCGTGCGGCGGCTCCGGGTGGCTCGGCGGGTCGTGGCAGTCGCGGCCGGGGGCTGGTCGGCACCGGCGGTCGTACGGCGAGTCGTCACAGGCCTGCTCCGACGGATGGGCACCCGCCACCCGCGTTCCGCCTCCTCCGGTGCCCGGGGACACGAGGTCGGATGCGGAACCCCGTGCGCGAGGTCGCAGTTCCGGGCGGACCGGCTGACCCGGGAAAACCCCGTGCCATGCCTAGACGCTAGCGGCGCCGGGTCACCTCGGCTAGAGCTGAAGATGGATCTCCCTCGACCGGGGCGTGAACGGGCGGCGGACCGGCCGGGATGCATGCCCCCTGCGCGCATCCCGGCCGGGTGGGACCAGCGTCACCGGTCTGACGTGGCCCCGACGGTGCGCGCCCGCCGCGGACGACGCACCGGGTCGGTGCCGGCGTGGGCCGTGCTCAGCCCTGCCGCCGGACGAGGGTCCCGGTCGGGTGCCGGCCGGTGACCGGCGCGACCGGGGCGGTGAACGAGGAGCCGGTGTAGGTGGTGCCCTGGCGGCCGACCGTGGTGCTGGTGACCGTCGCGGTGGTCACCACCGGCGGCCCGCTCACCGGCCCGGCCAGGGCCGTGGCGATGGCGGCCTGGGCGTCCCGGCGCCGCCGGTTCCACGCCCCCCGGTCGCCGTCGAAGTAGCCCTGGCGGTAGCCGAAGCGGTAGCCGATCCGGTAGCTGAGCTGCCCGTGCAGCCGGCCCGCCGCGTAGCTGGTGGCACCGAGGACGAGGACGAGGAAGACCGCGAGGAAGGGGCTCATCCGGCGGCTCCGCCGCGCCGCGCCGGCCCGGTCACCGGTCCTCCGGCTCGATCGTGGTGGGGTCGACCACCAGGAGCCGGTCCAGGTCGTCGGTGCTGACCTCCTCGACCAGCTCGACGCTGATCCGGCAGCCGTCCAGGACGACCTCGGCGACCGAGGAGCGACGGATCTCGCCGCCGGCGTCGTAGACCCGGACGCTCAGCTCCGGACACCCGAGATGGGTACGCCAGGCGTTCCACTCCTCCCGGTCCCCCACGCTCAGTGACAGGTAGCGGCAACCTCGGGCGAGGTAGAGGCGCCACGGCGCGCTCAGTCCCGCGGCCACCCCCTCCGCGATCAGGCCGAAGGCCTGGGCGCGGGTCGCGAGCTCGGTCACCGCACCCCCCTCGCGCAGGGGGCGTGACGCATGTGAGCACTGATCGTCTCAAGCACGTGACACACCGTAGATTGTCCCATGAGCGTGACAGTATCAGCTTTTCGTCCGGTTACCGCCGCACCTAAGTCCTCCTATTCTGCCCAGGTGACACCCCTCGGAAAGGCCTCTGGATCGTTTACCCGCGCCCGAATACCGTCGTCCCGTTCGCGTGACACCCGTACGGGCGGGCTCCCCGCCACGACCGTCCGGCCGTACCGTCACGGGGTGACCGAGACCGCCCCCGCCCGGAAGATCGCCTTCGCCAGCTTCGTCCGTCGGGCCCTGGACGACGCCCGCGCGATGCGGGCCTGGACCGGCACCGAGGTCTCCCGTCGCACCGGCGTCTCCCGGCAGACCATCAACCGCTGGGTCCGCGGCGACTGGGCCAGCGACCCGGAGGTCGAGCGGGTGGTCGCCTTCTGCGAGGGGCTCGGCCTCAACCCGGCCACCGCCTTCGCCGCGCTGGGCTGGGACCGGGCCGGCGCTCCGCGCAGCGCGGCGCCGGCGCCCCCGATGGATCCCGACGTGGAGGCGTTGCTGCGCCGGCTGGTCGACCCCGCCGTGTCAGAAGCGGAGAAGTTCCACATTCGGGAAACCATCCGATACCTCGCTTATCGCCCGACTCTGCCGGTGGATGACCGAAAACGAGACGAACGGGCCGGCTAGTTCCTCAGATGGCGAAAGAACGCCTGATCAGACCTCTTCGTTTCCCTACGGGCCAGGAACGGGCGCGCTAGCGTCCGTATTCGTACTGCTTGGGCTCGTCGTCGGCGGGGGGACGGGACAAGGCCGAACCCAGCCCTGCGGGACAGAAGGAGGGGTCTGTCCATGACCCTGAAATGGTGGGGAGTCGTGGTCGCGGCGGTGTCGCTGACATCGTTCGTGACCGCCAACGTCGCGGTAGGCGCGGTCGAGGGCGAGCAGATGCCGCTGTTCGTCAACCTCTTCGCGCTCACCACCGCCGGCACCGCGGTGGTGCTGGCGGTGGTCGCCGAGCTGCACGAGCGGCTCAACGACCGGGTCAGCGCACTGACCGAGTTCCTGGTCGCCCGGCTGAACGAGATCGAGGCGCAGGCCGGCGACCGGAACACCGGGTTCGTCGAGGGCTACCTGCTCAAGCACGGCCAGGATGCCTCGGTGGTGCCGTTCGGGCGAACCCGCCGAGGATCCGCCGAACGCTGACGACCACGGGGAAATTGCCGACCGGTGACGGCGTCGAGGCGTCATCGCGCGGCCACGAATGAGCCGCCGCCGCCGGGGTACGCTGTCGCGCGTGCCGCCGTTGAATCTGGGCAACCAGCAGCCGAAGACCCCGTTGGACGCCGACCACGCCTGGCGGGCCACCGCCGCGCGGGCGGCCCACACCGTGCTCTTCTTCGACTTCGACGGCACCCTGGCGCCGGTCGACGACGACCCGACCGCCGTGCAGCCCGCCCCCAAGGTGCTCGCCGCGCTGGAGGCGCTCGCCCCGGTGGTGCAGCGGGTGGCGATCGTCTCCGCGCGCCCGGTCGAGTTCCTCCGTGACCACCTCGGCGGCCTCGCCGGCGTCGACCTCTACGGCCTGTACGGCCTGGAGCACAGCCACTCCGGGGGCGAGACGGTCACCGAGCCGGCCGCCCTGCCCTGGGTGCCGACCATGGCCGAGCTGGCCGACCTGGCCCGGGCCGAGCTGCCGGCCGGCGCGCTGGTCGAGTTCAAGCGGTTGAGCGTCGCCCTGCACTGGCGTACCGCGCCGGGCCTGGGGCCGCAGATCGAGCAGTGGGGCCGGGCGCAGGCCGAGCGGCTGGGCCTGAAGGTGCAGGCCGGCCGGATGGTGCTGGAGCTCAAGCCGCCGGTCGACCGGGACAAGGGCCTGGTCATCGGCGAAATCGTGCGGGACGCCGGGGGCGCCTGGTACTTCGGCGACGACGTCTCCGACATCAAGGCGTTCGCCGCGCTGCGGGCCCGGGCCGCCGCCGACCCGGACTTCCTCGGCGTCTGCGTCGCCGTGGCCAACCCGGAGACCGGTCACGAGGTGGCCGACGCGGCCGACCTCACCCTCGACTCCCCCGCCGCCCTCGGCGACTTCCTCACCCGGGCCCTGCCCCACCTGACGACCTGACCGGCCGCCGCCGTCCCGCCGCCGCGGCGGCGGCGAGCGGGCTGAGCGTCAGACGCCGAAGCGGCGCTGGCGGGTGGCGTAGGAGCGCAGCGCGCGGAGGAAGTCCACGCGGCGGAAGTCGGGCCAGTTGAGTTCGCAGAAGTAGAACTCCGAGTGGGCCGACTGCCAGAGCATGAAGCCCGAGAGGCGCTGCTCACCGCTGGTCCGGATGATCAGATCCGGGTCCGGCAGGCCCCGGGTGTAGAGGTGCTCGGAGATGTGGTCCACGTCCAGCGCGCCGGCCAGCTCCTCGATGGTGCCGCCGTTGGCGGCGTGCTCCAGCAGCAGCGAGCGCACCGCGTCGGCGATCTCCCGCCGGCCGCCGTACCCGACGGCGATGTTGACCTGGGCGCCGCCGGCGCGGTCCCGGGTGCGTTCCTCGGCGGCCTTGAGGGCCTGGGCGTGGTGCGCCGGCAGCACGTCGAGCGCGCCGACCATCCGCAGCCGCCAGGGGTTGCCCTCCTCGGCCAGCTCGGTGGTCAGGTCCTCGATGATCTGGAGCAGCGGATCCAGCTCCTCCGCCGGCCGGGAGAGGTTGTCGGTGGAGAGCAGCCAGAGCGTGACGTGACCCACACCGGCGGCGTCGCACCAGCGCAGCAGCTCCTTGATCCGCTCGGCGCCCATCCGGTGCCCGTCGTTGGGGTCGACGAAGCCCATCTCCCGCGCCCACCTGCGGTTGCCGTCGCACATCACGCCGACGTGCCGGGGCACCGGTTTGCCCGCGAGCGACGCCGTCAGCCGGCGCTCGTACACGGAGTAGAGGAGGTTCCGCAGAGTCATCACCTTGCAGGGTAGCGACCCGCCCGGCCGATCGTGACCTCGGAGGTTAACTACGCGCCGAGAGACCGATGCCGATCATGGCCAGGGTGCGGGCGTCCAGCCGGCCGTCACCGAGCCCCAACTCGACGACGTTGCGGTAGACCCGGTCGTCGCGGCGGGCCGCCCGGACGGCGGCGTCGACCACTCGCCGGTGCCGGCCCAGCCAGGCGGCGACCGAGCTGTGCCGCAGGTGCGTGCCGAGCCGCCGGCGCAGCGCCCGGGCGTACCGGTCGGCCGCCCGCTCCGGTGCGGTCGCGGCGGCCGCGCCGGCCAGCGCCCCGGAGAGCAGCGCGTAGAAGATCCCCTCGCCGGTGAACGGGTTGATCAGGGAGAGCGCGTCGCCGGCCAGCACCACCCGGCCCCGGCCGGGGGACGGCCGGTGCGTCGACAGCGGCAGGTGGTGGGCGCGCAGCGCGGTCACCGTGGCCGGGTCGGTCGCCGGCAGCAGCGCGGCCAGCCGGTCCAGCAGGTGCGCGCGGCTCAGCGGCTCGCCCCGCAGCACCTCCCCGTACCCGACGTTCGCCCGCCCGTCGCCGATCGGGAAGGACCAGGCGTACGCCGGCCAGCGCGGCGCGGAGGTGACGATGAGCTGTTCGGGGGGGCCGGGCAGCGCCGGGGCGTACCCCCGGATGGCGAGCGCGAGGTGGCGGTCCGGGTTCGCCGGGTGGCCGAGCGCCCGGCGGACCACCGATCCGGCCCCGTCCGCGCCGATGACCGCCCGCCCGGCCACCTCCCCGTCGAGCACCACCCGGTCGTCGCGCGGCTCGACCCGGCGGACGGAGTGCCGGCGCAGCACCGCGCCGGCCGCCACCGCCGCCGCCACCAGCCGGGCGTCGAACACCTGGCGGGGCACCGTGTACGCGGGCCGGGGCAGCGCCCGGGCCACCGCCTGGCCGCCCGGGCCGACCAGGCGCAGGGCGGGCAGCGGGGCGTACCCGGTCACCGCGCCGGTCACCCCCAGCTCGGCGAGGACGTCCAGCGCGTGCGCGGCGATGCCGTCCCCGCAGGCCTTGTCCCGGGGGAAGTCGGACCGGTCGAGCAGCAGCACCCGGGCGCCTGCCCGGCGGGCGGCCAGCGCGGCGGCCGCACCGGCCGGCCCCGCCCCGACCACGATCACGTCGAACTCGTCGCTCACCGCGCCGCCTCCCGCCCGCAGCCGCCCACGGCCCCATCCTGCCCGCCCCACGCCCCCGACCCCCGCCGCCGCACCGACCCATCCACCCGCGCCCCCGGCTCACCCCTACCCGCCCGACACTGTTGATCAAGAAGTTTGCGTCGGGATTCGGTCCCGGTCCGACGCAAACTTCTTGATCAACGGGCTCGGGCGGCTCGGCCGGCCCGGTGGGGGGTGGTCAGGTGGGGGGTGGGGGTGTTTCGGCGTGGGTGGCGCGCCGGAGGCCGTAGAGGGCGAGGACGGCGGCGGCGACCAGCGGCGCACCGTCGCGGATCAGGCCGTCGACGCCGAGCAGCCACCAGCAGAGCGGCAGGTCGACGGCGAGCACCCCCAGGGTGATCGCCACCAGCAGGGTGCGGGCCCAGCGCCGTCCGCGCATCAGGAATGCGGTGCAGAGGAGCACCGCGTAGCTGACCGCGATGCCGGCGAAGAACCAGAACAGCACCGCCGGCACGGCGATCAGCCGGCCGTCCAGGATCGCGCCGCCGGCCACCAGCGCGGGCACCAGCATCAGCGGGCTGTACGTGAAGGCGGCGACCCGGCTGGTGAGCAGCCACCCGGTGACCGGCGGCCGCTTCGGGGCGGCCTCCCGCCAGGAGATCGTGCCGCCGGAGACCACCAGGGTCTTGCGGTGCCGGACGAGGTGCGCGCCGACCGCCTCCGAACGGTAGAGCAGCGCGACCACGCTCACGCAGAGCGCGGTGAGCAGGGCGAAGCCGAGCAGCCCGGGCAGCGGCGGCACCCCCTGCCGGGGCACCACCAGCCGGCCGACCGCGAAGACGGTGGTCACCGCGAGGATCAGCCCGAGCGGCTTGGCGACCGTACGACCCCGGTTGACGTGCCCGATCAGCAGCAGGAAGCCGAGCGAGCGGAGCATCGCCCAACCGGTGCGCACGGCCAGGCCGAACTCCTGCTCCGGGGCGTACCACCAGTTGAGCAGCTCGACCACGACGGTGGTCGCCGCCGTGACGGCGAGCAGGGTGGTCAGCGCCCGGACGGCGGACGGCCGCCGGACCTGGGTCTCGGCGGCCGTCCTCATGGGATCCGATGTTGCCCGGTACGGGCAACCGTCACACCTATTTCTGCGGCTGCTCCGCGTCGAGCCGGGCGCGCAGCGCGTCCAGCTCGGCCCAGAGGACACCCGGCAGCTTGTCGCCGAACTTCTCGAACCACTCGGTGACCAGCGGAAGCTCCTGGCGCCACTCCTCCGGGTCCACCTTGAGCGCGATCCGGACGTCCTCCGGGGTCATGTCCAGGCCCTCGACGTCCAGGGCGTCCTGGGTCGGGACCATGCCGATCGGCGTCTCGACCGCGTCGGCCCGGCCCTCGATCCGCTCGACGACCCACTTGAGCACGCGGGAGTTCTCGCCGAAGCCCGGCCAGAGGAAGCTGCCCTCGGGGTCCTTGCGGAACCAGTTCACGTAGTAGATCTTCGGCAGCTTGGCCTCGTCGCCGTCGACGCCCTTGCCCATCTCGATCCAGTGCCGGAAGTAGTCGCCGGCGTGGTAGCCGATGAACGGCAGCATGGCCATCGGGTCGCGGCGCACCACGCCGACCGCGCCGGACGCGGCGGCGGTGGTCTCCGAGGAGAGCGTGGCACCCATGTAGACGCCGTGCACCCAGTCGCGGGCCTCGGTGACCAGCGGGATGGTGTCCCGGCGACGGCCACCGAAGAGGATCGCGTCGATCGGCACGCCGTTGGGGTCGTAGTAGTCCTCGGCGAGGATCGGGCACTGCGTGATCGGGGTGCAGAACCGGCTGTTCGCGTGCGAGGAGAGGCTGTCGCTCTCCGGCGTCCAGTCGTTGCCCTTCCAGTCGATCAGGTGCGCCGGCGGCTCACCCATGCCCTCCCACCAGATGTCCCCGTCGTCGGTGAGCGCCACGTTGGTGAAGATGGAGTTGCCGCGGTCCAGCGTCCGCATGGCGTTGGCGTTGGTCTTCCAGTCGGTGCCGGGCGCGACGCCGAAGAGGCCGTACTCCGGGTTGACCGCGTAGAGGCGGCCGTCGGCACCGAAGCGCATCCAGGCGATGTCGTCGCCGATGGTCTCGACCTTCCAGCCCGGGATGGTCGGCTCCAGCATGGCGAGGTTGGTCTTGCCGCAGGCGGACGGGAACGCGCCGGCGATGTGGTAGACCTTGCCCTCCGGCGAGGTGATCTTGAGGATGAGCATGTGCTCGGCGAGCCAGCCCTCGTCGCGCCCCATCACGCTGGCGATGCGCAGCGAGTAGCACTTCTTGCCGAGCAGCGAGTTGCCGCCGTAGCCGGAGCCGAAGGACCAGATCTCCCGGCTCTCCGGGAAGTGCGAGATGTACTTAGTCTCGTTGCACGGCCAGGCGACGTCCTGCTGGCCGGGGGCGAGCGGGGCGCCGATGGAGTGCAGCGCGTGCACGAAGTCGACGTCGTCGCCCATCGCCTCGAGGACCTTGGCGCCCATCCGGGTCATGATCCGCATCGAGGCGACCACGTACGGGCTGTCGGTGATCTCGACGCCGAACATGGGGCTCTCGGCCTCGACCGGGCCCATGCAGAACGGGATGACGTACATGGTGCGTCCGCGCATGCTGCCGCGGTAGAGCTCGGTCATCGTCCGCTTCATCTCGGCCGGCGCCATCCAGTTGTTGGTGGGCCCGGCGTCCGCCTCGTCGACGGAGCAGATGAAGGTGCGCTCCTCGACCCGGGCGACGTCCGTCGGGTCCGTGCGCGCGTAGAACGAGTTGGGCTTCTTCTCCGGGTTGAGCCGGATCAGGGTGCCGGACTCGACCAGCTCGTCGGTGAGGCGCCGCCACTCCTCATCGGACCCGTCCACCCAGACCACGCGGTCGGGGGTGGTCAGTTCCGCGACTTCTCTGACCCAGGCGAGCAGCTTGGGATGGGTAGTCGGGGCCTGATCGATACCCCGAACAGTAGCCGGAGCAACCATGACACATCTCCTTGTGGTCGACGCTGACCGTTCTATGGATGCACGAGTCTGGCGGGCGCGAGCCGCGTCGCCATCGTGGAAACCTGGGATTGCGCTCAGCGTAAACCGGGCCGAGCCGCGAGTCAGTGGGACTGGTTGTGAAGAACTGCACAAGGTACGGCCCGGCTGCGGCATCACGAGCTAATACCCGCTTTCGCGCGCAGTTTCACGCAAATCCTGCGGCGAACTCTCGTCGCCCATCGGAACGGACGATGACGGACGGAGGAACCGGCCTTCCGGTGACGGACCCGTCGATGGACGATCCGCACGGCGATCGCCGCACGAGGAGTTACGCTCTCCTCACCGGCGGCGGTGCCGGACGACCGGCGTCAGGAGTGATCCGGCCCGGCTCGCCGTTGCTGCGCGTCCGGCTCGCTCCCGACCGGTACTCTCGGCGGGTGGCCGCGACGATGACCGGCGACCAGCCAGGGTCTCCGCAGACCCGTCCGAGCCTGGTCCGCACACTGCTGGACCGCTTCGGTCACCTCGTCCGCGAGCTGAGCAAGTTCGCCACCGTGGGCGGGATCGCCTTCCTCGTCGACTTCGCGCTCTTCAACTACCTGACGAGCGTGCGCGGCGTCGAGCAGGTGACCGCCAAGACGCTCTCCACCGTCGTCGCGGCCACCGTCGCCTTCATCGGCAACCGCTTCTGGACCTGGCGGCACCGCAAACGCTCCAACCCGGCCCGCGAGTACGCGCTGTTCTTCTTCTTCAACGCGGTGGGCCTGGGCATCGCCGTGGCCTGCCTGGCGCTCAGCCGGTACGGCCTGGGCAGCATCTGGCCCGGGGTGTTCCAGACGCCGCTGGCCGACAACATCGCCAGTTTCATCGTCGGCACCGGCCTCGGGACGCTGTTCCGGTTCTGGTCGTACCGACGGTTCGTCTTCGTGGAAGCGGGAAATCCCCCGGTTCTGGAGGCGGCGCACGACCGGCCGCCAAGGGCGTGACCTGCCGCCCACCCGTCCGGCCGGAACCTGCCGGCCCCGCCCACTGCCCTAAGGTGTTCCGCATGCGTCTTGTCCGTCTGCTGCCCGAGCGCTGGCAGAAGTTCATCCACGAGGCGCTCAAATTCGGCATCGTCGGCGGCATCAACACCGTCATCAATTACGCGGTGTTCAATGTCCTGGCACTCACCGTTTTTGTCAACGGTCAGCTGAAGGCGACCGTGATCGCCACCATCGTGGCGACGATCACGTCGTATCTGATGAATCGGCACTGGACGTACCGGGATCGACCGAAATCCGCGCTGAAGCGGGAATACGTCCTGTTTTTCCTCTTCAACGCGACCGGCCTCCTGATCGAGCTGGGCGTCCTCGCCGCCGCCAAGTACGGCCTCGGCGTCAACAGCCTGCTCGCGCTCAATGTGGCGAAGACCGGCGGCGTGCTGCTGGCCACCATGTTCCGGTTCTGGTCGTACCGGACCTTCGTGTTCCAGCCGGTGCCCGCGCACGCCGAGGAGACCTGGCACACGATCCACCGGGACGAGTGGGACACCATGGCCGAGATGGACCCGGTGGCCGAGCTGGCCGAGTCGATCAGCGAGCTGGAGGAGGCCCAGCAGCAGCCGGCGCAGCGCCAGGGCGCTCCGGCCGCCGAGCCGGTCTTCCGGCAGCCGAATGGACGCCCCGCCCCGCTCGACGCGGGCCTCGGCGGCACGGTCGACGCGGACCTCGACGCCGAATTGGCCGCGGAGCTGCAGGTCGGCACCCGCCGCCCCCGCCGCTGACGCCTCCCGCTGACGGCGGTCGTGGCGGTGTCCGCGCGGACACCGCCACCTCGACGAGCCGGAGGGCCGGTCAGTTGGTGGGATCGCGCAGCGGCTTGCCCTCGCGCATGTCCGCCAGGATGTCGCGCATCTCGCCGTCGCCCAGCGAGTGCTTGTCGTGGTGGGCCTCGACCAGCTCGTAGAGCTTGGTCTGCACCTGCCCCACGGACGGCACGTCGTGCAGCACGGACTGGCCGCGCTCACCCGCCGACTCGATGGTGAGCGTGCCGCAGCCGAGCAGCCGCTCGACGAAGCGCTGGCTCATCGCGTGGTCGTTGACCCGGGTGAGCGGGATGTCCCGCCGGTCCCGGGAGAGCACGCCCTGCTGGAGCAGCACCCGCTCGTTGGTGAAGAGGTAGTGCGTGCTGCGCCAGACCAGGAACGGCCAGAGACCCAGCCAGAGCGCCAGCACCAGGAACAGCCCGGCGATCACGTACAGCGCGATCGTGCCGCCGTCGCCGTCGGGCAGCAGGACCCAGCCCGCCACCACGGCGGCGACGCCGAGGACCAGCACCAGGATCGGCCGCAGCAGCGCCTTCCAGTGCGGGTGCAGATGCAGCACGACGTGCTCGTCCTCGGTGAGCACGTCTTCGGGGAACGCCACGGGAAACCTCCT
This sequence comes from Micromonospora sp. CPCC 205739, assembly GCF_036906795.1. Taxonomy (NCBI): domain Bacteria; kingdom Bacillati; phylum Actinomycetota; class Actinomycetes; order Micromonosporales; family Micromonosporaceae; genus Micromonospora; species Micromonospora sp. CPCC 205739. The sequence goes on along the minus strand of NZ_JBAKHS010000004.1, from coordinate 205,627 downwards.
CGGCACGGATCGGACGCGCTGACCGTAACCGGTCACCGCGACCCGGCGGATCAGCCGCGCGGGCCCGATCGCGCCCCACGGCCGCGCGGGCCGCCCACGATCCCGCTCAGCGCAGGTGCAGCACGTCCCCGGCGGCGAGCCGCCGCTCGCCGGCGCCCGTGTCGACCACCAGCTGGCCGTCGGCGTCCACGCCGGTGGCGAGGCCGGTCAGCTCGTCGCCGTCGGGCAGCAGCACCCGCACCCGCCGGTCGACCGTGGCGCAGGAGGCGAGGTAGGCGTCGCGCAGGCCGCTGGCCACCGCGTCGCCGCCGGCGCTACGCCAGCGGTCGTACCAGTCGGCGAGCGAGCGCAGCAGCGCCCGCAGCAGCGGGTCGCGGTCGGTGGCCGACGCGCCGGCCAGTTGCAGCGAGGTGGCCGGCAGGCCGGTCGGGTTCTCCGGCAGCTCGTCCTCGCGCAGGGTGACGTTGAGCCCGACCCCGAGCACGATCGCGGGCGGCTGGGCCGGGGACGTGCCCGGCACCGCCTCGGCCAGGATGCCGGCGCACTTGGCGTCGCCGACCAGCAGGTCGTTCGGCCACTTCAGCCGGGCCTCCAGCTCGGCCAGCCGGACCACCGCCTCGACCAGCGCGACGCCGGCGAGCAGCGGCAGCCAGCCGTACCCGGTGGGAGGTGCCGGCGGCCAGCCGCGGTCGGCGACGGCCTCGCCGGGCCGCAGCAGGACGCTGGTCGCGATGCCGGCCCGGGCGGGCGACTGCCAGACCCGGCCCCGCCGCCCTCGGCCGGCGGTCTGCCGCTCGGCCACCACCACCAGGCCCTCCGGCTCGCCCGCGCGGGCCGCCGCCACCGCGTCGGCGTTGGTGGAGCCGGTCTCGGTGCGCAGGTCCAGCCGGCGCCAGGGCCCCTGCGGCGCGGTCAGCGCCCGGGCCAGCCGCGCCGCCGACAGCGGCGGGCGGTCCAGATCGGTGTACGGCGAGCCCGGCATCCCGCCAGCCTACGGCGTTGCGACGGAGGGTATTGAGGCGTACTGCACAGCGGCGTCGTCCTGAACCATCGTTATATTCCCTGGGTGACTACCGAGACCGGGATCAACATCCACAGCACCGCGGGCAAGCTGGCGGACCTGGAGCGACGGGTCGACGAGGCGGTGCACGCCGGGTCGGCGCGCGCGGTCGAGAAGCAGCACGCGAGGGGTAAGAAGACCGCCCGGGAGCGGATCGAGCTGCTGCTCGACGAGGGCTCCTTCGTCGAGCTGGACGAGCTGGCCCGGCACCGGTCGACGGCATTCGGGCTGGAAAAGAACCGCCCGTACGGCGACGGCGTGGTCACCGGCTACGGCACGGTCGACGGCCGGCAGGTCTGCGTCTTCGCCCAGGACTTCACCGTCTTCGGCGGCTCCCTCGGCGAGGTCTTCGGCGAGAAGATCGTCAAGGTGATGGACCTGGCCATGAAGATCGGCTGCCCGGTGGTCGGCATCAACGACTCCGGCGGCGCCCGCATCCAGGAGGGGGTCGCCTCCCTCGGCCTCTACGGCGAGATCTTCTTCCGCAACGTCCGGGCCAGCGGCGTCATCCCGCAGATCTCGCTGATCATGGGTCCCTGCGCAGGCGGCGCGGTCTACTCCCCGGCGGTCACCGACTTCACCGTGATGGTCGACCAGACCTCGCACATGTTCATCACCGGCCCGGACGTCATCAAGACGGTCACCGGCGAGGACGTGGCGATGGAGGAGCTGGGCGGCGCCCGCACCCACAACTCGCGCAGCGGCAACGCGCACTACCTCGCCAGCGACGAGGAGGACGCGATCGAGTACGTCAAGGCGCTGCTGTCGTACCTGCCGTCGAACAACCTCGACGAGCCGGTGGTGTACGAGGCCCCCGCCGACCTCGACATCTCCGATGAGGACCGGGAGCTGGACACGCTCATCCCGGACTCGGCGAACCAGCCGTACGACATGCACCGGGTCATCGAGCACGTGCTCGACGACGGCGAGTTCCTGGAGGTGCAGCCGCTCTACGCGCAGAACCTCGTGATCGGCTACGGCCGAGTCGAGGGACGCCCGGTCGGCGTGGTCGCCAACCAGCCGATGCACTTCGCCGGCACCCTGGACATCGCCGCCAGCGAGAAGGCCGCCCGGTTCGTGCGTACCTGCGACGCGTTCAACATCCCGGTGCTGACCTTCGTGGACGTTCCCGGCTTCCTGCCCGGCACCGGTCAGGAGTGGGACGGCATCATCCGGCGCGGCGCCAAGCTGATCTACGCGTACGCCGAGGCGACCGTCCCGAAGGTCACGGTGATCACGCGCAAGGCGTACGGCGGCGCGTACGACGTGATGGGCTCCAAGCACCTCGGCGCGGACCTGAACTTCGCCTGGCCGACGGCGCAGATCGCGGTGATGGGCGCGCAGGGCGCGGTGAACATCCTCTACCGCTCCGAGCTGGCCGACGCCGAGGACCCCGCCGCCGTCCGGGCCGAGAAGATCGCCGAGTACGAGGACACGCTGGCCAACCCGTACATCGCCGCCGAGCGCGGCTACGTCGACAGCGTGATCCCGCCGCACGAGACCCGCGCGCAGATCGTCCGCGCGCTGCGGGTGCTGCGTACCAAGCGGGAGACCCTGCCGCCGAAGAAGCACGGCAACATCCCGCTGTAGCGGGCGGCTGTGCAGCTCCCCGTGTCCCTTGTGGGCGCGGGGAGCTGCCGGGTCAGCAGCGCGGGTGGGCGGCGACGCAGAGCCGACCGGCGGCGGTCCGCCCGAGCCCTTCCAGGTCGGCCTGGCTCAGGCCGGGGCCGGGACGGGTGCCGTCGGTCTTGAGGGTGTGCGGTCCGGTGGTGATCACGGTGACCAGGTCGCCGACCCGCACCACGACGGTGGCCTCCACCGGCGGGAGTTCGGGCGGGGTGCGACCGTCGGCGACGCTGACCGGCGCCAGCGCCAGGTGGCGCAGCAGCACCGACTCGTCGCCGGCGAAACCGCTGGCCGGCCGCTCCCACCGGTGCGGGGTCACGGTCGGCACCGTCCTGCCACGCACCTGTCCCGACCCCCTGGTCTCCCACTCTCCGCAGGTGTCGAGCAGCAGGGCGATGGTGCCGAAGAGCAGCCGGCTCTGCGCCGGACCGATCCGGTAGACGTCCTGGGTGAGCACCGGTGACGCGGCCCCGTCGGCCGCCGCCCGCAGCAGCGTCTGCGATCGGGAGTAGCGCGACCTCGCCGCCGCAGCCGACGGCACACCCCGCTCGCGGCCGCACGTCTCCAGCATCGGGTCGACCCGCACCGCCTCGCCCAGGCCGGCCTCACCCATCCGCACGTCGGTCTTCAGCCGCACGTCCTGCGGCGCGAGCATGGCCTCCCAGGGGATCTCGGCCGGCCCGGTTGCCGTCGACGCGGGGACGGCGGCAACCGGGGGCCCGGGAGGTGTCGGGTTGCCCGACCGGCCCGCCACCGCGTACCCGGAACCGGAGAGCACCGCGAGCACGGCGGTCGCCGCCAGCGCCGCCGTACGGCGGCTGCGACGCCGGGCCCGGGCGCGGATCTCCTCCGGTTCGGCCCAGCGGACCGCGCCCATGTCCCGGTGCAGCCGGTCGACGAAGCTCAGGTCCTCATGCATCAGGCCTCCTCCAGGTCGGACACGGCAAGCAGCCCGGCCAGCGCGGTGCGCCCCCGGGAGAGCCGGGCCTTCACCGTGCCCACCGGGGCCTCGGTCTGCCGGGCCACCTCGGCGACGGGCATCCCGAGCAGGTAGTACAGGGCCAGCGCCACCCGTTGCTCCTCCGGAAGCTGGCGCAGCGCGGCGACCACCTCGACGGTCTCGGTGCCCGGGGCGGGAATGCTCGCCTCCGCGCCATGGCGCAGATAGGCGCGGGCCCGGCTGCGCAGGCTGCGCCAGCGGCTGACCGCGATCCGGGCGGCCACCACCCGCACCCATGCCTCCGGGTCGTCGTACCCGCCGACGGTTGACCAGCGCTGCCAGGCCCGGATGTACGCCTCCTGCACGGCGTCCTGGGCCTCGGTCAGGTCGCCGGTCAGCACGTAGACGTACCCGAGCAGCCGTTGCCGGCTGCCCCGGTAGAACTCGTCGAACCCGTCGACGTCGGGCACCTGCTCACCTCCGGAGGGCGGTCGGAGGTGACACGCGCGGCGGCACCGCCACGGTTGCCCGGATCAGCTGATCATCTTCGCCAGCTCGGCGGGCGGGAAGCCGCCGGCCGGGATCCGCTCCCGGGCCGCCCGGCGCACCGCGGACGCGACGGCGGCGTTCACCGGGGTCGGCACCCCGTGCAGCCGGCCCAGCAGGACGATCTCGCCGTTGAGGTGGTCGACCTCGGTGGCGCCGACGCCCCGGGCCAGGCTCTGCCAGGTGGAGCTGCCGGAGCGTTCCTGCCCGTCGACCGGCCGGTGCCCGACCCGGTCGCTCCGCTCGGCGGCCTCCTCCTCGGTGCCGGTGTGCGCGATCCCGGCCGCCGCGAGCACGGCCTGCCCCTCGGCGCGGACCCGGTCGCGCAGGTCGGCGGGGACGTCGCGGCCGAGCAGCGCCTGGAGCCCGTTGCCGAGGTTGGCCAGCAGCTTGCCGTACTTCCACCGCATCACGTCGTCGCGCACCGGGACGACGAAGCCGGCGCCGAGGAGGTCGGCGGCCACCGCGTGGTCCAGCGCGTCCGAGCCGGACGGGTAGCGCCCCAGGTGCAGCATTCCCGGGTGCGGGTACCCGTTGGCGACGACCACGCCCGGCTCCAGGTGGGTGGCGGGCAGCCAGACGCAGACCGCGTGGACCCGGGCGAAGAGGCGCAACGCGGCCGGCTCGTTGGCGACCCCGTTCTGGGCGGTGAAGAGCGGCAGCCGCTCGCCGGCCGTTCCACCGCCGGCGACCGGCGCGTCCGCCCAGGCGGCCAGCGCGGCCGGGGTGTCCTGCGACTTGACGGTGAGCATCAGGACGGTGTCGGCGGGCAGCGGCCGCTCCCCCGGAGCGTCGATGGCCGGGCCACGCCAGGTCACCGTGCCGTCCGGGGTGCGCAGGGTCAGCCCGCGCCGCCGGATCGCGTCCAGGTGCGCGCCGCGGGCCACCAGCGTCACGTCGTGGCCGGCCTCTCCCAGCCGTACGCCGATGGTGCCGCCGACCGCGCCCGCCCCGATGATCACGTACCGCATGCGGCCATTCTGCTCCCCGACCGGGTCAGATCGTCAGGCCGGCGTCGGTGAGGATCGGGCCGGCGAGCAGCGCCGCGCCGACGGCCAGGGCGAGCAGGTTCACCAGCCCGAACACGGCCACCCAGAACAGCGCGGGGAACGGGGTCAGCCGGGCCAGCTGGTCCGCGTCGGACTGCGGCATCCGTCCCCGGCTGCGCAACCGTTGCAGCTCCACCACCGGCCGTACGCCGCCGAGCAGCAGGAACCAGACGCCGGTCCAGGCGAAGGCGGCCTGCACCTGCGGCGAGGCGTACCAGGAGACGGCGAGCACCACCCCGCCGGTGACCAGCAGCGACAGCACGCCGAAGACGTTGCGGATCAGCACCAGCATCGCCAGCAGCAGCGCCACCGCCACCCAGAGCAGCAGGGTGATCCGGTTGCCGCCGAGCAGCCAGGCGCCGGCGAGGCCGACCAGCGACGGGGCGACGTACCCGGCGAGCAGGGTGAGGATCATGCCGGGGCCGCTGGGGCGCCCGGCGGAGAGGGTGAGGCCGGAGGTGTCCGAGTGCAGCCGGATGCCGTGCAGCCGGCGCCCGGTGAGCAGGGCCGCGAGGGCGTGTCCGCCCTCGTGCGCGATGGTCACCGCGTTGCGGGCGATCCGCCAGGGCAGCCGGGTGGCGACCACCGCCAGCGCGACGAGGGCGGTGACCAGGACAAGCAGCGGGGGTGGGTCGGGCTGCGCGCCGAGAAGCTTGTCCCAGGTCTCACTCAACCCGTCGATCGACACCATGGGCGGGGAGCCTACCGGTACGGCCCGGCTGACCGATACGGATCAGGTGGGCCGCCACATACGTACGTCGATGAAAATTTCCTTAACCCCTCTTGTGATCTAGGGCAACTACCTCCAAGGATTGGCGTCAATCGATCGGCGTCCTCGGGAGGCAGTCATGACCCGTACCAGATTTTTCCTGCGCCGGCTCCTCGCCGCCGGCCTCACCGTCGCCGCCACCGCGGCGGCGGCCCTCGTCGGGACCGCCGGACCGGCGGCCGCGGCCACCACCCCCGGCATCGACGTCTCCCACTACCAGGGCTCCATCAACTGGACCAGCGTCCGCAACGCCGGCATCCAGTTCGCCTTCATCAAGGCCACCGAGGGTACGAGCTACAAGGACCCGAACTTCAACGCCAACTACACCAACTCCTACTACGCCGGCGTGATCCGTGGGGCGTACCACTTCGCCCGGCCGAACATCTCCTCCGGCGCCACCCAGGCCAACTACCTGGCCTCCAACGGTGGCGCCTGGTCGGCCGACAGCCGCACGCTCCCGGCGGCGCTGGACCTCGAGGCCAACCCGTACAGCGGCGGCTACTGCTACGGCCTGAGCACGACCGGCATGCGGAACTGGGTCCAGGACTTCCTCAACACCTACCGCTCGCGCACCGGGCGGTACGCGGTCATCTACACCACCACCAGCTTCTGGAACCAGTGCACCGGCAGTTGGACCGGCCCCTGGGCGAACCACCCGCTCTGGATCGCCCGCTGGTCCACCAGCCCCGGCACCCTGCCGGCCGGTGCCCCGTTCTGGAGCTTCTGGCAGTACACCGCCACCGGTCGGGTTTCCGGGATCAGCGGTGACGTCGACCGCAACTACTGGAACGGCGACCGGACGCGGCTGATCGCGCTGGCCAACAACACCTGATCGGCAGCCGCACGCGAACGGCGGCAGCGGGACCGGTGGTCACCCCTGAGGGGTCGACAACCCGTCCGGCTGCCGCCGTCGTCCGTACGCGTTCAGACCCGGCGTCGCGTGGCCATCGACACGGGCACGGCCTCCCGGCCGGCCAGTGCGGACCGCCGGGACAGGCGCCAGGCGGCGACTCCGGCGGCGGTGACCGTCACGACGGCGAACAGCGCCACCAGCGCCGGCATACCGGCACTGACCAACAGCAGAACGATGTCGCCGAGGGCAACGAGCATCCACAGTGCCAGCCGGGGGCGGGCGTCCTTGCGTCGGTAACCCATGTCGTGCCTCCTTCCGTCGTCACTGGAGAGATACCCCGGACGACGAAAGGTCATGCGAATGCATTTCACACGGATGCAATTCCCGTGTGTCAGCCCTGGCGGTCGGGCTGGAATCCCTTGACGATCACGTCGAAGTTGGCGAGCTGGGCCTGCCAGTCCTTCTCGGCGACCTCCCACCGGATGGCGTAGCCCCGGTTGCTGGCCGTCACGAAGCCCCGGTTGCGCACGTGGATGCGGGTGTTGTCCCGGCTTTCCAGCCACTCCCAGTCGGCGCAGGTCCGGTGCCAGTCGCAACGCTCGATGCCGAGCAGCTGGTAGTTGTTGACGAACTTGCGGCGGTCCGGCTCGATCGCCTTCCAGTCGGCGTACGCGTCGGGCTTCGGGTTGCTCGTCCACTGCACGAGCATCTCGCCCACCCCGCCGCGCTGGAAGAACACGACCGTGTCCGAGCTCGTGCGGCGGGCGCTCCAGCCCGCTGGGAGTGGAACGGAGAAGGTCGGTCCCTTGTGCAGGCTCCAGCCCGCCGGCAGCGCGTTCGGGTCCGTCGAGGGGGTGGCCGAGGGCGTCGGGCTGGGTGGGGCGGCGCTGGTCGGCGCTGGTGCGGCCGGGGCCGACGTCGGGACAGCGGCCGACGAGGTCGCCGCGGCGCCCGTGGGACCGCCGGCCTGCTGCCCGCCCTGCTCCGGGTCGTTCCCGCCCCGGCCGAGCAGCGGCACCAGCACCGCGAGACCGACCAGCAGCACCAGCACCACCGCGCCGATCAGCAGGTTCCGCTTCTGCCGGCCGCGCTTCGTCCCGTCGTACACCGAACCGGGAACGCGCTCGGCGGGCGCCGGCGCGGGCGCGGGGCTCACCGGCGCCGGCATGACCGACGTGGGGTTGCTCGGCTTCTTGGGCGGGTCCACCTTCGCCGTCGGCTCGGCGTCGGCGGCCGGACGCGGCGGGTCGACCTTGGCGGTCGGCGCGGCGTCCGCGCCCGGCGGCGTCGTGTTCGTCTCGTCCTCGGCGGCCGCGGCGACCCCGGCGGCACCCGCCGCGGCCTCAGCTCGCGGCGCGGGGGGCTTCGGCGTCGACTCGGCACTCGTTTCGGCCGGGCGCGGGGCCGGCACCAGCGGCTTACGCGGCTCACGCGGGCCGTTCGGCCCCGGCCGGCGTACCCCGTCCAGCAGCGAGATCCCCTTGGCGCGCTTGCCACCGGCCCGGCGCAGCAGGCGCTCGGCCACCTCGGCGGTGATCCGCTCCTTCGGGTCCTTGCGGAGCAGGCCCTGGAGCACCGGCTTGAGCGGCCCGGCGTTCTTCGGCGGCGGCAGCGGCTCGGTCGCCAGGGCGGCCAGCGTGGCGATCGCCGACGGCCGGGCGTACGGCGACTTGCCCTCCACGGCGGCGTAGAGCGTCGCGCCCAGCGACCACAGGTCCGCCTCGGGACCGGCCGTGCCGTCCTTGGCCCGCTCCGGCGCGATGTACGCGGGCGAGCCCAGGACCATGCCGGTGCGGGTCACGTTCGGGTCGCCGGGGATGGTGGCCAGACCGAAATCGGTCAGCACCACCCGGCCGTCGTTGCCGAGCAGGACGTTGCCGGGCTTGATGTCGCGGTGCATCACGCCGGCCTTGTGCGCCGCCTTCAGCGCGCCGAGCACACCGAGCCCGATCTCCACCGCACGCGCCGGCGTCACCGGGCCGTCCTCGGCGAGAGTGTCCTGCAGCGACTTCGAGGCGACGTACTCCATGACGATCCACGGGTCGCCGTCGGTACGCAGCACGTCGAAGATGCGGACCACGTTGACGTGGTTCAGCCGGGCGATGGCCCGGGCCTCACGCAGCGAGCGTTCGCGCATCTCGCGGCGCTCGTCATCGGTGAGACTGGGCGGCGGGACGAGCTCCTTGATGGCCACGTCCCGGTGCAGGACCTCGTCACGCGCCTTCCATACTCGACCCATGCCGCCCTGACCGAGCGGCGAGATGAGCCGGTACCGGTCAGCGACAAGTTGGGGAAGCGCGTCAGACATCGGAGAGACCGTACCCGGCGCCGTCGATCCTCACACCGGCGGCACGCCACTGTGCGGTGAAGGTCAAGTTCGTGACGCGTACGCTGACGCCATGTCTGCCGAAGAGCCGCTGTTCCGTGTCGTCCGGGGCGTCCCGACCGCCGACGAACTGGCCGCGCTGGTGGGTGCGATCGTCGTCCGGTCCCGGCCGGCCGCCGCGCCCGCGCCGGTGACCACCTCCGCCTGGGCGCGCAGCAGCCGCCCGGCCCTCGCAGCGCCCGCCGCCGGGCCCGGCGCGTGGCGCGCCTCCGGCCTGCCCCGCTGACCCTCCCCACGGATCCGAGCGGACTGAGCTGGGGCATCCGAGCGGACTGAGCTGGGGCGTAGCCACCCAGATGTGCTCAGGGCTGCCGCGATCCCGCCGCACCCACTAACCTCACTCAGGGAAACGGGGCCGTGACGGGTAGGGAGGATCGATGATCCCTGAGGAGGACCGCCCAGCTTCCTGGCTGCGCGACTACGGCGGCATCGAGGCCGACATCCGCCAGATGAGCGAGTTCGCCGATCGGCTCCAGGCCGAGGTCGAACGCAACTACGCGCCACACCTGTCGTACATCGCCGACGACATGAGAGCCGCCGTCCCCAACCCCTGCGACGCCTTCGTCGAGCTGGTGCAGTTCCTGCACGCCCACTGGGAGACCCAGCAGGCCACCGCCACCATGGTGCACGACCTCGGCGGGGCCACCGGCCACCTGGCCTCCGCAGCCGGCCGGATCGCCGCCGACTACCGGGGCGCCGACGCCTTCGCCTCCGCCCGGGTGGCCGACGTGGAGGCAGCGCTGGCCAACCCGTACTCCACCATGCCCGGCGGCCGACCCCGGTTGCCCGATCCCACCGGCCCGGACGGCGGGCCGGTGGTGCTGCCGTGATCGAGAGGGGCAGCGGCCGGACCTCCGGCCTCACCGACTGGCAGCTGATGGACGTGCTCAGCATGTGGGCCTGCGTCCAGGACCACGAGACCCAGGGACACTGGAAGCAGGTCGCCGGCTGGCGCAAGGTCTGCGACCTCGCGATGACCCACCTGCGGCGGCTGCACGAGTACCGGCGGAGCCTGGCCGAGGCGTGGCCCCCGGAGACCAACGCGGCCGCGCGGGCGTACCTGGGCGAACTCGACCAGCTCATCGACCGGGTCCAGCGCACCCACGACGCCGCCGCCGCCAACCACGACGCGCTGGCGGCCGCCACCCGCGCCATCGACAGCGCCCGGCCCGAGTTGAAGCGGCTCTACGAGCAGTACTCGACGAAGCTCCAGCAGAAGCGGTCGTACGAGGCGACGCTGGCCGATCCCAAGGCGGCGGCGGGCAGTCGGGTGGTCGACCCGCCGGTGACGGACGTGGAGTTGGAGCAGCTGAACAGCAAGGCCCGGGGGATCATGTACGGGTTGAGCGGCGAACTCCAGCAGGCCCAGGTGATGCTCCGTCAGCCTCCCCCGCGTTCCGCTCCGGGCCGGCACAATGACAACCCCGACGCCTATGGGGTGAGCCCAGCTCCGATCATTCCTCCGGTTGTGCCAGTGCCGTTTGCGGTTTCTAGTGGGGCACCGCCGGTAGGCCGACCTAGAGTCACGGGGCCCGTCCCGACGCCTACTGCACCGAGCATCGGTCCGGTGCTTGGCGGAGCTGGCACCGGGCTGGCGCCCACCCCGAGCGCTCCCGGGCTGCCTAGCCGTGCATCAACCAGCCCAATCAACTCATCATCTGCCATTGGAATACCACCCACCCTGCCGCCAGCGACCGGCGCTCCTTCCGATCGGGCAGCCCATGGGGGCGGACGGAAGGGCCAGGCCGGACCCGTTAGCCGTCCGGTCGGCGGTGGGGCCAATCAATCCCCACATGCCGCACACCCAGTTCCGCCACGCCCGATGCCGTCAGGCGGCTTGATCGGGGGCGTTCCCGGTATGGCTCTCGGCCAGCCAGCCGGAGGCGCCTCGCCTCGGCGGGTTAATCCGGTGGGTGGCGTGATCGGGGGAGGCGGAGCCGGGACAGCTCCGACCGGCGCCGCTGGCTCCCGCCCTGGGGGAGGTCGAGCCCAATTTAGTGGTGTCCACGGAATGCCTCCCATCGGCGGAGCGCCCGGTATGGGCGGCAGTGCTCACGGGATGAGTGGGGCAACCGGGAGGCCGTCGAAGCGGCAGACAGCTGAGGGTGACTCCCGACGCTGGGACCCTGACCACCCGTGGGATACCGACCAGGGAGTGAACCCGGTGGTCCGTCCGCCAGACGAGGAGGGTCCCATCGACCCTGGCCCGGCCATCGGCTTCAACCGGTGAGCAGTCGCACGACCCGTTTAGCCCTTATTGCACTGCTCCTATTAGCGACTGCGGGGCTCTCGCCAATCTCTTCAGCCCGGGCCACTCCTAAACCGACAGGGGCCGAGCGGGTGCGCGGCGACCAGTGGCATCTAGCTTTCCTAAATGTCCCGAGGGCGCATCGGATTAGTCAAGGCGAGGGAGTCACAGTCGCAATCCCCGATACTGGAGTCGACCCCCATCCTGATCTGCGAGGAAATCTTCTCAGGGGGACCGACATCGTTCCGGGCGGCAGCGGAGACGGCCAACAAGATCGCGATAGCCACGGTACGTCGATGGCCGGGCTCATAGCCGCTCACGGTCAAGGGGCGAACACTGGTGCGTTGGGAATCGCACCTAAGGCAAAGATCCTGCCGATCCGGTCAAGGATCATCAATACTGAGGGGGACACCGAAACCCTTGCTGCCAGCGTTGAGTGGGCGATCTCCCACGGTGCAGATGTAATCAGCATCTCCGCCGTCGCTGGCGCGAGCGCGCGACTTCAGCGAGCAATAAGAGCGGCTCTTCAGGCAAACATCGTCGTGGTTGCGGCAGCCGGTAACCGCCCAGAAGACATAGGAGTCGGATACCCCGCGTCGGAAGAGGGGGTCATCGCGGTAGGTGGCGTCGACCAAGCTGGCGTACATGCGGCCGTCGCGGTGACTGGGTTGGAAATTGACGTCGTCGCCCCAGCAGTGGGCATTTACAGCACCAGCTATGACGGGAAGTACTCAGAGGGCAACGGAACATCCGGTGCCACTGCCATAGTCGCCGGAGCCGCAGCCCTAATCCGAGCCAAGTATCCGTACCTGCCTCCTGAGGAGGTAGTACACCGACTCACGGCCACTGCGGTGGACAAGGGACGGCCCGGCCGTGACGATGAGTACGGCTATGGCGTCATCGATTTGGTAGCAGCTCTGACAGCAGACGTGCCTCCGCTCGGTTTTCAGTCGGAGGCGGCGACCTCACCGTCCGACGGCCACTCGATCACGACGGCCACTGCGGAGCCGGCCAGTAGCGCAGGCGCCGACAGCTCGACTGCCCGTGGCCTGGCCACCCTCGGCGTCATCGTCGCCGCGAGCGCCGGCTACCTGCTCTGGCGGCGGCGCCGCAACGCTCACGATCCGCCGCCGCGGATCAGCCGTTGACCACCGGCACCCATCGCTTCCGGGTCGACGCGGTGTTCGACCTGCCTGCCCGGCGCGGAATCGTCGCCTGCGGGAGCATGCTCGACGGCGTACCGATCGGCACGGTCCGCTTCGTGGACGAACTGACCGGTGCGCCGGTCCGAGTCATCGGCGTCGACTTTTCCACCCCGACGACGCGGCGCACCGGTCAGCACCTTCTCGTGGTCTCCAGGGAGGACGCCGCGCTGGCCCACCCGGGTCGGGTCTGGGCAGGGCATGTCCTCCCCGAGTCCTGACGCCCGGCCGGTCGACCGCCCCTCCCCGTAGCGCAGCCGGTAGCGTCGGAAACGTGCCGAACTCTCTGCCACTGCGCCTCGTCCTCGCCAGCCAGAGCCCCGCCCGCCGCAAGCTCCTCCAAGCTGCCGGGATCGAACCCGACGTGCTGGTGAGCGGCGTCGACGAGTCCCAGGTGGTCGCGGACCGGGCCGAGGATCTGTGCCTGGAACTGGCCCGGCTCAAGGCGCTCGCGGTGCTCGACCGGCTGCGCGCCACCCCGGACGAGCGCACGCTGGTGCTCGGCTGCGACTCGGTGCTCGCCTTCGACGGCGAGATCCTGGGCAAGCCGGCGGACGCGGCCGACGCCACGGAGCGCTGGCGGCGGATGCGGGGTCGCAGCGGGGTGCTGCACACCGGGCACTGCCTGATCGACGTGACGCACGAGGCCCGGGCGGAGGCGGTGGCGTCGACGGTCGTGCACTTCGCCGACGTCAGCGACGGGGAGATCGCCGCGTACGTGGCGACGGGCGAGCCGCTGGCGGTGGCCGGGGCGTTCACCATCGACGGGCTGGGCGGAGCCTTCCTGACCGGGATCGAGGGCGACCCCGGCACGGTGGTGGGGCTCAGCCTGCCGCTGCTGCGTCGTCTCCTCGGCGAGCTGGAACTGAGCATCACCGACCTGTGGACGAAGGTCGCGCCGGGAGGCCAGGAGGTCGAACATCTCGGCTAGCGTCCGTTCATGACCACCAAGCCGCTGCCGCTGACCCCGGAACTGCACGCGTACCTCGTCGCACACGGCTCGCCGCCGGACGAGATCATCCGCGACCTGGCCGAAGAGACGCTGGCCGTCCTCCCCGACCAGGCGATGATGCAGGTGGCGCCGGAGCAGGCCGCGTTCCTCACCTTCCTCACCCGGCTGCTCGGTGTCCGGCGGGCGGTGGAGGTGGGCACCTTCACCGGGCTCTCCTCGCTGGCGATCGCCCGGGGGCTGCCCGAGGACGGGCGGTTGACGTGCTTCGACATCTCTGAGGAGTACACCGGCATCGCCCGTCGGTACTGGGAGCGCGCAGGCGTGGCCGACCGGATCGAGCTGCGCATCGGTCCGGCCGGGGACACGTTGCGCGAACTGCCCCTGGAGCGGCACCTGGACTTCGCCTTCATCGACGCGGACAAGACGGGCTACCCGATCTACTGGGACGAGCTGGTGCCCCGGATGCGTCCGGGCGCGGTCATCGCGGTGGACAACACGCTGCGCGGGGGCCGGGTACTCGCCCCGCAGAACGCCGAGGACCGGGCGATCGCCGCGTTCAACGACGAGGTGCTGGCCGACGTGCGCGTCGAGGCGGTCATGCTCCCCATCGCCGACGGCGTGACCCTCGCCCGGGTCCACTGACGCACCTTGCGGCGTGTCGGGGTGTCCGAGCGGCTCGACACCCCGACACGCCGCAAACCGGGCCGCAACCAACCGCGCCGCGAGGCGGGCGGTGTAACGGCCGGCAGAGGTCAGCCGCCGACCAGGGCCGGGGCGCGGTCGTCGTCCGTCGGCGTGGCGCGCAGGGCGCGGCCGAGTCGCACGGTCAGCAGCAGGGCGGCGGCGATGAAGGCGGGCAGCAGCAGGAAGGCCAGGTGCGGTCCGATCCCGTCGGCCACCGCGCCCAGCGCCACGGGCGCGATCCCGAAACCCACCCCCATCGAGTACGCCGACCAGCCGGCCGCCTTGTCGGCGGCCCGACCGGCGACGGCCAGCGCGATCGAGATGGCCAGCGGGTAGTGCAGCGCGTTGCCGAGTCCCAGCACCACCAGGCCGGTGACGGCGAGCCAGCCGACGGGCGCGAGCCAGAAGAGGGCGAACCCGACCAGGGATACGGTCAGCGCGCCGAGCAGCAGCGGGGCGGGCGGCCAGCGCAGGGCGATCCGGCCGCCGACGAGCCGGCCGAGGAACATGCCGCAGACGATCGCGGCGACGGCGGCCGACGCGGAGGCGGCGGTCATCCCGGCGTGCGAACGGAGCACGTCGGCGGTCCAGAGCGACAGGCAGACCTCGATCGAGCCGGTGACCGACATCAGCACCCAGGCGATCCAGTACGCCCGGGGCAGCCGGTCGGTCGCGCCGGCGCCGCTGCGGGGCGCGGGGAGGCCATCGGCCTGCTCCGCCGCCGAGGCGGTCACCCCGACTCCGGCACGGCCGCTGCCGGGTGTGGGGAGGTCGTCGGGCTGCTCCGCCGCCGAGGCGGTCAGCCCGACCGGGTGGGCGGCAGCCGCGGTAGCGGGGGCGGGCTGCGGCAGGCGTACCCGGAAGAGGCGGGCGGCGAGCGCGACCAGCGCGATCAGCCCGACCTCGACGGCCATCACCGGACGCCAGCCGGCGCCCGCGTCGACGCTGACGCCGATGACCAGCGGGGCGAGAATGCCCATGCCGGCGCAGACGGCGTTGGCCTCGGTGAGCGCGGCGGGCGCGGCCGGGCCGTGCCGGGCGGTGAGGACGACGGCGACGCCACTGACCACCATCATGCCGGCGGTGGCGACGACGGCGACCGCGGCGAGGGTGGCGGGCAGCGGGCGGAGCAGGCCGAACGCGGTCACGCCGACGGCGAGCCCGGCCAGCCCGACCCAGATCGCCCCGCCCCGGCCGAACCGCCGGGCGAGCGGGGCGAAGAGTGCGCCGCCGAGCAGTGCGCCGACGGCGATGGCGGTGCTGTGCAGGCCGGCGACGGCGGCGCTGGTGCCCTGTTCGTCGCGGAGCAGCGGTACGACGGGGCCGAACCCGTAGAGGAAGAAGCCCCACAACCCCAGCTGGGCGTAGGTCAGCCAGGTGGTCCGGTCATGGGTGAGGCGGGGCACCGGCCTTACGCTACAAGCGCCTGGCCGATGCCCCGCTCCTGGGGAGAGGCAGCTCTCGTCAGCGGACGCTGCGGGCGAACTGCCGGGCGGCCCAGAAGACGCCGGCGACGGCGAGCACCGCGGTGATGGTCAGCCCCTGCCAGACCTTGTCGTCGCCCAGGTCCCCGGCGAAGAGCGCCCGGGTGCCGTCGACCGCCCAGGAGAAGGGGTTCCAGTCGGCGATGCCCTGGAGCCAGCCGGGGGCGAAGGTCAACGGCAGCAGGATGCCGGAGAGCAGCAGCACCGGCTGGGCGACGGTGTTCATCAGCGGGGCGAGCGCGTCCTCGCTCTTGACCTTGAGCGCGACACCATAGGACACCGCCGAGGTCATCAGCGCGATCAGGGCGAGCATCAGGTACGCGAGCAGCAGGTCGCCGATGAAGACGCGCAGGTCGAACAGGAGCGCGAGCAGGGTGATGATGACCGCCTGCACGAGCAGCGAGACCACGTCCCGCAGGGAGCGGCCGAGCAGCAGGGCGAGCCGGCTGACCGGGGTGACCCGGGAGCGTTCGATCACCCCGGCGCGCAGCTCGGCGATCAGGCCGAAGCCCTGGAACAGGCCGCCGAAGATGGCCAGCAGCACCAGCAGGCCGGGTACGAAGATCTTGTAGGCGGCGGCCTGGGTGGGGGCGTTCAGCGCGGGCTTGAGCAGCGGGGCGAAGAGCAGTAGGTACATCACCGGCTGGAAGACGCCGACGAAGACCCAGACCGGGTTGCGCAGCAGCAGCTGGATCTGGCGCTGGAAGATGAGCCAGGTGTCGCGGGCGAGTTTCATGACGTTTCTCCTGTGATGAATGCTCAGGACTCGCGCAGCGAGCGGCCGGTCTTGGTGAGGAAGACGTCGTCGAGGCTGGGGCGGTGCAGCTCGATCGAGGAGAGCGTGAGCCCGGCGCTGTCGAGCCGGCGGAGGATCTGCGGGATGGCGGTGGCGCCCTCGTCGACGTAGAGGCGCAGGCCGCCCTCGTCGGCGGTCTCCAGCTTCTTGACGAACTCCTCGCCGTCGAGCAGCTGCGCGGCCTGCGGGGTGCCGGCGACGTCCAGGCCGACCAGCACCACGTCGCCGGAGATCTCCCGCTTCAGCTCGGCCGGGGTCCCCTCGGCCACCACCTCGCCGTGATCCATGATCGCGATCCGGTCGCAGAGCGCGTCCGCCTCGTCGAGGTAGTGCGTGGTGATGAAGACGGTCATGCCCTCGGCGCGCAGCCGGCGGATCTCGTCCCACATGTGCGCGCGGCTCTGCGGGTCCAGGCCGGTGGTCGGCTCGTCCAAAAAGACGATCTTCGGCTCGTGGATGATGCCGAGGGCGATCTCCACCCGGCGCCGCTGGCCGCCGGAGTACGTCTTGCACTTGCGGTCGGCGTACTCGGTGAGCTGGAAGGCGTCGAGGGCGCGGGTGGCGCGGCGGTGCGCCTCGGCCTTGGAGATGCCGTACATCCGGGCGTGCAGCACCAGCTCCTCGCGGGCGGTGGACTCGTCCCAGGTGCTGCCGCCCTGGGCCACGTAGCCGATCCGGCGCCGCACCTCGGCCGGGTCCTTGCGCAGGTCCGCGCCCGCGATGGTGGCCTCGCCGCCGTCCGGCTCGATCAGCGTGGCGAGCATCCGCAGGGTGGTGGTCTTGCCGGCGCCGTTGGGGCCGAGGAAGCCGAAGATCTCCCCCTCGGCGACCTGGAGGTCGACCCCGCGTACGGCGTCGACCGTCTTCGTCTCCCGACCGGCGCGGGAGCGGAACGACTTCCGCAGCCCCCTGGTCTCGATCATGTCTGCTCCTGGTCGTCCGGGCCGGACGCGCCGGCCACCCTGTCCCCTGGGACCGACGCCGGACGGCGCGCTCCCCCGTGGTGCGCGAGAAGGCTAACGCGATATAGCTTTTCTAGTCAACGTTGATTATTCCGTCTCTACGTCGCGCGGCACCGCACCGTCGGTCCACCCCGGCCAGCCCTCCGCCCCGACGAGTCCAGCAGGCAGGTACGACACCCCGGAGTCGATCCGCTCGGCGATCCGGTCGCACCAGGTGACCTCCACCTCGGCGCGGGCCGCCCAGAGCTCGAACATCCAGGCCACGTGCACCGGCTTGGTGTTGCGCATCCAGTCGGAGTCCAACGAGGCACGCATCGACTCGACACCGGCACGCAGCAGATTCGCCCGGTTCCGCAGCGCGGCGGCGGCCTCCTCGCGGGGCATCGCGGGCAGGAAGGAGAAGGCCGCGACGAACGGGTCCGGCGTCTCGTGCAGCTGCCACCAGAAGCCGCGCAGCAGCGTCTCGAACTCGTCCTCCCCCTTCGGCGTCACCTCGTACGTGGTGCGGGCCGGGCGCGCGCCGACCTGCTCGGTCGCCACCTCGCGCAACAGCCCCTCCTCGGTCAGCTTGCGCAGGGCGTGGTAGATCGATCCGGGTTGCACGTTGGCCCACCGATCGGCGTTCCAGCTGAGCAGCTCGCGGCGCACGTCGTAGCCGTGCACCGGCTGCATCCACCGGACCAGGCCGAGAATCATCATCCGAGTCGCAGACACCGGACAAGCGTAATAAACAAGTTTGACTAGAGCGTCGGCGCAACAGTGCGCCATCCCACACTGAGCGATCGTTAGGGCCATCAGAGTGACCGATACACTCCCGGTCAACGACCTCCCGGGAGGAGCCTTCAAGGTGCGCAAGGTACTCATCGCCAACCGTGGCGAGATCGCCGTCCGCGTCATCCGCGCCTGCCGCGACGCCGGCCTGGGCAGCGTCGCCGTCTACGCGGACTCCGACCGGGACGCCCTGCACGCCACGCTGGCGGACGAGGCGTACGCCCTCGGCGGCGACACCGCGGCCGACAGCTACCTGCGGATCGACAAGCTGATCGACATCGCCGGCCGGTCCGGCGCGGACGCCGTCCACCCGGGCTACGGCTTCCTCTCCGAGAACGCCGACTTCGCCCAGGCCGTCATCGACGCCGGGCTGACCTGGATCGGCCCCACCCCGCAGGCGATCCGCGACCTGGGCGACAAGGTGACCGCCCGGCACATCGCCCAGCGCGCCGGCGCGCCCCTGGTCCCCGGCACCCCCGACCCGGTCGGCAGCCCCGACGAGGTGATCGCCTTCGCGGTCGACCACGGCCTGCCGGTCGCCATCAAGGCCGCCTTCGGCGGTGGCGGGCGCGGGCTCAAGGTGGCCCGCACCATGGAGGAGATCCCGCACCTGTTCGAGTCGGCCACCCGCGAGGCAGTCGCCGCGTTCGGCCGGGGTGAGTGCTTCGTCGAGCGGTACCTGGACAAGCCCCGGCACGTCGAGGCGCAGGTCCTCGCCGACCAGCACGGCAACGTGATCGTGGTCGGCACCCGGGACTGCTCGCTGCAGCGCCGGCACCAGAAGCTGGTCGAGGAGGCCCCGGCCCCGTTCCTCACCGCCGCGCAGCGCACCCAGATCCACGAGAGCGCCAAGGCGATCTGCCGGGAGGCCGGCTACCACGGCGCCGGCACGGTGGAGTACCTGGTCGGCGCGGACGGCACCATCTCCTTCCTGGAGGTGAACACCCGACTCCAGGTGGAGCACCCGGTCACCGAGGAGACCGCCGGCATCGACCTGGTCCGCGAGCAGTTCCGGATCGCCGACGGCGAGAAGCTGCGGTTCTCGGAGGACCCGACCCCGCGCGGGCACTCGATCGAGTTCCGGATCAACGGCGAGGACCCGGGCCGCAACTTCCTGCCCGCCCCGGGCACCGTCACCGCGCTGCGGCTGCCCACCGGTCCCGGCGTGCGGGTGGACACCGGCATCTCGGCCGGCGACGTGATCGGCGGCAACTTCGACTCGCTGCTCGCCAAGGTGATCATCAGCGGCGAGACCCGGGCCGAGGCGATCGAGCGGGCCCGCCGCGCGCTGGACGAGATGGTCGTCGAGGGCATGGCCACCGCGCTGCCGTTCCACCGCCTGGTGGTCCGGGACGAGGCGTTCACCAGCGAGCCGTTCACCGTGCACACCCGGTGGATCGAGACCGAGTTCGACAACACCGTGCCGGCGTTCACCGCCGCCGCCGGCCCCGCCGAGGCGCCGGCCGGCCGCGAGACCGTCGTGGTCGAGGTCGCGGGCAAGCGGCTGGAGGTCAGCCTCCCCGCCGGCCTCGGCGCGGGTACGACCACCGCCGCCTCCGCCGCCCGTAAGCCGGCGCGCCGGGGCGGCGGCGCCAAGGCCGGCGCGGCGGTCAGCGGCGACGCGCTCGCCTCCCCGATGCAGGGCACCATCGTCAAGATCGCCGTGGCGGACGGGGACACCGTCGCCGAGGGCGACCTGGTGGTGGTGCTGGAGGCGATGAAGATGGAGCAGCCGCTGCACGCCCACAAGGCCGGCACGGTCAGCGGCCTGTCCGCCGAGGTCGGCGCCGTGATCACCGCCGGCGCGGCGATCTGCACCATCGCCTGACCCCTGCCCCGCCCGCCTCCGCCCGACACGCTCGGCGATCCAGGGACAGTCGTCGTTGCCGAAGATCGACTGGCAGCGTTTCCCGTAGATCGACGCGCTGGGGCGGAGGGCGGGAGGGTGGTTTGGGACACCAGCTACGGCGGAACCGGCTCGGAGCAGGAATGATGGCCGGGTGCGGTTCCTTCATGGCGCGGTCCCCGCGCACGACCTGACCTACAACGACGTCTTCATGGCGCCGGCCCGCTCCGAGGTGGGCTCGCGACTCGACGTCGACCTGGCCACCGGCGACGGCACGGGCACCACCATCCCGCTGGTGGTCTCCAACATGACGGCGGTCTCCGGCCGACGGATGGCGGAGACCGTCGCCCGGCGCGGCGCGATCGCGGTCATCCCGCAGGACATCCCGATCGAGGTGGTGGCCAACGTCGTCGCCTGGGTCAAGCAGCGGCACCTGGTGCACGACACCCCGATCACGCTCGGCCCGACCGACACCGTCGGCGACGCCATCCACCTGCTGCCGAAGCGGTCGCACGGCGCGGTGATCGTGGTCGACGAGGCGGGCCGCCCGCTGGGCGTGGTCACCGAGGCGGACACCGTCGGCGTGGACCGGTTCGCCCAGCTGCGCCACGTGATGTCGACCGAGCTGCACACCGTGCCGGCGGACGCGGACCCCCGTACCGGCTTCGAGCGGCTCTCGGCCGGCCGGCGCCGGCTGGCCCCGGTGGTGGACGCCGACGGCCGGCTGATCGGGGTGCTGACCCGGCAGGGCGCGCTGCGCGCCACCCTCTACCGGCCAGCGGTGGACGACCGGGGGCGGCTGCGCATCGCCGCCGCCGTCGGAATCAACGGCGACGTGACCGGTAAGGCCGAGGCGCTGCTGGCGGCCGGGGTGGACACCCTGGTGGTGGACACCGCGCACGGCCACCAGGAGCGGATGATCTCGGCGCTGCGGGCGGTACGCAAGCTCGACCCCGCCGTCCCGGTGGCGGCCGGCAACGTGGTCACCGCCGAGGGCGTACGCGACCTGGTGGAGGCGGGCGCCGACATCGTCAAGGTCGGCGTCGGGCCGGGCGCGATGTGCACCACCCGGATGATGACCGGCGTCGGCCGGCCGCAGTTCTCCGCGGTGCTCGACTGCGCGGCCGCGGCCCGCGCACTGGGCCGGCACGTCTGGGCCGACGGCGGCGTGCGGCACCCCCGGGACGTGGCGCTGGCGCTCGCCGCCGGGGCGTCCAACGTCATGATCGGGTCGTGGTTCGCCGGCACCTACGAGTCCCCCGGCGACCTCTACACCGAGCCGGACGGCCGGCGCTACAAGGAGAGCTTCGGCATGGCCTCGGCCCGGGCGGTCAGCGCGCGTACCGCCGAGGACAGCGCCTTCGACCGGGCCCGCAAGGCGGTCTTCGAGGAGGGCATCTCCTCGGCGCGGATGTACCTGGACCCGGCCCGGCCCGGCGTCGAGGACCTGATCGACGAGATCATCGCCGGGGTGCGCAGCGCCTTCACCTACGCCGGCGCCCGCAACCTGGACGAATTCCACGAGCGCGCGCTGGTCGGCGTCCAGAGCACCGCCGGCTACACCGAGGGAATGCCCCTGCCCACCAGCTGGTGAACGTCCGGCGGGGTCGACACCCGGTTTGCGGCGGGTCGGGCTGTCCGGGCGACGGGACACCCCGACCCGCCGCGAAGCGGGGTCGATCACCCGGGAGGCGGGGCGGGCCGCGGTCACCTGAGGACGCGGCGGATCACCGCGCGGGCGGCGCGCTCGGGGTCCCGGCCCGCGTCGAGCGGCAGGGCGCCCGCGAGCCAGAGGGTGGCGAAGCCGTGCACGATCGACCAGGCGGCCAGGGCGTCCCGGTCGGGGTCGGCGGTGGGCAGGGCACCGCGCAGTACCGCGCCGGCCCGGTCGCGGGCCGTGGCCACCTCGGGGGCGTCGCCGCGGTAGAGGTCCGGCCGGAACATCACCTCGAAGTGCGCCCGGTGGTCGACCGCGAACCGGACGTACGCCACACCGACCTCCAGCAGGTCGTCGCCGGCCCCGGCGAGTTCGTCGGCGAGGAGGTCGTACCCCTCGACGGCGAGCGCGGTGAGCAGACCGGCCTTGTCACCGAAGTGGTGGGCCGGGGCGGCGTGGGACACCCCGGCACGCCGGGCCAGGTCCCGCAGGCTCAGCGCGGCCGGCCCGGACTCCTCGAGGGCCTGGATCGCCGCGTCGAGCAGGGCCCGCCGCAGGTCGCCGTGGTGGTAGCCGCGCGTCGTCATGACGGGGAGCATAACTTGCCAGCGACAAGATGAGCGCGTCGGAAAATTAGTTTGGTCCCTGACGATCCCGAAGCTAACGTCAGCGCCATGCACAAGGAACCGCTGGCCCGCTTCCCGGAGCTGCTGCGTAACGCGCCGATGGGGCGGCTGGTCGCGGTCGCCGGTCACCTGGTCGACCAGCGCTGGGGCCGCTACCTGTCCGAACACCACGGCCTCACGCCCGCCGGGATGCGGGTGCTCTTCGCGCTGGCCCGCACCGGCGAGACCACCCACCGGGCGGTGGCCGACCATTGCTTCGTCCGGCCCGCCACCCTCACCGGGATCGTCGACACCCTGGAGCGCGACGGCTTCGTCGAGCGCCACCGCGAGGCCGCCGACCGCCGTACGGTGCGGCTCGCGCTGACCGACAAGGGCCGCGAGCACGTGCAGGCCCTCTTCGACCTCATCCACAGCGACACCCCGCTGACCTCCGTCGACGCCGACCCGGCGAAGAAGGCGGTGATCCGCGAGTTCCTGACCGAGTTGATTGTGACCATGTCCAGCGGGGAGGTCGCGAGGTTGAAACCAGCAGACCAGGAATCCGACGAGGCGAGACCGGGAGGCCGCCCGTGCTGATCCGCCTACTGCGCCGCCACCTGCGCCCCTACCGCCGGCCGCTGGCCGGGGTGGTGCTGCTCCAGTTCGTCGGCACGATGGCCTCGCTCTACCTGCCGAGCCTCAACGCCGACATCATCGACCGGGGCGTGGCCCGGGGCGACACCGACTACATCATGCGTACCGGTGGCTGGATGCTGCTGGTCAGCCTGGTCCAGATCGCCTGCTCGGTGACCGCCGTCTACCTCGGCGCGCGGACCGCGATGGGCTTCGGCCGGGACGCCCGGGCCGCCCTCTTCGCCCAGGTCAACAGCTTCTCCGCCCGGGAGGTCGCCCGGTTCGGCGCGCCCTCGCTGATCACCCGCAACACCAACGACGTGCAGCAGGTGCAGATGCTCGTGCTGATGAGCTGCACCATGCTGGTCGCCGCGCCGATCATGAGCGTCGGCGGCGTGGTGATGGCGCTGCAGGAGGACGTCGGGCTGTCCTGGCTGATGCTGGTCAGCGTGCCGGTGCTGGCGATCGCGCTGGGCCTGGTCGTCCGGCGGATGGTGCCGGGATTCCGGGAGATGCAGACCCGGATCGACACGGTCAACCGGGTGCTGCGCGAGCAGATCACCGGCATCCGGGTGATCCGGGCGTTCGTCCGCGAGCCGTACGAGACGGACCGGTTCGGCGTCGCCAACGCCGACCTCACCGCGACGGCGCTGCGGGTCGGCCGACTGATGGCCCTGATCTTCCCGGTGATCATGCTGGTGCTCAACGTCTCCAGCGTCGCGGTGCTCTGGTTCGGCGCACAGCGGGTCGATGCCGGCCAGATGCAGATCGGCGCGCTGACCGCGTTCCTGCAGTACCTGATGCAGATCCTGATGGCCGTCATGATGGCCACCTTCATGCTGATGATGGTGCCGCGCGCGGCGGTGTGCGCCGAGCGGATCGTCGAGGTGCTGGACACCGAGTCGTCGGTGGTGCCGCCGGCCGATCCGCTGATCGCGATGACCAGGCGCGCCGAGCTGGAGCTTCGCCGCGTCGCCTTCCAGTACCCCGGGGCGAGCGCTCCGGTGCTGCACGACATCTCGTTCCGGGCCGGGCCGGGCCAGACCACCGCCATCATCGGGTCCACCGGCGCCGGCAAGACCACCCTGCTCACACTGATCCCCCGGCTGGTCGACCCGACCGCCGGCGCGGTGCTGGTCGACGGGGTGGACGTGCGGCTGCTGGAACCGAACGAGGTGTGGCGCCGGATCGGGCTGGTGCCGCAGCGGCCGTACCTGTTCAGCGGAACGGTCGCCAGCAACCTCCGGTACGGCAACCCGGACGCCACCGACGAGGAGCTGTGGCGGGCGCTGGAGATCGCCCAGGCGCGGGACTTCGTGGCCGAGATGCCGGGCGGGCTGGACTCCCCGATCGCCCAGGGCGGCACGAACGTCTCCGGCGGTCAGCGGCAGCGGCTGGCGATCGCCCGGGCGCTGGTCCGCCAGCCGGAGATCTACCTCTTCGACGACTCGTTCTCGGCGCTGGACCTGGGCACCGACGCGCGACTCCGGGCGGCACTGCGGCCGGTCACCGCGGACGCGGCGGTGGTGATCGTGGCCCAGCGGGTCTCCACCATCGTCGACGCCGACCAGATCATCGTGCTCGAGGACGGCGGCGTCGTCGGCATGGGACGACACGAGGAACTGCTGGTGAGCTGCCCGACGTACGCCGAGATCGTCGCATCCCAGCAGACAGCGGAGGTGCCGGCGTGAGCGAGCCCGACGAGCGGACCACGCGGGCCGGTGACGGCCGGGCGCCCGTACCGCAGCAGAAGGTCCCGGCGGCACGGACGCCGAAGCGGCTGCCCCCCGGCGGCCAGCGCGGCGGTCCGCCGTGGATGGGCGCCGCGATGCCGGCCGAGAAGTCGATGAACTTCGGTCCGTCGGCCCGACGCCTGCTCGGCCGACTGCGGCCGCACCGGCTCCAGCTGTCCGCGGTGATCACGCTCGCCGTGGCGAGCATCGGGCTCAGCGTCATCGGGCCGAAGCTCCTCGGCCACGCCACCGACCTGATCTTCAACGGGGTGATCGGCCGGCAACTGCCCGCCGGGACCACCACGGAGCAGGCCGCAGCGGCGGCCCGGGCCGCCGGCAACGACAACTTCGCCGACATGCTCGCCCGGATGGACGTGGTGCCGGGCGCCGGGATCGACTTCACCGCCCTCGGCCGGGTGCTCGTCCTGGCCCTGGCGCTCTACCTGGCGGCCAGTGTGCTGATCTGGTGGCAGGGATGGCTGCTCAACGGGGTGGTGCAGCGGACCGTGCTGCGGCTGCGCGCCGAGGTGGAGGAGAAGCTCCACCGGCTGCCGCTGCCCTACTTCGATCGGCAGCCTCGGGGCGAGCTGCTCAGCCGCGTCACCAACGACATCGACAACATCTCGCAGACCCTGTCACAGACGCTCAGCCAGCTGCTCACCTCGCTGCTGACCGTCGTCGGCGTGCTGGCCATGATGTTCTGGATCTCGCCGCTGCTGGCATTGGTGGCGCTGGTCGCGGTGCCGCTGTCGGTGGTCGTGACCCAGCGGATCGCCAAGCGGTCACAGCAGAAGTTCATCGCCCAGTGGCGGCACACCGGCGAGCTGAACGGCCAGATCGAGGAGGCGTACACCGGCCACGAGCTGGTCAAGGTCTTCGGCCGGCAGCGCGAGGTGCAGGCCGCGTTCACCGCCAAGAACGAGGAGCTGTTCCAGGCCAGCTTCGGCGCCCAGTTCATCTCCGGGCTCATCATGCCGGCGATGATGTTCGTCGGGAACCTCAGCTACGTCGCGATCGCCGTGGTCGGCGGGCTGCGGGTGGCGTCCGGGACGATGAGCCTCGGCGACGTGCAGGCGTTCATCCAGTACTCGCGGCAGTTCACCCAGCCACTCACCCAGCTCGCCTCGATGGCGAACCTGCTCCAGTCCGGGGTGGCCTCCGCCGAGCGGGTCTTCGCGGTACTCGACGCCGAGGAGCAGAGCCAGGACAGGGTTGCGCCGCCCCGGGTCACCGGCAGGGTCGAGTTCGCACACGTCTCCTTCCGGTACGACCCGGAAAAGCCGCTCATCGACGACCTGTCGCTGGTCGCCGAGCCGGGTCACACCGTGGCGATCGTCGGCCCGACCGGTGCCGGCAAGACCACCCTGGTCAATCTGATCATGCGCTTCTACGAGCTGGACGCGGGCTGGATCACCCTCGACGGGGTGGACATCACCGCCATGCCCCGGGACGAGCTGCGCGGCCGGATCGGCATGGTGCTCCAGGACACCTGGCTCTTCGGCGGCACCATCCGGGACAACATCGCCTACGGCCGGCCGGAGGCCACCGAGGAGGAGATCCTGGCCGCCGCCCGGGCCACCTTCGTGGACCGCTTCGTGCGCAGCCTCCCCGACGGGTACGACACCGTCATCGACGAGGAGGGCAGCAACGTCAGCGCCGGCGAGAAGCAGCTCATCACCATCGCCCGGGCGTTCCTGGCCGAGCCGTCGTTGCTGATCCTGGACGAGGCCACCAGCTCGGTGGACACCCGCACGGAGGTGCTGCTCCAGCGGGCGATGGCGGCGCTGCGCTCGGACCGGACCAGCTTCGTCATCGCGCACCGGCTCTCCACCATCCGGGACGCCGACCTGATCCTGATGATGGAGCACGGCCGGATCGTCGAGCAGGGCACCCACGAGCAGCTGCTGGCCGCGAAGGGGGCGTACCACCGGCTGTACCGCTCGCAGTTCGCCGGGGCGCTGGTGGACGACGAGGACGACGGGGCGGCCCCCCGGACCCCGTCGGTCCAGGGGGCGCTCTCCTCATGACCGGCTCAGGCGGCGGCCGGCAGCAGGTCGGACGAGCGGGCGGCGACCACCGCCCCGACCAGCCCCAACGCCTCCGCGACCGGCATCGGGCCCAACCCCCGGCCGTCACGCAGGCGCAGCGAGACCGAACCGTCGGCCACCTCCCGGGCGCCCACCACCCCGACGTACGGCACCCGGCGGCGGGCGGCGTCCCGGATCCGGGCGCCCAGCGAGCCGCCGGCGTCGACCTCGGCCCGCAGCCCGGCGGCGACCGCCCGGCGGGCCAGTCCGGCCGCCGGCTCCGCCTGGGCGGCGTCGACCGGCAGCAGCACCAGCTGCACCGGGGCGTACCAGGGCGGAAAGGCACCCTGGTGCACCTCGATCAGGTAGGCGAAGAGCCGTTCCATGCTGCCGATTAGGCTGCGGTGCACCATCACCGGCCGCCGCCGGCCACCGGACGCGTCGGTGTACGACAGGTCGAACCGCTCCGGCTTGTCGAAGTCGAGCTGGACGGTGGAGATGGTGGACTCCCGACCGGCGGCGTCGACGATCTGGATGTCGATCTTCGGGCCGTAGAAGGCGGCCTCGCCCGGCGCCTCGATGACGTCGACCCCGTCGAGCGCCGCGCGGAGCAGTCCCTCGGCCCGCGCCCACTGGGCGTCGTCGCCGACGTACTTCTCCCCCGGCCCGCGCAGCGACAGCCGGAACCCGGCCGGGCGGACGCCGAGCGCGGCGTGCGCCTCGCGGATCAGCCGCAGGATCTCCCGCACCTCCTCCCCGACCTGCTCCAGCGCGCAGAAGTTGTGCGCGTCGTTGAGGGAGATGGCGCGGACCCGGGACAACCCGCCCAGCACGCCGGACCGCTCCGCCCGGTACATCCCGCCCAGCTCGGCGACGCGCAGCGGCAGTTGCCGGTAGGAGCGCCCGCGCGCCCGAAAGACCAGCGCGTGGTGCGGGCAGAGCGCCGGGCGCAGCACGAACTCGTCGTCGGCGCTGAGCCGCAGCGGCGGGAACATGTCGTCGGCGAAGTAGCCGAGGTGCCCGGAGAGCTCGAACAGCTCCCGTTTGCCCAGCGGCGGCGAGTAGACGTGCTGGTAGCCGGCCCGACGTTCCAGGTCACGGACGTACTCCTCGACGGCGTGCCGGGCGGCGGCGCCGGCCGGCAGCCAGATCGGCAGGCCGGCCCCGGCGAGGGGGTCGGAGACGAACAGGTCCAGCTCCCGGCCGAGCCTGCGGTGGTCGATCATGTCGCTCTCCTCACGGGGTACGACCCGGGAGCGACCTGGTCCACGGACGCCGCGAGGCCCCGGGGCGGATCGCCCCGGGGCCTCGTCGACGAAAACGTCAGTGCGGCGCGCCGGGGTCTCCCGGCGTCGTGGTCACCACCGCGCTGCGCATGCCCCGACGGTACGGTCCCGGCGCGGGGCGCGGCGAACGGATTTCCGGCACGCGCCGCCGGCCGCTCGGACGGCCCTCGGGGCGGCGCGGAAGGAGGGGCGGGCCGCCGGCACGGGACCTGCCGGCGACCCGCGGCGGCCGGCTCGTCAGGAACGGGGGGCCCGACGCGCGTGCGGCCGCGCGCCGACAACGGTACGCCGACCGGCCTGAATCCGCCGTCCGCTTCCCGCCTGGATCGGGGCCGCTCGCCCGTCACCCCGGGTCAAACCGGATCGTTGTCCCCAGGTGGCCCTGTGGTGTCCACCGTCACCACCGGCCGGGCCCGTCCCCGGTGACGGCGGCCACGCCGTCAGGCTCGGTGGACGTGATCGGCCCTGACCGGCGAGGTGGCAGCCGTGCCCGAACTTCTCACTGACGTCGCTTCGCCGACGTGGGCGTACCTGGTGCTGCTCGCGCTGCTGATCGCGGACGCGTTCGTGCCGGTCATCCCCACCCAGGTCGTGATGATCACCAGTGGCGCGCTGACCGTCTACGGCGGGCTGAGCCTGCCGCTGACCATCGGCGTCGGGGCGCTCGGTGTCTTCGCCGGCGACCTGGCCTGCTACCTGCTGGGCCGCGGCGCCCCGGACCGCCGCCTCCCTCGGCACGCCGAGCCGAGCCGGGCCCGCCGGATGGCCGGACGCGTGACCCGGGGATTGCGGCAACCGGGACCGTTGGTCATCCTGCTCTGCCGGTTCGTGCCCGGCGGCCGGATGGCGGCCTGCTTCTCCGCCGGCCGCAGCCGGTACCCCTACCGGCTCTTCCTGTTCTACGAGGGTGCCGCGGCGACCGGCTGGGCGGCCTACGGCGCGCTGGTCGGCCACCTCGGCGGCACGGCGCTGACCGAGTCCGCCTGGCGGCTGGTGCTGATCGCGGCAGCGGCGGCGGTCGGGTTCGCGGCGGCGGGCTGGGCGATGACGGTGGTCGGTGCCCGGACCCGGGGCGAGGTCCCCGTCGACTGACGGCCGCCCCGCTTCATGCGGGCGTGGTGCCCGTCACCGCGCCAGTCCCGGCACGGCGCCGGCACAGCGCCAGCCCGTCACAGCGCGATGCCTCTTCCGGCGCTACGAAGCTGATCACGTCAATGGATCGCCGCGGCGTGAGTCATTGGGGTCATCAGGCCGCCTTCGTCGACCACCCCGAACCTGTCACCGACACGGTCGAGCGGATCACCGGCCACCCCGCCCGTCCGTACGCCGAATGGGCCGCGGACCACGCCCCCGCCTTCCGCTGACCACCCGCCGCCGGACCGGCGTACCGGCCCGGCGGACGCGGGGATCACTCCAGCTCGTGGAGCATGAGCTGGCGGGCGGCCTCGGTGATCGACCCCGAAAGCGAGGGGTAGATGGTGATGGTCTGGGCCAGCTCGTTGACGGTGAGGTTGTTCTCCACCGCCATCGTGATCGGGAGGATCAGCTCGCTCGCCTTCGGCGCCACCACCACGCCGCCGACCACCTGGCCGCTGGCCGGGCGGCAGAACAGCTTCACGAAGCCGTCGGCCAGGTCGTCCATCTTCGCCCGGGCGTTGCCCGACAGCGGCAGCATCACCTGACGCGCGGGGACCTTGCCGGCGTCCACCTCGTCCTGGGAGACGCCGACGGTGGCCAGCTCCGGGTCGGTGAAGACGTTCGCCGCCACGGTCCGCAGCCGCAGCGGGCGGACCGCCTCGCCGAGCGCGTGCCACATGGCGATCCGACCCTGCATCGCCGCCACGCTGGCCAGCGGCAGCACACCGGTGCAGTCGCCGGCCGCGTAGATGCCGGGGACGTTGGTACGCGACACCCGATCGACGGTGACGTAGCCGCCCCGGGCCAGCTCGACGCCGTACTCGGCGAGCCCCAGGCCGGCGGTGTTGGGGATCGAGCCCACGGCGATCAGCGCGTGCGAGCCGGACACCAGCCGGCCGTCGGAGAGCTCGACCTCGACGCCGTCACCGGTGCGCCGGACCGCGTCCGCGCGGGAGTTGTTGAGGATGCTCATGCCGCGGTTGCGGAAGACCCGCTCGATGGCCATCGCCGCGTCGGCGTCCTCGTGCGGCATGACCCGGTCCCGGCTGGAGACGAGGGTGACCTGGACGCCCATCGCCAGGTAGGCGCTGGCGAACTCGGCGCCGGTGACGCCGGAGCCGACCACGATCAGGTGCTCGGGCAGCTCGGGCAGGTCGTACACCTGCCGCCAGGTCAGGATCCGCTCGCCGTCGGGCAGCGCGGTGGGCAGTTGACGCGGGGTGGCGCCGGTGGCGACCAGGACGGTCGACGCGGCGATCGACTGCTCGTCGCCACCGTCGGCCGGGGTGACGATCACCCGGTGGGTGTGACCGAGCGTGTCCTCGCCCAGCCGGGCGGTCCCGGCGACGAAGGTCACCCCGGCCTTGACCAGCTTCGCGTGGATGTCGTCGGACTGGGCCAGGGCGAGCCGCTTCACCCGCTCGTGGACCGCGCGGGCGTCGACCGTCACCGCCTCCAGCCCGTCGGAGTGCACCCCGAACTCCTCGGTGTCCCGGTAGCCGGTGACCACCTGTGAGCTGGCGATGAACGTCTTCGACGGGACGCAGTCGGAGAGCACGCAGGCGCCGCCGGCCCCCTCGGCCTCCACCACGGTGACGTCGGCGTCCAGCTGCGCGGCGACCAGCGCCGCCTCGTAGCCGGCCGGCCCCCCGCCGATGATCACGATCCGGCTCACAGCGCTCGCCCCTCGTCGTTGTTCACAGTGACTTTCTTCTCCCGAACGCGTTCGACACGCACCGTCGTATTCTCCCCCACCCGCCCGCCGGGCTATCGTCATCGCCGTGCGTCACTACGCCGCCTACGGCTCAAACCTGGACCCCGCCCGAATGCGTGCCTACTGTCCGCATTCGCCGATGGTGGGCATCGGCTGGCTGGAGGGCTGGCGGCTGACCTTCGCGGGCGAGGACGTCATCGGCTGGGAGGGCTCCGTCAGCACCGTCGTGGAGTCCCCGGGCGACCGGGTCTTCGTGGCGCTGTACGACATCCACCCGTACGACGCCGCCCAGCTCGACGAGATCGAGGGCGTGACCGCCGGCACGTACCGCAAGCTGCACGTCCGCGTCTCGACCCTGGACGGCGACGTCACCGCCTGGATCTACGTCTTCGACGGGTACGAGGGCGGCCTGCCGACCTCGTGGTACCTGTCGGAGATCGCGAACGCGGCCGAGAAGGCGGGCGCGCCGGACGACTACGTCACCGAGCTGCGGTCCCGCCCCACCGGCACCGCGTCGGCGTAGCGCGTATCGCACCCCTCCAGTCTGCTCCGGGGACGACGGACCGTCACCGTCGGCCCCGCCCGGCGTCGCCCATCACACACCGGCGGCCGGGACGATCCGCTCGTACATGTCGGTCCAGCGCTCCTCACGCAGCCCCACGGAGCGGTAGAGGGTCACCGGGGCGGTCGGGTTGGTCAGGTCCACGCCCAGTCCGGCGGCGGCGCGGCCCTTGCCCGCGTAGCAGGTGAAGGCCCGCCACAGCAGCGCCGCGCCCACCCCGCGCCGCCGGTACGCGGGCAGCACGGACAGCGTGCGGACCCAGCCCATGTCCTGATCCAGCGCCTGGTCGGAGGATTGCAGGGCCCCCGCCGGCTCGCCGTCGACCTCGGCCACGAACCACTCGTCCCAGACCCGCCCGGACGCCGGGATCTGCTCCCGCCAGCGGTCGAAGCCGACCGGCTCGTAGTCCGGGGTGTCCCGGAACGCAGTGTCGAAGATGCGGTGGAACAGGCGCAGGTCGGCCTCGTCGTCGACGCGCAGCGGGCGGACGGTCACCCCGGGCGGGGGCGGCGGCTCGGCGGGCAGCCCGGCCAGCGACCGGCTCATCCGCACGTACCGCTTGACCAGGGTGAAGCCGGCCTCGGCCAGCTCCGCCGCCCAGCGGCTCTCCGGGGCACAGGCGGTGGCCCGGGTGGTCAGCGCGGGGAGCCCGCGCTCGGCGGCCCGTTCGGCGATCCGGTCGAGCATCCGGGTCAGCAGCGGGGCGCGCAGCGCCGCCGCGCGCTCCGGGTCGACGTAGACCTCGACGAAGTCGCGGCCCACGCCGGTCGGATTGTCCACCGCCGTCCAGGCGACGACCGTCCCGTCGGGGTCGGTGACCAGCCAGGAGTCGCGGGCGGGGTCGAAGAAGGGGGCGGTCAGCGCGGCCCGGACGTCGTCGGCGTCGAAGTCCGGGTAGCCGACGGCGAAGGTGTCGGCGGCGTGCACCACGGCGAGGATCGCCGGGACGTCGTCGAGGGTGGGGCGGCGGGCGGTCCAGCCGGCGGGAAGCGTCACGCCGCGATCCTGGCAGGGCGGGCGGGTCCCGCGCCGCCGGTTTTTCGCTCGGTCGCCAGGTATGCGGGACCCGCGCGAAGACGTGGCGCCGGCCCCGGGGCGGCGGTCAGCGCGGGGTGGCGCCGGAAAGCAGGGCCCGGGTGGCGGTGAGCAGTTCCACCAGCTCCGCGCCCTCCCCGGCACGCAACGTCCGGAAGGCGGTGGAGGTCAACCGGTCGGTCATCGCCTCGGCCCAGAGCCGCCGCCGGACCAGCGGGCCCACCGGCGGGTACGGCGGCGACCAGCCGCAGGCCGACGCCCCGGCCTCCCCCTCCGGCCCGGCGAGCACCGCCTCCAGCGGGGTCATCCCGCCCGCCCGCACCGCCAGCAGGTACGCCCCGGTGAAGTGCTCGCGGAGCAGCAGCAGCGCCACCGCGGCGCGGGCCCCCGCCGCGTGCTGCGGCACCGGCATGGCGCGCCACGCCGCGAAGAGCGGCATCCCGGTGGCGTCCGCCGCGGCGACCACCCGCTCCAGCAGCACCGCCAGCCGGGGCATCCCGGGCAGGTCGTCCAGGTGCTGGGCGCCCCAGCGGCAGCACTCGGCGAGGTTGACGGTCGCCACCTCCAGCGGACGGACCACCCGGACGGCGGCGTCCCAGCCCTCGGCGACCGCCTCCGGGGCGATGAAGCCGAGCGCGGCGGCGACGGTCTGCGCGCGGACGTCGCCGAGCGCGCCGGCCCGTCCGGTGATGTAGAAGGCCCAGCCGGAGATGCCCAGCAGCCGGACCCGGCGCAGGGTCCCGGGGCAGCGGCTGAACAGGTCGCCCAGTTCGAGCACGGCGGGCTTGCTGGCGGCGGCCACCTGTTCCGGCGTCATCCCGACCACCCACTGCACGCATCCATCGCGCTCAGTCTGCCTCGCCGTCGCCCCCAGCGACATCCTCCTCTTCGGCGTCCAGCGCCTCGATCGCCGCCTCCACCTCGCCGGCGCGGCGGCGCGCGGCGGTGAGCGACCGTTCGGCACCCCGACGCGCCAGTCTGGACCGGCTCAGCTCCTGCTCGGCGGCGGCCCGGCGGCGCTCCAGTTCGGCCAGTTCCGCCTCGATCTCGTCGAGCGCGGCGGCGCCGTCCCGCTCGGCCGCCGTCGCGCCGTCGAGCTCCTTCTCGGCCCGCCCCAGCTCGGTACGCGCCGACGCCAGCTCCCGTTCCAGCGCCCGGCGTCGTTTCTCGCGCTCGGCCCGGGCGGCCCGCTCCGCCGCCCGCTCGTCGCGCGCCCTGCGCTCCCCGGCCCGATCCGCCGCCCGGTCGGGTGCCCGCGGGGGCTCCTCCGCCCCACCGGTGACCAGTCTCAGCTGGGGCCGGGGCACCTCGCCGAAGCCGGCGTAGTGGACCGCCCGAAGCAGGGTGCCCGCGCGGACCTGCTCGGCCACCTCGGCGTCGGCGAGCGCCGCGTTGAGGGTGGCCTCCACCTCCCCCAGCGGCAGCTTCCCGCCCGACGGGGCGTCCGGCGTCCGGGCCGCGATCCGCCGCACCTCCGCTACCAGCGCGGCGACGACCGCGCGCCGCTGGGCGGAGAGCTCGCGCAGCTTCGGTCCCTTCAGGTCACGCTGGGCGGTCCGCAGCGCCTCGGCGAGCTGGGCCAGGTCGGCGACCAGCTCGGGGCGCTCCAGGGCGAGCAGGTTGACCAGCCAGGCGGCCACGGTGGGTCGCTTCAGCCGGGCGATCTGGCGGGCGCCGGCCGCGTCACCGGCCCGGCGGGCCTCGGCGACGGCGGCGTCCCGGGCGGCGACGAACCGGTCCGGGGGCGTGCGGTACAGCCGCTGGACCAGCTCGGACGAGAGCGCGGGCACGGCTCAGACGTCGATCCGGCTGCCCGGTTCCAGCCGCTGGTAGTCCGTCCCGGACAGGGCCGTGTACTGCCGGTCGACCACGGCGAGCCCGTTGTCGTTGAGGTAACCGTCGTGCAGGGCGTACGCGCGGCGCGGCGCGACCGCCCGGATGAAGTCAAGCACCTCGGAGAACTTCGACCAGGGCGCGTGGATCGGCGCGAAGAGGGTGTCCACCTG
Source organism: Micromonospora sp. CPCC 205739 (assembly GCF_036906795.1). Classification (NCBI taxonomy): domain Bacteria; kingdom Bacillati; phylum Actinomycetota; class Actinomycetes; order Micromonosporales; family Micromonosporaceae; genus Micromonospora; species Micromonospora sp. CPCC 205739. Next base: position 171,058 of record NZ_JBAKHS010000004.1, on the reverse strand, counting down.
GACCTCGTCGGGCACGACCAGCGAGTCTCCCGGGTGGTAGACGACGTCGTTGAACAGGTATCCGAGGTTCTCGATGACCGGGATGTCGGGGTGGATGACGGCGTGCCTGCCGCCGTAGGCGCGGACGGCCATGCCGGCGGCGGTGAAGGTCTCCCCGGGCGCGACCACGGTCAGCACCTCCGCCGCGTCACCCAGGACGCCGGCGAGCGAGGCCGGGCCGGTGACGGTGAACGGGCGGCGGTCCAGCGCCCGGGTCAGCGCGTCGACGTCCACGTGGTCCGGGTGCTCGTGGGTGATCAGCACCGCGTCCGCCCCGTCCAACGCCGCCGGCTCGCTGACCACCCCGGGGTCGACGACGAGCACCCCGCCGTCGTGCTCCAACCGCAGGCAGGAGTGGGCGTACTTGGTGAGCTGCATACGTGACTCCTCGATTATCGAATCGTGACGTCCTCAGCGCAGTCTGCCGGAACCGGCGCGGTGTCGCGTCGCGTCCGAGCTATCGCCCCGGACCGGGGCAGTCAGAGGACGGAGCGGGGATGGACGGACAGACGGGACGACGCCGGGGCAGAGCCCTGGCGGCGCTGGGGTTGGCGGCGCTGCTGCTGGCCGGTTGCGGGGCGGCGGACCGCTCGACCTCGGCGGGTGACTCGGCGGCGGAGGCCCCGGCGGCCGGGGCGCCGGCGGGTGGGGCGGGCCAGCCGGGCAAGGCCGGCGCGGGCGCGCCGGACCTGCGGGTGGACCAGCGGTCGATCATCTACACCGGAACGATGCGGGTGCAGGTGGACGACGTGGAGGGCGCCGCCCGCCGGGCGGTCGCCGCGGTGGTCGCGGCCGGCGGGTTCGTCGGCGGCGACAACCGGCGCAGCGTGGCCGCCGACGCCGAGGCCGAACTGGAGCTGCGGGTGCCGGCGGCGAAGTTCACCGCGCTCATCGACGAGCTGGCGACGTACGGCAAGCAGCAGCGCCGGGAGGTGCGGACCCAGGACGTCACCGAGGAGACCGTTGACCTGGACGCCCGGATCGCCACCCAGCGGGCCAGAGTGGAGAGTGCCCGCAAGCTGCTCGCCCGGGCCACCTCGGTCAGCGAACTGGTGTCGCTGGAGGACGAGGTGGCCAAGCGGGAGGCCGACCTGGCGTCGCTGGAGGCGAAGAAGCGCCGGCTGGCCGACCTGACCGCGCTCTCCACCATCACGGTGAGCTTCGTCGGCAAGGACGCCTCGACCGCCGAGGAGGAGACCGAGACCGGCTTCATGGTGGGGCTGCGCGGTGGCTGGAAGGTCTTCGTGGCGTCGATGACGATCCTGCTGACCGTGCTGGGGGCGGTGCTGCCCTGGCTGCTGGCGTTCGGCGTACCCCTGGTGGTGTTCCTGGCGGTGCTGCGCCGGCGGCGTCGGCAGCGGCCCGCGCCACCGGCACCGCCCACCACGCCGGTCGGCACGCCGCGCCCGCCGGCACCTACCGCACCGCCGCCAGTGCCCGCAGCGCGGTCTGGACCATGAGGCGCACCCCGGCGGGGATGGCCCGCTCGTCGACGTCGAACGACGCCCGGTGCAGGTCCACGTTGGGCCCGGACCGGCCGACGCCGAGGCGGGCCAGCGCGCCGGGGACGTACTCGAGGTACCAGGAGAAGTCCTCGCCGCCCATGCTCTGCGGCGTCTCGGCGATCCCCTCGGGGCCGAGCGCCGCGGCGGTGGCGGCGGTGAGGACCCCGATGGCGCGGGCGTCGTTGCTCACCGGTGGGCGACCGCGCAGGTATTCCAGGTCGACCATGGCGCCGGTGGGCGCAATGACGTCCCGGACCACCTGAGCGACGATCTTGGGAGCCAGCTCCCAGGTGTCGCGGTCCATCACCCGCAGGGTGCCCGAGGCGCACGCCTCGGACGGGATGACGTTGTACCGGGTGCCGGCCGAGGCGTGGCCGAACACCAGCAGCAGCCCGCTGTTGGCCGGCACCCGCCGACTCACCAGGGCCGGCACCTCGGTGACCAGCCGGCCCAGCGCGTCGACCAGGTCGACGGTCAGGTGCGGCCGGGCGGTGTGCCCGCCCGGGCCGGTGAGCCGGACGGTGACGTTGTCGGCGGCGGCGGTGATCGGGCCGACCCGCAGGCCGACCTTGCCCACCGGCAGGTTGGGGTCGCAGTGCACGGCGAAGATCTGGACCACGTCCTCCAGGCCGCCGGCCTCGATGACCTCCAGCGAGCCGCAGGGCAGGATCTCCTCCGCCGGCTGGAAGATCAGCCGGACCCGCCCGTCGAGCTGGCCGGCGTCGGCGAGCTGGGCCAGCAGCATGCCGACGCCGAGCATCACCGTGGTGTGCACGTCGTGGCCGCAGGCGTGGCAGACGCCCTCCACCGTCGACCGGTACGACACGTCCTTGACGTCGGTCAGCGGCAGCGCGTCGATGTCGGCGCGGAGCGCGATGACCGGGCCGTCGGGGCGGCCGTCGATGTCGCAGATGACCCCGTTGCCCTTGGGCAGCATTCGCGGGTGCAGGCCCGCCAGAGAGAGTTCCCGAGCGATCAGCGCCGCCGTTTCGAACTCCTCGCCGGAGAGCTCCGGGTGGGAGTGGATGTGGCGACGGGTGGCGATGAGGCCGGGTACCCGCAGGGCGAGGAGATGGTCGAGCTCGAAGGGCAGGGGCTGGGACCCGGATGGCGCCTCCGGCCAGGACGACGCCAGCTGGCTGCCGTTCGGCAGCGTCAACGCACTCGTCACGTCGAATTCTCGATCACTAGGAATGGATGGATCGTCGGGGAGGACAGCAGACAGCCTAGACCTCCGTCGGTGACTCTGCGCAACCTCGTTACGGTAATGATCGGACCGCACAGCGTCACGTAAGCCCTGGTGAGAGGGCTCAAATATCTGCGGGACAGCAGGTAGATCGCGTTCGAACGCCGTCATCTGCCCCACACCTCCTACAACGCGTAACCGATTCGGCGGTCGCGAAATCGGCGTCGATCCGGGGCCGTCGTTCCGAATTGTCGCATTAGTCGCCGCAATTAACTGCCGCTCGGACAATTAACCGACGACAGTCGGCGACCAGGCGACTCCCGACGGTGACACGGTCGTCCCGCGCGCGGCCGGACACGCTGTCCGTCCCGTTCACCCGTCCGGGTTACCCAGGAACCCTCGCGGCACACGCCCCGCCCGGCGGGCCACGTTGCCCGGGCGCCCACGGAAGCCTCGAGGAGCTCCGTGCCGCACCGGGAACCTGCACCGACCGTAGCTCCGCCGGGGCACCCCTGACGACCCCTGTCGACCCCGACGCACGACGACGGCGGCCTCCGCCGGCACCCGGGGGCGCCGGCGGAGGCCGCCGTTCACGCGCTGGTCAGAAGCGGTCGCTGGGCCGGTACGTCCCCCAGACCTGGCGCAGCGTCCCGCAGACCTCGCCGACCGTGGCCCGCGCCCGCAGCGCCTCCTTCATTGGGTAGAGCACGTTCTCGGTGCCCTCGGCCGCGGCGCGCAGCTCGGCCAGCGCCCGCTCGACCGCGCCGTTGTCCCGCTCGGCGCGCAGCTTCGCCAGCCGCTGCGCCTGGGCCGCCTCGATCGCCGGGTCCACCCGCAGCGGCTCGTACGGCTCCTCCTCGTCGACCGTGAACCGGTTGAGCCCGACCACCACCCGCTCGCCCGAGTCGATCTCCTGGGCGATCCGGTAGGCGGACTGCTCGATCTCCCGCTTCTGGAACCCGGCCTCGATGGCGTCCACCGCCGAGCCGTGGTCGGCCACCCGCTCCATCAGCTCGACCGCCGCCGCCTCGATCTCGGCGGTCATCGCCTCCACCACGTACGACCCGGCGAACGGGTCCACGGTGGCGGTGAGGTCCGTCTCGTACGCCAGCACCTGCTGGGTACGCAGCGCCAGCCGGGCCGCCTTCTCGGTGGGCAGCGCGATCGCCTCGTCGAAGCTGTTGGTGTGCAGCGACTGGGTGCCGCCGAGCACCGCACCCAGCCCCTGCACCGCGACCCGGACCAGGTTGACCTCGGGCTGCTGGGCGGTGAGCTGCACGCCGGCGGTCTGGGTGTGGAAGCGCAGCATCATCGACTTCGGGTCCTTCGCGCCGAAGTCGTCGCGCATCAGCCGGGCCCAGATCCGCCGGGCGGCGCGGAACTTCGCCACCTCCTCCAGCAGCGTGGTCCGGGCGACGAAGAAGAACGACAGCCGGGGCGCGAAGTCGTCCACGGCCAGCCCCGCCTCCAGCGCGGCGCGGACGTACTCGACGCCGTTGGCCAGGGTGAACGCGATCTCCTGCGCGGGCGTCGCGCCGGCCTCGGCCATGTGGTAGCCGGAGATGGAGATGGTGTTCCACTTCGGCACCTCCTTGCGGCAGTAGCCGAACGTGTCGGCCACCAGCCGCAGCGAGGGCTTCGGCGGGAAGATGTAGGTCCCCCGGGCGATGTACTCCTTGAGGATGTCGTTCTGGATGGTGCCGTTGAGCGCGGAGCCGGCCACCCCGGACTCCTCGGCGACGAGCTGGTAGAGCAGCAGCAGCACCGAACCCGGCGCGTTGATCGTCATCGAGGTGGAGACCTTGTCCAGCGGGATGCCGTCGAAGAGCATCCGCATGTCCTCGATCGAGTCGATGGCCACCCCGACCTTGCCGACCTCGCCGTGCGCGATCGGGTCGTCGGAGTCGTAGCCCATCTGGGTGGGCAGGTCGAAGGCGACCGAGAGGCCCATCGTGCCGGCCCGCAGCAGCTGGTGGTAGCGCGCGTTGGACTCGGTGGCGGTGCCGAAGCCGGCGTACTGCCGCATGGTCCAGGGGCGGGAGGTGTACATGGTGGGGTAGACCCCCCGCGTGTACGGGAACTCCCCCGGGCCGCCCAGCCGGGTCTCCAGCTCCTCGGGCAGGTCGGCCGCCGTGTAGACGCCCTTGATGGGGAAACCGGACTCGCTTGGCCGCCGTTCGCTCATCACCGGATGGTAGGACGCGCGACGGCGTCGATGGGTGAGGGATACCGCACACCCCGGGCCCACGACAGGTGAACGGGCGGGCACGTACCGTCCGGTAGGCAAAGGTGCGCCGCGTCGGGTTTCGCATCGGGCGTCGGAACCAGCAAGATAGGGGGGTTGTGTCCCAGCCCCCTCGATTTCCCCCCGGTGGCTTTTCTGTGACTCAGATCCCGACGTGGAGCGGCGGACCAGTCAGTCCCTCCAACGGACGCGCGGCACCCGGCACCATCATCGGTGGTCGCTACTCGCTGCGCTCCGCGGTGGGCAACGGCGGCATGGGCACGGTCTGGCGTGCCACCGACACGTTGCTGCGGCGCGACGTGGCGGTCAAGGAGGTCGTCCTGCCCCCGGGGCTGGCCCCCAGCGACCGCGACGCCATGTACGAACGCACCCTGCGTGAGGCCCGCGCCGCCGCGGCCATCCAGCACCCCGCCGTGGTCCAGGTGTACGACGTGGTCACCGAGGGTGGCCGGCCGTGGATCGTGATGGAGCTGCTGGACGCGCGCAGCCTCGCCGACATGGTGATCGAGGACGGGCCGGTAGCGCCCCGCGCGGTCGCCAAGATCGGCATCGCGCTGCTCGGCGCGCTGGAGGTGGCGCACGCCAACGGTGTGCTGCACCGCGACGTCAAGCCGGCCAACGTGCTGATCTGCACCGACGGCCGCTGCGTGCTGACCGACTTCGGGGTGGCCCGGATGCCCACCGACGTCCAGCTCACCACCCCCGGGATGGTGCTCGGCTCGCCGCACTTCATCTCCCCCGAGCGGGCCATGGGCCAGGAGTTCGGTCCGCCGAGCGACCTGTTCTCCCTCGGCGTGACGCTCTACACCGCGGTGGAGGGCCGGCCCCCGTTCGACAAGGGCGACCCGATCGAGACCATGCACGCCGTGGTCGAGGACCCGCCGGCCACGCCGCAGCGCAGCGGGCCGCTGACCCGGGTGCTGATGGGCCTGCTGGAGAAGGACCCGGCCCGCCGCCTGGACGTGCACACCGCCCGGGCGATGCTCCGCGAACTGCTCGCCGGGCCGCTGACCAGCACCGCCACCGCGGTCAACTCGGTCACCGACCCGTACGCGGTGGTGCCGGTGCAGCGCCCGTCCGCGCCGCCCCCGGCGGCCGAGCCGGAGCCGAAGCCCAGCGGGCAGATCGGCGGCCGGGCCATGCTGGCTCCCGGGGAGTCGCTGACCGACCGGCTGGCCGCGCTGCGCCGGGGCGAGCGGCCCAAGCGGGCCACCCCCGCCGCCGGGCTCGACGACACCAGCGCGGACGCGCTGGCCGGCCCGCTGCACACCCCGACCGGCGCGATGCCCTCGGCGGGCCGCCCGCCGGCCGGCACCACGTACGGCGGAGCGCCGGAGGCCACCCAGCGGATCAGCACCGGCCACCCGGACGCCACCCAGCGCATCGGCGGCGGCCATCCGGACGCCACCCAGCGGATCGGCGGCGGGGGCTCCGACGCGACCCAGCGCATCGGCGGCCACCCGGACGCGACCCAGCCGGTCTACGGCGGCGCCCAGTGGTCGGTGCCGGGCACCGGCCAGTCGTGGACCTCACCGGCCACCGCGCCGGCCGGGGCCACCGGCGGCGGCGCGCTCGACAAGGCCAAGGGCGCCGGCGGCCGGCTGGTCGCCACGGTGCAGGGCTGGCCGCGCAAGCTCCAGCTCGCCGCGGCCGGCGGCCTGGCGGTGGTGCTGCTGATCGGCATGGTCACGCTCTTCAGCGGCGGCGACCCGGAGAACACGGCGCCGCCGCAGGTCCAGCCCAGCGCGCCGGCGGCCGGCGGCGAGTTGCCCGAGATGCAGGAGCACAACGCCAGGGGCGTACGGGTGATGGTGCCCAAGGGCTGGAAGAGGGCCACCGGCGGCTCCTACGTCGATTATGTGGACCCGCAGGACGAGGGACGCAAGGTCCGCATCCTGGTCGAGAAGGGCGGCAGCACCTCGATGCGCTGGGCCGAGGTGGCCGAGGACGGGTTGAAGAACCGGTTCAAGTCCTGCCCCAAGCCCTACAGCCAGATCGGGATGACCGAACAGGAGCTGGCCGGCCAGCCGGCGGCGGAGCTGGAGTACACCTGCGGCGAGGGCGGCGACAAGCGGCACGGCGTGTGGCGGGGCGTGGTCCACGAGGGGAAGATCTTCTCGTTCTACCTCTCCTCCACCGACGCCAAGTTCGCCGAGAGCAAGCCGATCTTCGACGAGATGGTGAAGTCGTTCCAGCTCACGGCGGCCAGCTGAGTCGAGGCCACCGGGGTGTGGTGATCCGCCGCCGTGCTATCCATAGGCAATGGCGGCGGAAACCACTGACCTTGACGACATTCGCGACCAGGCCCGGCGTTGGCTCGACGACGATCCCGACCCGGCCAGCCGTGACGAGCTCCGCGCGGTGCTCGACCGGCTGCCGGACAGCGCGCCGGAGCTGGCCGACCGGTTCGCCGGGCCGCTGACCTTCGGCACCGCCGGGCTGCGCGGCCCGCTGCGCGCCGGCCCCAACGGCATGAACCTCGCCGTGGTCACCCAGGCCGCGGCCGGGCTGGTCGGCTGGCTCGCCGCCCAGGGCGGCGAGGGCCCGCTGGTGATCGGGTACGACGCCCGGCACGGTTCCCGCGAGTTCGCCGAGCGCACCGCCCAGGTGGCCACCGGCGCGGGCCGGCCCGCGCTGCTGCTGCCCCGGCCGCTGCCCACCCCGGTGCTGGCGTACGCGGTCCGGCACCTCGGCGCGGTCGCCGGGGTGATGGTCACCGCCAGCCACAACCCGCCGCAGGACAACGGCTACAAGGTCTACCTGGGTGCCCAGCTCGGTGGGGCGCTCGGGGCGGGGGCGCAGATCGTGCCGCCGGCCGACGCGGGCATCGAGGCGGCCATCCGGGCGGTCGGCCCGCTGGCCGGGGTGCCGCTCGGCCCGTCCGGTCAGGTGCTCGGCGACGACCTGGTGGCGTCGTACGTCCAGCGGGCCGCCGCGGTGGTCACCCCGGACGGCCCGCGCGACCTGGCGGTGGCGTACACGCCGCTGCACGGGGTCGGCGGGGCGGTGCTGACCGCCGCCTTCGCCCGGGCCGGCTTCCCGGTGCCCGGTGTGGTGCCGGAGCAGGCCGAGCCGGACCCGGCCTTCCCGACCGTGCACTTCCCCAACCCGGAGGAGCCGGGCGCGGTGGACCGGCTGGTCGCGCTCGCCGACTCGACCGGCGCCGACATCGCGATCGCCAACGACCCGGACGCGGACCGCTGCGCGGTGGTCGTCCGCGACGGCGGCACCGGCTGGCGGATGCTGCGCGGGGACGAGGTGGGCGCGCTGCTCGCCGACCACCTGATGCGCCGCGGCGTCACCGGCCTGTACGCCACCACGATCGTCTCGTCGTCGCTGCTGCGGGCGATGTGCGCGGCGCGGGGCCTGCCGTACGACGAGACGCTGACCGGGTTCAAGTGGATCGTGCGGGCCGGCGGCGGGGCGCAGCCGCTGGTGTTCGGGTACGAGGAGGCGCTGGGCTACTGCGTCGCCCCGGAGCACGTCCGCGACAAGGACGGCATCACCGCCGCGCTGATCGTCGCCGAGCTGGCCGCCGGCCTGAAGGCGCAGGGCCGGACGCTCACCGACCGGCTGGACGAGCTGGCCGCCGAGTTCGGCGTGCACCACACCGACCAGCTCTCGGTGCGGGTCGAGGACCTGCGGGAGATCGCCACCGCGATGGCGCGGATCCGGGCGGCCACCCCGACCACCCTGCTCGGGCAGCCGGTCGGCGAGGCGCAGGACCTGCTCCCCGCCTCCGACGTGGTGATCCTGCGCACCGACGCCGCCCGGGTGGTGATCCGCCCCTCGGGCACCGAGCCGAAGCTCAAGGCGTACCTGGAGGTGGTGGAGCCGGTCGCCGACGGCGACGTCGCCGCGGCCCGCACCCGCGCGCAGGCCGCCGTGACCGCGCTCCGCACCGAGATCGCGGCGGCCCTCGGCCTCTGACCCCCGCCCTGCCGAGTTGATCAAGAGGTTGCGTCCGGAAAGCGCTTCCGGTTGACGCAAACCTCTTGATCAACGAGGCGAGGGAGTGGGTCAGGCGCGCTTGCCGAGGGCCTGGTCCACGGCCTGGGCGAGGGCGGCGACCACCAGGCCGACGCTGGGGCGGACGACCGAGTCGTCGAGGCTGACGTTGCCGGAGAAGCCGGCGCCGCCGGCGATCTCCTCCAGGCGCCGGTGGGCGTCGACCGCCGCGTCGCCGGTCAGACCGAGCGCCGGCTCCATCCGCAGCACCGCGACCAGGGTGGCCAGCGCGGCGGTCCGCTCGTCGCACACCTGATCGCCGGCCAGCGCCTCGGCCAGCCGCCGCCGGGCGTCGTCCTCTGCCGAGGTGTCCGCGACCGGGTAGCGGTGCACCACGATGAAGCCCAGCTCGGTCTCCTCGACGTCGCGGACCACGCCTCGGGCGACGAGGTCGCCGAGGATCTTGTCGCGCAGGCCGTGCCGCAGCCGCTGCACCCAGGAGGACGGGGTGTGCGGGGTGTCGGCCGCCATCCGGCCGAGCACCCCGTCGATGATCGGCTCGCCGACCGGCGTCGGGTCGGTGACCGTCAGGGACCCGTCGGCGTACGCGATGCGCCCGGCCAGGGCCAGCTCGACCAGGACGGCCGCGGCCATCCCCAGGTCGAGGCTGATCCGGGGCATGGTGGCCCGGCCCGTCTCGTCGTCGTACGCCAGCAGCAGCAGCTCTTCGGCGAGCGCAACACCAGTCATAGCCGCAGACGCTAGCGGGTGCCCGCACCGCGCGCGCGAATCCGCGCCCCCGGGGGTGTCGACTCCACCACTACGGCGGCGTCAGCCCACCGGCTGGCGCACCTGCGGGGCGCGGTCGGGGTTCATGAACCGCTCGGCGGTGCTCGGTCCGCCGAGGACCCGCCAGGCCAGGAAACCGAGCACCCCGCCGAGCGTGTTGGCGAGCAGGTCGTTGAGGTCCGCCAGGCGACCGCTGCTGACCAGGACGTTGCTGAGGAACTGCAGCATCTCGACGACGCCGCTGACGGTGAGCGACACGAGGGCGACGTGCCGGACACCGCGGACCCGGGTGACCAGGGGAAGCAGCACACCCAGCGGGACGAACATGATGATGTTGAGCACGAACGTCGTCGGGTCGATGGTGAGAACCGGGATGAAGTTCATCTTCTCGTACCAGGGGCTCCTGTTGCCGTAGGCACCCAGGGCGACCTGCAACGGGAACAGCGTCACGGCCACCACGGCCAGCAGGTACCAGCAGGTCACCCACCAGGCGAGCAGCCGCCGGGCAGACAGTGCGCCGCGGCGCCGGAGCACCAGCCACGCCCCCAGGCTGAGCACGACGGCCAACGGCGGCACCACGGCCAGTGCGGAGATCTCGTACAGCACGCCGGACACGGCGCCTCCCAGCATGATCAAGATTGCGATGTGCGACCGAGGGGACAAGATCGCACGAGCGCGGGCCGCCGCGACGGCGGACGCGTCACGACGGACAACCACGACGCCGGCGCGACAAGAGGGCTCCGCGGGTGGGACGGTCAACGGTCTCCCACCCACAGGCCCACCGGTAGCGTCACGCCACGGAGCCACCTCGCACGTCACGGCCAACGACGAGTGCTCCCCCCGCACGGGGACGGACTAGAACCGGGGCATGCCGCCGAACTGCCGGTCGCCGGCGTCGCCGAGGCCCGGCACGATGAACATGTTGTCGTTGAGCCCCTCGTCGATCGACGCGGTGACCAGGCGCAACGGCAGGCCGGACTGCTCCAGGCGGGCGATGCCGACCGGGGCGGCGAGCACGCAGAGCACGGTGATGTCGGTGCAGCCCCGGTCGGCGAGCAGCCGGCAGCAGTGCTCCAGCGAGCCGCCGGTGGCCAGCATCGGGTCGAGCACCAGCACCGGCAGGCCGGTCAGGTCGCGGGGCAGCGACTCCATGTACGCGCGGGGCTCGTACGTCTCCTCGTCGCGGGCGAGGCCGACGAAGCCCATGGAGGACTCCGGCAGCAGGCCGAGCGCGGCGTCGGCCATGCCCAGACCGGCCCGCAGCACCGGCACCAGCAGCGGCGGGTTGGCCAGGCGGGTGCCCTCGGTGCCGGTGACCGGGGTCTGCACCGGGTACTTCTCGACCGGGAAGGTGCGCGCGGCCTCGTACACCAGCATGGTGGTGAGTTCGTGCAGCGCGGCCCGGAACGACGACGAGTCGGTGCGGGCGTCCCGCATGGCGGTCAGCCGGGACTGGGCGAGCGGGTGGTCAATGACGTGTACGTCCACGATCGCTCAACCTACCGGTCCGCCCGACCCGGCACTGCGGGTGCGGGGCGACCAGCGACCCCGCTCACGTGCGGAAGCGTCGGCGGAGCCCGACGTGACCAAGATCACCCCGCGTCAGGATGCGTAGTATTCGGGGCATGACGGCGACAACGACGTCGGCCCGGTCGGACCTCTCCGAGCTGGGACGATCCGAGACCGCTCTGCGGACCTTCCTGCACGGCCTGCCGGGCGTGGACCAGGTCGGCGCGGAGCAGCGGGCGGCACAGCTCGGCACCCGCTCCATCAAGACCACCGCCAAGGCCCAGGCGATCGACCTCGCCATCCGGATGGTCGACCTGACGACCCTGGAGGGCGCGGACACCCCCGGCAAGGTCCGGGCGCTCGCGGCCAAGGCGCTGCGCCCCGACCCGGCCGACCCGAGCTGCCCGCACGTCGGCGCGGTCTGCGTCTACCCGGCGATGGTCCCGTACGTGGCCGAGGTGCTGCGCGGGTCCGGCGTGCACCTGGCCAGCGTGGCGACCGCCTTCCCCTCCGGCCAGGCGCCGCTGGAGATCAAGCTCGCCGACACCCGGGCCGCCGTCGAGGCCGGCGCCGACGAGATCGACATGGTGATCAACCGGGGCGCGTTCCTGGCCGGGCGGTACAAGGAGGTCTACGACGAGATCGTGGCCACCAAGTCCGCCTGCGGCGACGCCCACCTCAAGGTCATCCTGGAGACCGGCGAGCTGGCCACCTACGACAACGTGCGGCGGGCCTCCTGGCTGGCCATGCTGGCCGGCGGCGACTTCATCAAGACCTCCACCGGCAAGGTCCCGATCGCGGCCACCCTGCCGGTGACGCTGGTGATGCTGGAGGCGGTCCGCGACTTCCGCGCCGCCACCGGGCGGCAGGTCGGCGTGAAGCCGGCCGGCGGCATCAAGACCACCAAGGACGCCATCAAGTACCTGGTCATGGTCAACGAGACCGTCGGTGCGGACTGGCTGGACCCGGACTGGTTCCGCTTCGGCGCCTCCAGCCTGCTGAACGACCTGCTCATGCAGCGCACCAAGCTGACGACCGGCGTCTACTCCGGTCCCGACTACTTCACCCTGGACTGAGAGTGATGTTCGAATACGCGCCCGCCCCCGAGTCCCGCTCGGTGGTGGATATCAAAGCCTCGTACGGGCTCTTCGTCGACGGCGAGTTCGTCGACCCGACCGACGGCGGCAGCTTCAAGTCCATCAACCCCGCCTCCGAGGAGGTGCTCGCCGAGGTCGCCGAGGCGGGCGCGCAGGACGTGGACCGCGCGGTCCGCGCCGCCCGGACGGCGTACGAGAAGGTCTGGGGTCCGATGCCGGGCCGCGACCGGGCCAAGTACCTGTACCGGATCGCCCGGATCATCCAGGAGCGCTTTCGCGAGCTGGCCGTGCTTGAGTCGCTGGACAACGGCAAGCCGATCAAGGAGTCCCGCGACGTCGACCTGCCGCTGGTCGCCGCGCACTTCTTCTACTACGCCGGCTGGGCCGACAAGCTCCCGTACGCCGGCTTCGGGCCGGACCCGAAGCCGGTGGGCGTCGCCGCGCAGGTCATCCCGTGGAACTTCCCGCTGCTGATGCTGGCCTGGAAGATCGCCCCGGCGCTGGCCGCCGGCAACACCGTGGTGCTCAAGCCGGCCGAGACCACCCCGCTGACCGCGCTGCTCTTCGCCGAGATCTGCCAGCAGGCCGAGCTGCCGGCCGGCGTGGTCAACATCGTCACCGGCGCGGGCGAGACCGGCCGCGCGCTGGTCGAGCACGCCGGCGTGGACAAGGTGGCCTTCACCGGCTCGACCGAGGTCGGCCGGGCGATCGCCCGGTCGGTCGCCGGCACCCGCAAGAAGCTCACCCTGGAGCTGGGCGGCAAGGCCGCCAACATCGTCTTCGACGACGCCCCGATCGACCAGGCGGTCGAGGGCATCGTCAACGGCATCTTCTTCAACCAGGGGCACGTCTGCTGCGCGGGCTCCCGGCTGCTGATTCAGGAGAACGTCGCCGACCGGGTGCTGGAGTCGCTCAAGCGCCGGATGGCCCAGCTGCGGGTCGGCGACCCGCTGGACAAGAACACCGACATCGGCGCGATCAACTCCGCCGCCCAGCTGGAGCGGATCCGCGAGCTCTCCGACGCCGGGTCCGCCGAGGGCGCCGAGCGCTGGTCGCCGCCGTGCGAGCTGCCCGAGCGCGGCTTCTGGTTCGCGCCGACCATCTTCACCGGGGTCACCCAGGCGCACCGGATCGCCCGCGAGGAGATCTTCGGCCCGGTGCTGTCGGTGCTGACCTTCCGCACCCCGGCCGAGGCCGTCGAGAAGGCGAACAACACGCCGTACGGGCTGTCGGCCGGGATCTGGACCGACAAGGGATCCCGGATCCTCTGGATGGCCGACCGGCTCCGCGCCGGCGTGGTCTGGGCCAACACGTTCAACAAGTTCGACCCCACCTCGCCGTTCGGCGGCTACAAGGAGTCGGGCTACGGTCGCGAGGGCGGCCGGCACGGGCTGGAGGGCTACCTCAATGTCTGAGCGGGTCGCGGTACGCAAGACGTACAAGCTCTTCATCGGCGGGAAGTTCCCACGCAGCGAGTCGGGGCGGTCGTATCTCGTGCAGGACGCCAACGTGTCACTGGCCTCTCGCAAGGACGCGCGGGACGCCGTCGTCGCCGCCCGCGCCGCCGTGAAGGGGTGGGCCGGCGCGACCGCGTACAACCGGGGTCAGATCCTCTACCGGGTCGCCGAGATGCTGGAGGGCCGGCGCGAGCAGTTCGTCGCGCTCGGCGTACCGGGCGACGAGGTGGACGCGGCGGTCGACCGCTGGGTCTGGTACGCCGGGTGGTCCGACAAGCTCCCCCAGGTGTACGGCGGGGCCAACCCGGTCGCCGGCCCGTACTTCAACCTGTCCGCGCCCGAGCCGACCGGCGTGGTGGCCGTGGTGGCCCCCGAGACGCCCGCGCTGCTCGGCCTGGTCAGCGTGATCGCCCCGGCGATCGTCACCGGCAACACGGTGGTGGTGGCGACCTCGCCGACGCAGCCCCTCGCGGCGGTGACCCTGGCCGAGGTGCTGGCCACCTCCGACCTGCCCGGCGGCGTGGTCAACCTGCTCACCGGAAAGATCACCGAGACGGTGCCGGCACTGGCCGCGCACATGGACGTCAACGCGATCGACCTGACCGGGGTGACCGACGCGGCGCTCGCCGCGGAGCTGGAGGTCACGGCGGCGCAGAACCTCAAGCGGGTGCTGCGTCCGGCCCCGGCGGACCACGACTGGACGGTCGACCCGGGCATCACCCGGATGACCACCCTGCTGGAGACCAAGACGGTCTGGCACCCCAAGGGGGTCTGAGGGTCAACGGCCCACCGCCAACGCGACGATCTTGCGGTCGAACGTGATGGGCGAGGGCGCCGAGCCGGAGGACGCGTTGACCCGGTAGATCGTGCGGGAGCGGTCACCCGATTGGCAGCCGAGGTAGAACACGGACTCGCTGTCCCGGGCCCAGGCGACCGGGTAGCCGGTGCAGTAGTTGGCCGGCGTCAGGCTCCACAGCCTGGCGCCGGCCGGCGAGTACCCGTACAGCCGGCCGGAGTCGGTGCCGAAGGCGATCGTCGAGCCGTCGGGTGACCACGCGGCGGGGCTGAAACCGTCGCTGCTGGACCCGGTGTAGAGGGTCTTCTTCCCGCTGCCGTTGGTCGCGCTCGTGTACAGCGTCGGCGGCTGCGTCGCGGTGGTCATCGCCCACCGGTCGGTCGACGGGTTCCAGGACGGCGGCCCGTCCCACCGCCTGGTGGAGACGCGGGTCGGTGTGCCGCCCCCGGCGGGCACGACGTAGATCCCGTCCGTGGCACAGGTGTAGTTCCCGAAGCTGCTGCTCCGGCTGAAGCTGATGGTCGCGCCGTTCGGGGACCACACGGGGTAGTCGTCGAAGGTGTCCACGCTGCACCGCGCATCCTGGTAGGTGAGCTGGCGGTCCTGCCCGGTGGCGACGTTGCGGACGAAGAGGGTCATCCCGCGGCTCGCCATCCGCTGGTAGACCACCTCGGTGCCGGCCGGGTTGACCGCCAGCCGGCTCGGCCCGCCCGTGAACGTGCCGCCGATCTGTCGCTTCGCGCCGCCCCGGTCGTCGGTCTGCACCAGGCGCAGGGTGGTGAAGCAGTCGGTGCTCAGGCACTCGACGGCGTACAGGTGCTGCGGCCAGGGAGCGTGGGCGAGCACCTTGCGGTAGCGGAGGATCGACGGGTTGCTCTTGTCGAAGTTGAGCGAGGGCAGGGCGATGCCCGCCCCCGCGTCCAGGCCACCGGTCAGGGTCCACCACGGTTCGGCAGCCGGGTTGGCCGCGAGCTCCACGGTGATGCCGGCCGTCAGGTACGGGCCGGCCAACCCGTAGAGGAACAGTTCGAGCCGGGGGCCGACGCTCGCCGTCAACGACGCTCCGCCGGAGAGGGTGGGCGGCGTGTAGGTGAAGCTGCTGCTGGTCTGGGCGATCGGGCGGAGACCGGCGTCGGACCAGGACAGCCCCAACGTGCCGGAGGCGCGCTGGGTCGCACCCGCGGTGACCTCCGCGCTGACCGTGCCGCTGGCGGAGAGGTAGAACTGCAGCTGCGGCGTGACCACCACCGGCACCGGCCCGACGTTGAAGGTGATCGGGGTGAACCGGACGGGGGTCGGCAGCAGCGCCACGGGGCCGAGCTTGCAGCCGCTGGCCGCCTTCGCGGTGGCGGTCAGCGAGGCGTCCTGGGTGAGGGTGCCGGTGAAGGTCGCCGACTTCACGCTGAACCAGCCCCACTCGACCGACAGGTCGACGGACGGGCTGACGCTGACGCTTCCGACCACGCTGACCGAGCCACCGCCCGAGCAGCTCACCGCCTTGTTGATCGCTTGCCCCACCGCACTGACCGACTCGGCCCCGGTGAGGCGGCGCTGGATCCGGTCCGGCGTCAGTGCCGCCCGACCCGGGCCGACCGCCGCGCCGGAGGGGACGACGTCCTCGGCGGAGAGCGGCGCCGACACCGAGAAGTGACCGGCGCCGAAGGCCTCCTGGAGGGTCGCCGGCTCGGTGGTCAGAACCGGTTGGCCCTGCTCGTCGGTGCCCGTGTCGGTGACCTTCACCAGCAGTCCGTCCGGGGTGGCCGGGGCCACGCCGGCGGTGAGCACTTCGCCGACCTTCGGCACGGTGGCCTGCGGTGCCAGGACGACCTCGCGGGTGCCCTCGGGCGCGCCGGTCACGGCCTCGACGTCGCCGGGCTGGGCCTGCCGCGTGCTGCTGGGCGCCGCGCTGTCGCCCAGGAAGTAGCCGACCACGTCGACCAGGACGTGCGTGTCGCCCGCGCGGTTGTAGACGAGCATCCGGCCGTCGGTACCGAGCGGGGCCACCGAGAGGTTGGGCACGGTTCTGCCCGCCGTGAAGTTGAGGTCGGACGCGTCGGATCGGGCGGTGAGCGACGGGTAGACGGTCAGGAAGCCGGCGCTGGTCGGCCCGACGGCCGTGACGTTGGCGATGATCCCGGTCGGCGGGACCGGTGCGGTCGCGGGTGGCAGGCCCGCCTGGCCGGCCGCCGCGACCGGCAGTGACGCACCGGCGGCGACCGGCGCCTTGGGGGCGCCCAGCCCGACGCGGGTGTCGACGACCCGGGTGGGTGGCACGCTGGCCAGGTAGCCGCCGCCGGCGGAGGGGTCCGAGCCGTCACTGAACCAGCCGGTCACGTCGATGACGAGCGGAGTCGAGCCGGCCCGGTTGTAGAAGCTCACCCTGCCGTCGGTGCCCACCGGCACGATCACCCGGTTGGCGACGACCTGCCCGCCCGCGAAGTTGACCGTGGACGCCGTAGGTCGTGGCTGCCCCATCGGAAAGGCCGTCACGAAGCCGGCGGCGGTCGACCCGGCCACGGTGGTGTTGAGCACCACCGCCGACACACCGGCAGCCGGCACCCCACCGGCGCCGGTCACCTGGAGGTCGAGCCGACCGTCCGGCCCCGGCGTGGCGCCCCCGAGGCCGCTGCGCGTGTCGGCGAGCCGGGCGGGACTCAGTCCGTGGAACAGGCCGGCGGCGGGTGACGCGGAGGCGGCCGTGGTGAACCACCCGGCGGCGTCGGCCACCAGCTGGGTCGTGACGGACGAGTAGAGGACGACGGTGCCGCTGGCTCCCACCGGCACCACGACCAGGTTCGAGACCGTCTGACCCTTGAGGAAGTTGACGTTCGACGCCGTCGGCCGGGCCGTCCCGCCCGGGTACGCGCTGACGAAGCCGTTGCCCGCCGGCCCGGTGACGGTGACGTTCAGCGCCACGGCCGCCACGTTCGTCGCGGGAATGCCGCCGCGGCCCGTCACGGCGAGGGTCACCTGCCGGGTCGCCCCCGTCGGCGCGCCCACCCCGGACCGGGTGTCGAGCAGCCGGGCCGGCGGGACGGCGGTGAGCGAGCCACCCGGGGCGGTGACGGTGACGGCGCGGTCCGCCGGGGTGGCGGGCGACACGTCGGTGCCGGCCAGCGCCGCCACCCGCGCCACGTACGCGGTGTTCGGCCGGACCCCGGCCAGTACCGCCTGGTTCGCGCCGGCCGGGACGTCGAGGGACAGGCCGGCGGGATCCGTGCTGACGCGGTACCCGGTGACACCCGTGGTGTCCGGTGGGGGCGTCCAGCTCACCCGGACGGCAAGGCCGTCGACCTCGGCGGCCACGCCGGTGGGGGCGGCGGGTTCGGCCGCGGCCGCCGGCGTCGCGCCGAGCGGTACCAGCAGCGCCAGGGCCGACACCACGGCCAGGCAGCGAACGCGAACCCTCATGGTCGCCTCCTTGGGCAGATTAGAGATCGTCTATCAGGCGGAAGCGGTGTCGGAAAGGCGGTGGTCCGGCACAGGACAGCGCCACCGATCAGGTCGGGCTGAACGGCTACGGCCGGCATCGATCGACTGTCGCCGGCACCGCACTGATCGGCCGGCCCGGCCGCCCGACCGTCCGCCGCGCGCCGACGGGCGATCAACTGGTTCGTGCCGTTGCGGCCGACCGGCACCCCGGGCCCGGCCGATCACCTACTACGGGAGGTAGGATTGGCGGCGTGACTCGGCTTGGTGATCTCGAACGTGCGGTGATGGACGTGCTGTGGGACTCCGTTCCCGCCACGTCGGACGGGGTGACCGTGCGCGAGGTCGCCGATGCCCTGGACGGCCGCGAGCTGGCGTACACCACGGTGATGACCGTGCTGGACCGGCTCGCCGGCAAGGGCATGGTGCAGCGGGAGCGGGAGGGGCGGGCCTGGCGCTACCGGGCCGCGGCCAGCCGCGAGGCGCACATCGCCCAGCTCATGCTGGACGCGCTGGACCTCGGCGGGAGCCGGGACGCCGCGCTGGTCCGCTTCGCGCGCTCGGTCACCGGCACGGAGGCGGACGTGCTCCGCGCGGCGCTGGGCGCCGAGGCCGGGCTGACCGACCGGGTCGAGGACCCGCGGGCCGGCCGGGCCCGGCTCGCCGACGAGGCAACGGACAGGTAGGGCGGCAGCCGTGGCCTTCGCCGTGCACTTCGCCGTGTCGATGCTGGCCTGCTACCTCACCGCGCAGGTCCTCGCCGGGTCCACCTGGACGTGGCGCGCCCCCCGGGTGGCGATCGTCTGCTGGCAGGCGGTCGGGCTGGCGCTCGGCCTCTCCGCGATGGGCCTGCCGATGGCGCTCGGCCTGGCGGCGTACGACCGGCCGACCGGCAGCGCCCTGATCGCCCTGGCCACCGACCTGAGCCACGGCACCCTCCCGGCCGGGCTGGGCGCCGAGCACCTGGGTCTGGTCGGCGTCGGCTTCGGCATCGGCGCGGTGCTGCTCGCCACGACCGTGCGCAGCGTCCACGCCAGCGTTCGCGCCCAGCGCCGGCACCGGGACCTGCTCACCCTGGTGGCCCGTCGGGATCCCACCGTGCCGGGCGCGCTGGTGCTGGACCACCCGAGCGCCGCGGCGTACTGCCTGCCCGGGGTCAGGCCCCGGGTGGTGGTCAGCGCCGGCACCCTGAACCTGCTCGACCGGGCCGAACTGGCGGCGGTGCTCACCCACGAGCGGGCGCACGCGCAGGAGCGGCACGACCTGGTGCTGCTGCCGTTCACCGCGCTCTGCCGGGCGCTGCCCTGGTTCCGCTGGGTGCGCGACGCGCACGAGCGGGTCGCCCTGCTGGTCGAGATGCGAGCCGACGACAAGGCCCGCGAGCTGCACGACGAGGCGCCGCTGGCGGGCGCGCTGCGCCGCTTCGCCGCCTGCGGTGACCGGATCACCCCGGCGGGCGCGCTGGGCATGGGCGACCGCG
Organism: Micromonospora sp. CPCC 205739; assembly: GCF_036906795.1. Lineage (NCBI taxonomy): Bacteria > Bacillati > Actinomycetota > Actinomycetes > Micromonosporales > Micromonosporaceae > Micromonospora > Micromonospora sp. CPCC 205739. The sequence goes on along the minus strand of NZ_JBAKHS010000004.1, from coordinate 151,578 downwards.
ACCTGGACGCCCGGGTGCAGCGGCTGATGGTGGCCGACCGGCCGCCCCGCCTGATCGGGGCCGCCGCGCTGGCGGTGTCGACCACCCTGGTCGCGCTGCCGGTCTCCCTCTTCCTCAGCTGACGCCGGCCCCTCTGCCGGCAACCCCCGCTCCCCTCTGGGACTTCGCGCACCCCTGCGCCGGCTGCGCTTCCTGGGACCTGGGCGGCGAACCCGCCACGTCTACTACGACCTGTCGTAACATCGTCTACGACAACACGTAGTAGAGATAGGTAGAGAAGCTACGTGTAGGATCGCTACGACAAGCGAGTCAACCCCTTGGAGAGCGGTCATGGACACCCTGCTCCTCGCGCGCCTGCAGTTCGCCACCACCACCTCGATCCACTTCCTCTTCGTGGTGGTCACGCTGGGCCTGGTCACCCTGCTGGTGGGTCTGCAGACAGCCTGGTTCCTCACCGGCAACCCGGCCTGGGAGCGCCTGACCCGCTTCTGGGGCCAGCTCTACGTGATCAACTACGTGCTCGGCATCGCCACCGGCATCGTGATGGAGTTCCAGTTCGGGCTGAACTGGAGCGGGCTGTCGCGCTACGTCGGCAACGTCTTCGGGGCGCCACTGGCGATCGAGACGCTGGTCGCGTTCTTCCTGGAGTCCACGTTCCTCGGCATGTGGATCTTCGGTTGGCACCGGCTGCGCCGGGGCGTACACCTCGCGCTGCTCTGGGGCGTCGCGCTGACCGCGTACGCCTCCGCGTTCTGGATCATGGTGGCCAACTCCTGGTTGCAGAACCCGGTCGGCTACGAGCTGCGCGACGGCGTCGCCCACCTCACCGACTTCACCGCGCTGCTGACCAACCCGTCCCTCGGCATGGCGTTCGGGCACGTGGTCGCCGCCGCGCTGCTCACCGGCGGGGTGCTGATGGCCGCGGTCAGCGCCTGGCACCTGATCCGCCGGACGCCGGACTTCGCGCTGTTCCGCACCTCGCTGCGGATCGGTCTGGTCACCGCCGCGATCGCGGTCACCCTGGTGCAGGGCTTCGGCTTCGCCCAGTTCGGCCCGGTCGGGCAGGTGCAGCCCACCAAGTTCGGCGGCGGACCGGAGGCGGACGCCCTGGTCGCCGAGTGGACCGCCCGGTTCGGCCCCGGCGACTACAGCCCGCCGGTGCTCTCCGACGTGGGCCTCGGCTTCATGATCCTGATCGGCTTCACCCTGGGCTGCGTCTGGCTGCTGCTCCCGCTGCTCTGGCGGGACTGGGTCATCCGGCTGCGCTTCCCGCTCTGGCTGATCCTGTTCGCCCTGCCGCTGCCCTTCGTCGCGGTGATCCTGGGCTGGATCGCCCGCGAGGTCGGCCGTCAGCCGTGGGTGGCGTACGGGCTGCTCCCGACCGGGCAGGCCGTCTCCGGGGTGGACGCCGGGCTGATGCTCGCCTCCCTGATCGGCTTCAGCCTGCTGCTCGGCACCCTCGCCGTCACCAACTGGACGCTGCTCGCCCGGCACGCCGCCCGGGGCGCCGCCGACCCCGCGCTCGGCCGCCCGCCCGGCGGTCGGGACGACGACGCCCGCCCCGAACCCGCCTTCGCCTGAGGGAGACGACCGTGGAACTCGCCTGGTACGCCCTGCTCGGGCTCTTCTTCGCCACGTACCTGGTCCTCGGCGGCTACGACTACGGCGTCGGGCTGCTGCTGGCCCGGGGCACCGACCCGGCCCGCCGGCGCGCCGCGCTCACCGCGCTCGGGCCGTTCTTCCTCGGCAACGAGGTGTGGCTGGTCGCCGCCGTCGGCATCCTCTTCGGCGCCTTCCCCACGCTGGAGGGCGAGCTGCTCTCCGGCTTCTACCCGGCCGTGGTCGGGGCGCTGGTCGGAGTGATCCTGGTGACCGCCGGGGTGCAGCTGCGCAGCCGGCCGACGGCCCAGGCGGCCCGCGCCCGCTGGGATCGGGTGGTGGTCGCCGGCAGCGCCCTCGCCGCGCTGGGCTGGGGCGCGCTGCTCGGCGGGCTGCTCCAGGGCGTGCCCCGGCACGCCGACGGTCACGTCGCCGGGGTGAGCCACCTGTTCACCCCGTTCGCCGCCGCCGCCGGGCTCGCGATGCTCGCCCTGGTCGCCGTGCACGGTGCGACGTTCCTCACCCTCCGGCTGCCGGCCGCCGACGCCGCGGCGGTCGGCCGGCTGGCCCGCCGGCTGGTTCCGGTGGCGCTCGCCGCGGTCGCCACCGCCACCGTCCTGGGCCTGCTCTCCGAGCGGGTACGCGCCGCCGCGGCACGGCCGCTGGTCGGCGTACTCCTGCCGTTGTCGCTGGTGGCGGCGTTGCTGGTGGCGCGGGCGGCGCTGGGCCGGGGGCGGCCCGGCGTGGCCTTCGCCGCCACCGGCGCGGCGCTGGCACTGCCGGTGGCGCTGGTCGGCGCGACGCTCTGGCCCTGGGTGCTGGTCTCCACCGTCGACCCGGCCGCCTCCCTCAGCGTGGCCGACGCGGCGGCCAGCGGCCCGACGCTGCGGTTGCTGGGCTGGCTCGCGCTGCCGCTCCTGCCGGCCCTACTAGGCTTTCAGGCGATGTGCTGGTGGGTGTTCCGGGGACGGACCGACGGCAGGGCACCGGTGTACTGGTGAACCGCCGTCCCTTCGACCCGCGTCTGCTGCGTCGGGTCCCCGGGGCCCGGCGCGACCTCGCCGTGCTCGCGATCCTCGGCGGGCTCACCGCGCTGCTGGTCGTGGGGCAGGCCACCGCCCTGGCCGCGGTGCTGGCCACCGCCATCGACGGGCGGCTCGACACGGCCGCGCTGGCCGGCTTCGTCGTCGCCGTGGGCGCGCGGGCCACGGTCGCCTGGGCGCAGGGGACGGTGGCGGCGCGGGCGGCGGCCACCGTGAAGGCGACGCTCCGCGCCGACCTGCTCGCCGCCGTCGGCCGGCACGGGCCCGGCTGGGTCGCCGGGCAGCGCGCCGGCCAGCTCGCCACCCTCACCGGCCGGGGCCTCGACGCGCTGGACGCCTACTTCACCGGCTACCTGCCGCAGCTGGTGCTCAGCGTGACCGTGCCGCTGGCCGTGCTGGCCCGGCTGGTCCTCGCCGACTGGGGCTCGGCGCTGATCATCGCGCTGACCATCCCGCTGATCCCGGTCTTCGGCGCGCTGCTCGGCTGGCAGGCGCAGGCCGCCACCGAACGCCAGTGGCGCCGGTTGTCGCTGCTCGGCGGGCACTTCCTCGACATGGTCGCCGGGCTGCCCACGCTGCGCGCCTTCGGCCGGGCCCGGGCCCAGACCGACGTGGTGCGCCGGATGGCCGACGGGCACCGCGTCGCCACCATGAAGACCCTGCGGATCGCCTTCCTCTCCGCACTGGTGCTGGAGCTGGTCGCCACCCTGTCGGTGGCGCTGGTCGCGGTGCCGGTCGGCATCCGGCTGCTCAGCGGCGGGATCACCCTCTCCACCGCGCTGCTGGTGCTGCTGCTCACGCCGGAGGCGTACCTGCCGCTGCGGGCGGCCGGCAGCAAGTTCCACGCCAGCATGGAGGGGCTCACCGCGCTGGACGAGGCGCTGACCGTCTCGGCCGCCCCGGCCGCCGCCGCCCCGGCCGGCGAGCGGGTCCCGGCGCCGGACGGCCGCGGCGAGATCCGCTTCACGGACGTGACCGTGGCGTACGAGCGGACCACCGCGCTGCGCGAGGTCAACCTGACCATCCGGCCCGGTGAGCGGATCGCGGTCATCGGGCCCAGCGGCGCCGGCAAGAGCACCCTGCTCGGCCTGCTGCTCGGCTTCGTCACCCCCACCTCCGGCCGGGTCACCGTCGACGGCGTGGACCTCGCCGACGTCGACCGCGACGCCTGGCGCCGGCAGGTTGCCTGGGTACCGCAGCGGGCCCACCTCTTCGCCGCGCCGCTCGCCGACAACATCCGCCTCGGCGCCCCCGACACCCCGGACGCGGCGCTCGCCGACGCGGTCGCCGACGCCGCGTTGCAGGAGGTGGTCGCGGACCTGCCCGACGGGCTGGCCACCACGCTGGGCGAGCGCGGCCACGGCCTGTCCAGCGGGCAGCGGCAGCGGGTCGCGCTGGCCCGGGCCTTCCTCCGGGACGCCCCGCTGGTGCTCCTCGACGAGCCCACCGCCCGACTCGACAGCGCCAGCGAGGCCGTGGTGCTGGCCGCCACCCGGCGACTGGTCGCGGGACGTACCGCGCTGCTCGTCGCGCACCGGCCGGCGCTGCTGGAGGACGCCGACCGGATCCTGCGGGTCGAGGACGGCCGGGTCACCGAGCTGACCCCGACACCCGCCACGGAGGCGAGGAGATGACCACCGGAGGAGTCCGCCCCGAGGGCCGGGACACCGGCGGCCCGACCCCGGCCGAGCTGCCGCGCTCGGGCGGCACCACCCGGGCCCGGCCCGGCGCGGAGCGGACGGTGCTGCGGCTGGCCCGGCCGTACCTGGGTCGGCTCATCGGCGCGGGACTGCTCGCCGCGGCCACCGAGTTCGCCGGCCTGGCGCTGATGGCGACCGCCACCTGGCTGCTGATGAGCGCCGCCGGCCGGCCACCGCTGGACCGCCTCACCGTCGCCATCGTCGCCGTCCGGGCGCTCGCCATCGGCCGGGGCGTGTTCCGCTACACCGAACGGCTCGCGGGCCACGACGCCGTGCTCCGAATGATCACCGACGTACGGGCCCGGGTCTTCGCCACCCTGGCCGCCCATCGAGGGCCTGCCGCCCAGCGTTCCGGCGACGCGCTGAGCCGACTCGTCTCCGACGTGGAGGCCGTTCAGGACCTGCTGCTGCGGGTGCTCGTACCCGGGGCCGCCGCCGCGCTGGTGAGCCTGCTCGCCGTCGGCGGGGCCGCGCTGGTCTCGCTCCCCGCCGCCGGCGTGCTCGCGGCGGGGCTGCTGGTCGCCGGGGTCGCGCTGCCCGCGCTGGCCACCGCGCTGACCCGGCGGGCCGCCGACCAGGTCGCGCCGCTGCGCGGGGCGCTCGCCACCGACGCCGTCGACCTCACTCACGGCGCCGCCGACCTGGCTGCCTTCGGCGCCACCGGGTACGCGCTGCGCGCCGCGACCGACCGCGCCGACCGGCTGGCCCGGCTGGAACGCCGGCTCGCCGTGACCGGGTTCGCCGTCGACGCGGCCGGGGTGCTGGTCGCCGGGCTGACCGCCGCCGGGGTGGTGCTCGCCGCGCTGCGCGCCGGGGTCGACGGGGTGCTGGTCGGCGTGCTGGCCGTCGGCACCCTCGCCGCGGTGGAGATCGCGCTGGCCCTGGTCGGCGCGGCCCGGCAACGCACCCAGCTGCGCGCCGGCCTGACCCGGGTCGCCACGCTGCTCGACACTCCCCTGCCCCCCACCGGCACCGAGGGCGGCGCGACGCTGGCCGCCCGGCCCACGCACGACGTGCGGTTCGACGGGGTGACCGTGCGCTACCGGGAGGGCGCCGCCCCCGCCCTGGACGGGCTCGACCTGGACCTGCCGGCCGGCCGTCGGGTCGCCGTGGTCGGCCCGAGCGGCGCCGGCAAGAGCACCCTGGCCGCCGTGCTCACCGGCGCGGTGGACCCCGACGCGGGCCGGGTCACCCTGGACGGGGTGGACCTGTCGGCGTACCCGGCGGAGGACGTACCCCGGGCGATCGGCGGGCTGCTCGCCGAGGCGTACGTCTTCCACGCCTCGGTCCGGGACAACCTGCTGCTCGGCCGCCCCGCGGCCGGCGAGGAGGAGCTGGCCGCCGCGACCCGGGCCGCCGGCCTGCTCGACTGGGTACGCGAGCAGCCCGACGGCTGGGACACGGTGGTCGGCGAGGAGGGCGGACAGCTCTCCGGGGGGCAGCGGCAGCGGCTCGCCCTGGCCCGGGCGCTGCTCGCCGCCCCGCCCGTGCTGGTGCTGGACGAGCCGACCGAGGGGCTCGACCCGGCCGCCGCCGACGCGGTGCTCGCCTCCGCGCTCGCCGCCACCCCTGCGGGGCACTCCGTGCTGCTGATCAGCCACCGGCTCAGCGGCCTCGACGGGCTGGACGAGATCGTGGTGCTCGACGCCGGGCGGGTGAGCCAGCGCGGCCGGCACGCCGAGCTGGTGGCCGCCCCCGGCTGGTACCGCGACCAGTGGCTGCTCCAGGCGGCGGCCGAGCGCGGGTATCTCGCCCTGACCCCCTGAGACCGGTTCCGGGAATCTCCCCGACGCGCGGACCGGTCCGGCGTGGCAGGGTGGCCCCATGCGGGGGTGCGACGAGGTACGGGTGGCCGACCGGCTGCGCGAGCTGGACGACCGGCTGCGCGGGCCGGCCCGGCTCAAGGCGGAGCTGATGGTCGAGCTGCGGCACGCGCTGGACGACGCCGCCGAGGCGTACCGGGAGGGTGGGCTGTCGGCGGCGGAGGCGGAGCGACGGGCGGTGGCCGAGTTCGGCGCGCCGGCCCAGCTGGCGCCGGCCTACCAGGCGGAACTGGCGGCGGCGGCGCTGCGGGGGCTGTCGGTACGGGCGTTCGCGGTGGCCCTGGTCCTGCTGGTCGCCGGCGACCTCACTTGGAAGGGTTCCAGCTGGAGCGGCGGCCCGCCACCGCCCGCCGGCTACCTGCTGCTCTCCGCCTCGGTGAACTGGGTCTGGCTGGGCGTGGCCGGCTTCGCCCTGGCCGCGCTGGCGCTCGGGGCGGGCGCGGCGCGGCGCGGTCGGGCCGACGTGCCGGTGGCCGGCCGGCTGGTGGGGCTCGGCCTGACCGGCGCGCTGGCGCTCGGCGCGGCCGTCGGGGTCGCCCTGTTCGCCTGGTCGGTGCAGCTCTGGGACGCCGCCCTGACCTGGCCTCCGATGATCATCGGCGCGCTGCTGGTCGGCGCCGGCTACTGCTCCCTCGCCCGGGCCGCCCGCTGCTGGCTGCGCGCCGCCCGCTGACCCACCCGTCGCGCCCGGCCCCGGGCCGCACCAGCGCTCACGGCCGGCACGACGGCGGGTGGGGTGGGGAGCCGGAGGCGATTGGCCACCCTGCGGGTCAGGCCGGGGCGCTGGGGGGCGCGTCGGGGCCGAGGAACCGGCCGACGGTGGCGCTGAACTCGCGCCAGCCGGCCCGCTCGCCGGCCAGCGCCCGGCGACCGGAGTCGGTCAGCTCGTAGGTGCGCCGCTCCCGACCGCTGACCGTGCTCCACGAGCTGGCCACGTGCCCGGCCCGCTCCAGCCGGCGCAGCGCCGGGTAGATGGTGCCGGTGGGCAGGTCCAGGTTGCCGTCGCTGCGGGCCCGCAGCGCCTCGATGATGGCGTAGCCGTGCAGTGCGCCCTGCTCCAGCACCGCGAGCAGCAGCGCGTCGAGGTGTCCGTGCAGCGCCTGAGCCCTCATGCGTAGTAACGCTACTTGTCCGGCGCACGGATCGCTAGCGGGGTGCGGGGTCCGGTCCTGCCGGGCTGCCCACTAGGGTATGTGCCCAGAGTCACTGGCCGACCGGAAGCGTCGGCGAGTGGGCAACCCGACGCACACGGAGGTCAGCGTGGCCCGCCAGTCGCCCCAACGGCCCGACGCCGACGAGCCCGAGCTCGACGCCATCGACGGGCCGGTCGAGCCCGAGGTGGAGCGCGGCTCGGCCGACCGCTCCCTCTGGGACGAGCTGCGGATCGATCCGGTGGAGATCGCCCTCCCCGCCGGCACCGGTTTCACGCTGCGCGCGTACCGGCCGGCGCGGGAGCTGACCCCGACCGACGTCGCCGAGCGCGACGAGGACGACCCGTTCCTCGCCCGCCGCCAGGTCGTGGAGACCGAGGACGGCGAGGACGAGGAGGTGGTGATCCTCGACGAGGAGTTCGCCGCGCTCTCCGCCGAGGAGGACGAGGAGGAGGGCCGGGCCAAGGGCCGCAAGCGCGACGCCGACGCCGAGGACGAGGAGTCCGAGGCGGAGGAGGAGGACGCGGCGGGCGACGAGGAGGTGCCGCTCTTCCTCACCCACAAGGGGCGGCTGCTGCTCTTCAAGACCCCCGAGGCGCTGGTCAGTTTCATCCGTTCCGGCGCGCCCAACGACATGTCGCAACTGGACAGCTGGAATGAACTGTCCGAACGGGTGGAACCGGCCGACATCGCGCCACTCGACGAGGACACGTACGAGCTGGACCTGGTAGTGGAGAACCTGCGCGGCGGGCACGACACGTGGGACCCGACGCTGCTGATCGAGGCCGGCGAGGTCGCGCGTGACCTGTCGTACGCGCTGCGGCTACCGGCCGTGCTCGACATGCTCTCCGCCGGCTCCAGTCTGGACGACCTCGATGAGGCGCTGCGGTCGTCTGTCAACGGCGGAATCGGTGCTTTTCTCGGCCGGCGGCGGCTCAAGAAAATCGGGGCACAAACCGCAAGTTTGGGTTGGCGCACCATTGTCGGCAAGATCTCTGCTGTCGTGGACTGGCGCGACTGACCCCGAGCGGGGAGCATCAGTCTCTGGCAGAGAAAAGACCTGTGTCCCGGGAGGAGGACGACGCCGTGGCGCTCGTGCGCGTGTACTGCGGTCTGGCCTCGGCGGATCCGGCCGACCGATCGGCATCGGCCGGTTCGACGCTGACGTCCGCTGTGGTCGACGACGCAGGCCGTCTGCTGCATGTCTGCGAGATCGGTGACGACCCGACGGGCTACGCCCAGCTGGTCACGCTGCTCGTGGAGCGGTCGGGCGGGCCGAGCGGCGCGGCGATCGCGGCCGACAGCGACGACCACACGGTCACCTCGCTGCTGAGCGCCGCCGGGCGTCCACTCGCGATCGCCGACGACGACTCGGTCGACGACTTCGCCGAGCGCTTCGCCGACGACGACTCCCTGGAGGAGATGCAGTCTCCGCCGGCCGAGCGGCGCGCGGTGGGCCTGGCCCGCGCCCTTCAGGCCGGGGCGCTTTCCGCGGTCACCCTGCCCGCGCCCCGGGACCTGGCCGGATTCAAGCAGGTGCTCGCGGCGCACGCCGCCCTGTCCACCGGCCGCCACTCGGCCGCCGTGGCGCTGCGCGAGGTGCTGCGCGAGCTCTACCCGGCCGCCCTCCGGGCGTACCCGGACCCGGCCGAGCCGGTGGCGCTCGCGGTGCTCGACGCCCTCCCCGAGCCCGGCATGCTCGCCGGCACGACGGCCCACGGCCGCGACGTCGCGGTCGCCGCGGACGCGGTGGCCGCGCACCTGGCCGCCGACGGCGTGGCCGAGGCCGACGAGATCGACGCCGCGGTCACCGCCCTGCGGGTGGCGATCTCCGAGACTCCCCGCCGGGCCACCGTCAACCGGGCGCTCACCTCCGCCGTCGCGGAGACCGTCCGTCAGGCGGTCGCCTCGGTGCGGGCCTGCGACGCCGGTTGCGAGGCCCTGGTGGGCGCGCTCAGCGCCCGCGTCACCACGCCGGCTCCGGCACCCGGGCGGCGGGCCGCCGCCCGGCGCGGCGAGCCGGTCGGCGAGCTGTCCCCTCTGGACGGCGGCACGGCGGGCCTGCGTCCCGTCCGGCCGGCCGAATCCGAGCGTCCCACCCCCACCGGCCGGCGCAGCCGGCCCGAGCCGGTCTCCGGCGGGGCACTGCCGCCCGCCCCCCGGCCGCTCGGTCCGCCGCCGGTCGCACCGGCCCCGGTCGCGCCGCCGCCGGTCGCCCCCGCGCCGGTCACCCCTGCCGCCGCCGCGGCCACCCCGACCTCCGCTCCGCCCGCGCGAACCGACCCCGCCATGCCCGCGGTGCGCCGCGGCACCGACCCCGCCATGCCCGCGGTGCGCCGCGGCACCGACCCCGCCATGCCCATCGTGCGCCGGGGCACGGACTCCGCCATGCCGGCCGCCCGCCGGGGCACGGACCCGGGCATGCCGGCCGTGCGCCGGGGCACCGACCCCGCGATGCCGGCCGCCCGCCGGGGCACCGATCCGGGCATGCCCGCCGTGCGCCGGGGCACCGACCCGGGCATGCCGGTGGTGCGGCGGGGCGTCGACGCCCCGACCAACCGCCCGGTCTCCGCGCCGCCCCCGCCGCCGCCCGGCATCACGCCGATCGCGCCCGCGCAGCGGGGCAACGTGCCCCCCGCCGAGGCGGGCGAGCCGTTCCGGCCCACCCTGACCACGGCGGCGATCAACAACGCCCGCGCCGAGCGGCAGCGCACCGTCATCCCGCCCCGTCCGAAGACCAACGGCGCGCCGTCGGCGCCCACCGGTGGCTTCAGCGCCACCGACCTGAGCGTCCCGGTGCCGACCCCGCGCCCCGAGGCGGAGTCCGCCCCGCCCGGCTCCCGGGCGAACTGGCCGCTGGTCAACAACCCGGAGGACCCGGCCGACAGCTCCGCCGACAACCCGGTCGTCCCGTCGTACGGGGAGCGGGCCGGCCGGCAGGTGGACGCGCCGACCGACCCGGGCTCGGAGCGTCGGGTCACCCCGCCGTGGCTGGCCGACGACCTGCCGCCGGAGCCGCCGATGCTGCGGCTGGTCGAGCCGCCGCCGCTGGCGGACCGCGCGCTGCGCGACGCCCCGGCCCCGGGCACCGACCCGCGGCTGGAGACGCCCCCGCTGCGGCTGGTCGACCGGGAGGAGGCGAGCCGTTCCGGGCGCGCCGCCCGTGGTGACCGGTCGTCCCCGGAGCGCCGTCCGGAGTCGGCGGAGCACCGGCCGGAGCCGGCCGAGCGCCGCCCCGCGCCGATGGAGCACCGGCCTCCGCCGATCTCCGACGAGGGCGACGGAGACCTGCTGATCTTCGCGCAGGCCAGGTCCGCCTGGTTCGTCGGCCACGCCGAGGAGGAGTCCGAGCTGGACTGGTCGACCACGGCGGACACCGGCTGGCAGGCTGCCGAGCAGGCGGCCCGCCCGGCCGTCGGCGCGGAGACCTCCGCCGGCCTGCCCAAGCGGGTCCCGCAGGCCAACCTGGTGCCCGGCTCGCCGCTGCGCGAGGAGCGTCCGCTCCGGATCGTCCGGGACGCGGCGAGCCTCGCCGAGAACACCACCGGTTACTTCCGCGGCTGGCGTCGCGGGCAGGAGATCGGCGGGTTCGCGGTCGGCGGGCGCCCGGGTCGTGAGTCGGCCGGCGGTTGGGACTTCAGCCGCGATCCGGCCGAGCGCGAGGACGACCGGGAGTACGAGTTCCGGTCCGCCGGCTACCGTTCCTGAGCGCCGATAAAGCGCCTCCCACCTGCCTGTTTCTGCCCACACCCGGATAATTTGACGCCGGGTCAGGGTGGCCGGAGCCATACCGGCGGAACCGTCGGCGGCAGGTGACGCCGGGGTGGGAAGGCGACTCCAATGGCGACACCGGCAACCGGCTCCTCTGCGCTCACCCGCCGGGGAGTGCTCAGCGCGACGGTCGGCAGCCTGCTGCTGAGCGCCTGCGGGCAGGCGGAGACGCAGCACGAGGCGGAGCCGGACGGCAGCGCCTCGCCGAGCGGCGCGGAGCTGGTGATCGGGGTCAGCCTGGAGCTCACCGGCCGGGGCGCCGCCCTCGGGGTCATGCAGGAACGCGCCCTGCAGATCACGCTGGAGGACCTCAACGTCGACCGGGTGCAGGTGGGCAACCAGCGCCGGAGCGTACGGGTGCTGGTGCGGGACAACCGCAGCGATCCGCGCCTGGCCGCCCGGCAGGCCACCGAGCTGATCCGCCAGGACCGGGTGCACGCCCTGCTCGGCACCACGCTGACCGAGACCGCCATGGCGGTCGTCGGGGTGGCCCAGCGCCTCCAGACCCCGTTCGTCTCGCTCGCGCCCGGGGACGGCATCGTGCTGCCGCTGGCGCAGCGGACCTTCATCTACAAGCTCACGCCGGACGCGGTGGACGTCGCCCGCCGGCTGGCCCGGCTGATCAGCGCCAAGGGGCTGGAGCGGGTCGCCCTGCTGGCCGCCGACGGCCTGCACGGCGACTCCGGCGTCCGCGCTGTGGCGGCCGCGCTGCGGGCCGTCGGGGTCGAGCTGGACCGCACCGTACGCCTGCCGCGCACCGGCGCCGACTTCACCTCCGCCGCCCGAGAGGCGGTGGCCGGTGATCCCGACGGCGTGGTGGTGTGGGGGGCGGCACCGGACAGCGGCAGCGCCGCCCGCGCGCTGCGCCGGGCACGCTGGCGCGGTCCGCTCTTCTTCGACGCCGCCGCGGTCGCCGAGGAGACCGTGCAGGGCAGCAACGCGGCCGCCGTGGAGGGGGCGTACGCGGTGCACCCGGCCTGCCTGGCGGACTCCACCCTGATGGGCACCACCATGGCCGCGCTGGCCCGGCGCGAACTGGTGTTCCGCTACATCCAGCAGTACGGCGGGTTCAGCGGCTTCGCCCCGTACGCCTCCGACGCCCTCCAGGTCATCGCCGACGCGGCCCGACTGGCCGGCAGCGTCGACCGTGGACGACTGCGGGCGTACCTGCAGACGCAGGTGACCGAGGGCATGGCCGGGTGGTACGCCTTCGCGCCGATCCGGCACGGCGGGATGGACCGCGACTCGCTGGGCGTCTACCAGCTCACCCAGGGCGGCTGGGCCCGGGTCTCCTGACCCCGGCCCGTCTTACCCCTCTTTTCACCCGCAGCCCCGGGCACCGGCACTCCCCGGCGCTCGGGGCTGCGCTGCCTCCACTGCGGACCGATTCAGCGGGCAGCTGCCGTCGGCATGTCGCGTCACCGACCGGTCGTGGACGCGCAGACGCGCCCGGCGTCGGCCGAAGCCGCCACCGGGCGCGTCGAGACCGGTCAGGCCGGGGCGACCGCGCGCGAACGACGCATGGTCAGCACGTACTCGACCAGCGAGATCAGCACGTGCTTGGTCGACTCCCGGTTGCGGGCGTCGCAGGCCACCACCGGCACGTCCGTCGAGATCGCCAGCGCGTCCCGGACGTCCTGCGGGTCGTGGTACTGCATCCCGTCGAAGCAGTTGATGGCCACCAGGTACGGCAGCCGCCGGTGCTCGAAGAAGTCGATCGCCGCGAAGCAGTCGGCCAGCCGGCGGGTGTCGACCAGGACGACGGCGCCGATGGCGCCGCGTACCAGCTCGTCCCACATGAACCAGAACCGCGTCTGGCCCGGCGTACCGAACAGGTACAGGATCAGGTCCCGGTCGATCGAGATCCGGCCGAAGTCCATCGCCACGGTGGTCGTCGTCTTGCCCGGCACCTGCCGGGTGTCGTCGACGCCCACGCCCGCGGAAGTCATGATGGCCTCGGTGGTCAGCGGCGTGATCTCCGAGACCGAGCCGACCAGCGTCGTCTTGCCGACGCCGAATCCACCGGCGATAACGATCTTCGCCGACGTCACGCGCCCGCTCGGGGCCGACGGCCGGTGCGACATGTCAGAGCCTGCGAAGTCCACTCAGCACCCTCTCCAGCAGTTCAGTGCCCACCGCGTCGTCGGAGTCGTCCAGAATGGTCGGCTCGTGGACCGCGACCAGGCCATCCGTCGCCATGTCGGCGATGAGCACCCGGGCCACACCCAACGGAAGCTGCATTCGGGCCGCGATCTCGGCCAACGACTGCACGCGTCCGTCACACAGCGCGGCGATGTACTGGTGCTCACGGCCCTGACCGCCGTTGCCACTGGCAGCGGCGCGACCGCGCACCGTCGTCTCGACGAGCGCCTCCATGGCGATGTCGAGCCGGGGACGGGTACGACCACGGGTCACGGCGTATGGACGGACCAACGCTCCGGTCGGTTCGTCACGATCAACCATGTCGCCGCTCACCTCCTTCGTACCCGGCACCGGCTCGCGCCCGGTGGAACCCGTCGTTCTTGTCGTGTCGTTGCTGCCGTGCCGACCAGGTGGTCAGCTCGGTCAGCCCATCATCCCGACGGCCGTGCGGGGCTGCGGGGTCAGCGCGTCGCCCACCCGGTCGACCAGCAGGGCCATCTCGTAGCCGACCTGGCCCACGTCACAGCTGCGGGCGGCCAGCACCGCGAAGGAGGATCCGTCGGAGATGGACATCAGGAACAGGAAGCCGTTGTCCATCTCGACGACGGTCTGCAGCACCGCGCCACCCTCGAAGCAGCGCGCCGCGCCCTGGGTCAGGCTGACCAGACCGGAGGCGATGGCGGCCAGCTGGTCGGCTCGGTCCCGCGGCAGGTCCCGTGACGACGCGAGGAGCAGGCCGTCGGCGGAGACGGCGACCGCGTGCGCCACACCGGGCACCCGGTCAGCGAAGTTGGCGAGGAGCCAACCGAGATCCTGCGTAGTTGTCATCCTTCTTGCTCCTTCTGCCCGCTCCCGGCCGCCGGGCCGGAGCCCGACTGCGGGGATTGCTGCCCTCCCGGAGTCGCCTCCGAGCTGGTGGGGTTGCTGTCCGAGGGGTTGCTGCGCCCGCGCTGCACGCCGCGATGGTAGGCCGACAGCAGACCGCGCACCGCCTCCGGCGTACGCCGCTGCACCGAGGTGGTCGGCTTCTCGACCGCGCCCGGAACGAGCTGGGCCATCGGCGTCCGCTTCGGCAGGCCGGTCTGGGTGGTGGCCGCCACCGGCACCTCGGAGGCCGCCACGGCGGCACGCCAGCCGTCGTCGGCCGCGGTCTGCCAGCCGGCCGACTGCGGGGTGGGTCGGCGGTTGGGCAGGGCCTCGGCCGGACCGGGGCGGGCGCCTCCGTTGGTCGTCGACCCGTTGTCGCGGGGCGCCCCTCCGGCCGTCGGAGTGTTTGCCATCGGTGCGTTACCTGTCGTCCGTGTTGCGGTGTTCGGGACGGGGCGACCGGCGGCGTCGACGGCGGACATCTGCTGGGTCGCGGTTCCGTTGGCCGCCGGCTTGGCGGCGGCGGCCGCCGCCTCCTCCGGGCCCGGCTTGCGGGTACGGAACCAGGCCGACTCCAGCTCCCGGAAGATCGGCAGCTCCATCGTCTCGTCCGCGTACCGCTGCCGGTTGGCCGTCTCCTGCGGCGTCGGCGGCCGGTTGACCGGGGCCGGCTGCGCCGCGCGCGCCTGCGGCGTGGTCGGCTGCCGCACGGCCGGCGGGGTGGCCGGGGCCGCGGGCTGCGCGGTCGACTGGCTCGCTTCGGGGCGCGCCACCCGGGGCAGCTCGGTGGTCATGTCCAGCGCGGCGGCGAGCCGCTCGGGCACCGGCGGGGCGGCCGGCTCCGGGTTGGCCACCGGCGGCCAGGCCGGCGGGGCGGCCGGGCCGGGCGGGTTCTGCCGGGGCGGCGCGGACGCCGGCTGGGCGGAGACCGGGGCGGCCGAGACGGGCTGACCCGAGTACGGCTGACCGGAGACCGGGTGCCCGGAGTACGGCGAGGCCGAGACCGGCGGACCCGAGTACGGCGAGGCCGAGACCGGGTACCCGGAGGTCGGGGCGCCGGAGACCGGCGGCAGCGGGGGCGCCGAGACCGGCGGGACCGGCGGCGCGCTGTAGGGGCGGGCCTCCGGGCTGCTCGGCAGCTGCCGCGGCACCACCGGCTGCTGCCCGGTGACCGGGTCGATGTCGCCGGAGCGCCGCTGCGGCAGCGGGTCGATCTGCTGGCCGTTGGAGGGGCGCGGGGCGAAGGTGTCGTTGCCGTTGAGCGCGCTGGCGCCGGTCAGGTCCGACCAGGCCGGCATGGAGCGCCCCCCGCCGGCGTTGGCCGGCGAGCCGTTCTGCGGGGCCGGGTCGAAGGGCCGCCCACCGAGGGTGACCTGGTTGCCGGACTCGCCGGTACGCGGCGCCGGCGCCGGGCCGTTGCCGAGCGCGGGCAGCGCGCCGAAGGTCGGAACCGGGCCGGACTGCTGCGGGCCGGGCGTGGCCGCGGGCAGCGCCGGGGCCGGCTGGCCGCGCCCGGTGAGCGCCCGGGGCACCAGCACGGAGGTGGGCATGGTGACCTCGGCCACCGTGCCACGGTCCAAAGCGGGACGCAGCTCGACCTTGACGCCGTGCCGCGAGGCCAGCCGGGCGACCACGACCAGGCCCATCATCCGGGAGACGGCCACGTCCACCTGGGGCGGCGTGGCGAGCCGCTCGTTGAGGTCGCCCAGCTGCTCCGGGCTGATCCCGATGCCACGGTCCTCGACGTAGAGGGTGGCCCGGTCGCCGATGCGGCGCGCCTCCACCATGACCTGCGAATCCGGCGGCGAGAACGCGGTCGCGTTGTCGAACAGCTCGGCGACGAGGTGCACCATGTCGTTGACCGCGTGCGCGGCGACCTCGATGTCCCGGTCGATGATCCCGAACTCGATCCGGGTGTAGTGCTCGACCTCGGACTGCGCGGCGCGCAGCACGTCGATCAGGGCGGCCGGCTCGCGCTGCACGCGGGTGGAGTCCGCCCCGGCGAGCACCAGCAGGTTCTCGTCGTTACGGCGCATCCGGGTGGCCAGGTGGTCGAGCTGGAACAGCTCGGCCAGGCGGTCCGGGTCCTCCTCGCCGCGCTCCAGCCGGTCGAGGTGGCCGATCAGCCGGTCGACCAGGATCTGCGAACGGCGGGCGAGGTTGACGAACATGGTCGCGACGGAGGAACGCAGCGCGGCCTGCTCGGCGGCGGTGCGGACCGCCTCCAGGTGGACCGCGTTGAACGCCTCGGTCACCTGGCCGAACTCGTCCTTGCTGCGCACCGGCAGCGGCTCGGCGATCTGGTTGGCCAGCTGCGCCGGGGAGA
The DNA here is from genome assembly GCF_036906795.1 of Micromonospora sp. CPCC 205739. Classification (NCBI taxonomy): domain Bacteria; kingdom Bacillati; phylum Actinomycetota; class Actinomycetes; order Micromonosporales; family Micromonosporaceae; genus Micromonospora; species Micromonospora sp. CPCC 205739. The sequence goes on along the minus strand of NZ_JBAKHS010000004.1, from coordinate 135,156 downwards.
GCTGGCCGCTGACCTGCGGGTCGCGCAGTCGGGCCACCGCCTGCGGCAGGCCGTACTGGGCGATGGAGAGGGCGCCCTGGCGCAGGTCGCGCAGGGAGCGGGCCATCGACCGGGCGACCAGGTACGCGAAGAGGATCGCCAGCAGCAGCATGCTCAGCAGCAGGCCGGTCTCCAGGAAGACCTGGCGCTGCACGTCCGAGCGAAGGTCCTCGGCCTGCCGGACCACCTTGCCGTCGAGCTTGACCTCGACGGTACGGATCAGCGCGGCGTTGGCCACCATGGCCGCGTCCCACTGGTCTCTGCCGAACTCGACCCCGTCGATGCTCTCGGTGTCGCGGGACTTGATGAAGCCGCTGTAGGTCTCGGCCTGGCGCAGGTCGGAACCGGCGACCGTCTGCTGGTACAGCTCGTGCTCGGACTGGTTGGCGACCGACTGGAAGGTCCGCCGGGCCAGCTCCTCGCCTTTCTCGCTGGCGATGAAGTCGTCGCGCAACGGCGCGATGTACGACTTCCGGAGGAGCACCCGGTGCACCGCCACCCGGCGCAGCGACAGGAACTCCTTCTCCCGGGCCACCGCGGCGGAGGCGCGCATCCGGTCGCTCAGGTCGTTGTCGCCGGCGAGCTGGGTGGCCGAGTCCCGGACGCTGATCAGCTGGTCGATCAGGTCCTGGTACGACCCGACCGCGTTGCTGAGGCTGAGCTTGCCGTTGTAGACCTGGCTCCGGGTGCCGGGCAGGTCGCTCAGCTCCTTGTCGATCCGGTCGAGCAGCGTCTCGAAGCTGGCCGGGAGATCCTCGATCTCCAGCCGTTGCCGCGAGTACGGCGCCTTGGCCTGGTCGACCCGTTGGTTGATCCGGTTGTACGCCTCCTGGTACTGGTCCCGGGGCTGCCCCTTGGGGGCTCCCAGCAGCAGCACGGCGGAGGTGCGTTCGTCCTGGAGACTGTTGACCAGGTCACCCGAGTACCCGATCAGATTGGCCAGGTCACCCGCTCGGTTGGCATTGTTGAGTGTCTGCAGGTGGTCCACCAGACCACTGGTGCCCACGACGACCGTGGCGATGGTCGGCACGATCATGATCAGACCGAGCTTGGACCAGATCGGCATGTCGCGGAGCCGGCCGGCCGGCCGGCGTAGACGCGACAGGAAGGAGCCCGCCGTCTTCGGCCGTTTGCTCACGTCACCGTCCTCGCGATTGCAGCGTCCCCGCGTTGCCACGGGCAACGCCCAGCGACCGACCCGGCGGGTCGGACCCCCGAGATTCCATCACGCCGCCCCTGAAAGAGAAAGCCCAGGTTGGCGGTCGCTGAAGGTGTGATGAGATGTTGAAGCAATTTGATAGCAATCCGTCTGGCCGGAGTTACCGAACGTAATGGAATACCGTCACCGCGTTGTCCTGCTCGCCGGCCCTTCCGGCTCGGGAAAGTCGTATATAGCGCATCGAACCGGACTTCCGGTGCTGTGTCTGGACGACTTCTACAAGGACGGCGATGACCCTACGTTGCCGCGCCAGAACGGACTGGTGGACTGGGACTCGCCCGAGTCCTGGGATGCCGTGACGGCCGTGGACACAATTGCCCGACTGGCCCAGGAGGGCAAGGCCGAAGTGCCGGTTTATGCGATCGGTGCCGACCGACGGGTGGCCACCCGGCCATTCGAGGTGGCCGGATCGCCACTTTTCGTCGCCGAAGGGATCTTCGCCGCCGAGATCGTCGAGGAGTGCCGCCGCCGGGGGCTGCTCGCCGGGGCGTACGCGCTGCGTCGCCCGCGCGGCACGACCTTCATCCGCCGGCTGACCCGTGATCTCGCCGAACAGCGCAAGGCGCCGAAGGTCCTGCTGCGGCGCGGGGTGGCCCTGCTGCGCGCCGAACCGGCGGTGCTGCGCCGGCAGACCGGCCTGGGCGCCGAGGCCGCCCGCGCGCGGGACGTGCTGCGGCGGGTGGCCGGCCTGGTCGCCAGCCACCCGCACCACTGATCAGGCCAGCAGCTTCGCGTACGCCGGCTTGATCACCTCGTCGATGATCCGCAGCCGCTCGTCGAACGGGATGAAGGCGCTCTTCATGGCGTTGATGGTGAACCACTGGAACTCCTTCCAGCCGTAGCCGAAGGCCTCCGCCAGCAGCGCCATCTCCCGGGACATCGAGGTGCCGCTCATCAGCCGGTTGTCGGTGTTGACCGTGACCCGGAACCGGAGGTCGCGCAGCAGCCCGATCGGGTGGTCGGCGATCGACGCGACCGCGCCGGTCTGCACGTTCGACGACGGGCAGAGCTCCAGCGGGATGCGCTTGTCCCGCACGTACGCGGCCAGCCGGCCGAGCACCGGCTGCGGGCCGGTGGTGATGTCGTCGACGATCCGCACCCCGTGGCCGAGCCGGTCCGCTCCGCACCACTGGATCGCCTGCCAGATCGAGGGCAGCCCGAACGCCTCGCCGGCGTGGATGGTGAAGTGGAAGTTCTCCCGCTGCAGGTACTCGAAGGCGTCCAGGTGGCGGGTGGGCGGGAAGCCCGCCTCGGCGCCGGCGATGTCGAAGCCGACCACCCCGGTGTCCCGGTGCCGCACGGCCAGCTCGGCGATCTCCTGCGAGCGCGCGGCGTGCCGCATCGCGGTCAGCAGGGTGCCCACCCGGATGGGGCTGCCGGCCGCGGCGGCCTCCGCGCTGCCCTCGGCGAAGCCCTCCACCACGGCCGCGACCACCTCGTCCAGCGTGAGGTTCTGCTCCAGGTGCTGCTCGGGGGCGAACCGGACCTCGGCGTAGACCACGCCGTCGGCGGCCAGGTCGAGCGCGCACTCCCGGGCCACCCGGCGCAGCGCCGACGCGGTCTGCATCACGGCGACGGTGTGCGCGAACGTCTCCAGGTAGCGCTCCAGCGAACCCGAGTTCGCCGCCTCCACGAACCAGCGGCCGAGCGCCTCCGGGTCGGTGGTGGGCAGCTCGTGATCGGCCTCGGCGGCGAGTTCGACGACCGTCGCCGGCCGCAGGCCGCCGTCGAGATGATCGTGCAGCAGCGCCTTGGGGACCTTGACGATGTCCTCGTATCGGATTGCGACCATGCTCAGACCCTAGCCAGCCCCCGGCCGTGCCGGGACGGGACCGCCGGGCCGGCGCGTCGGCGTGAACCGCACCGCCCCGTACGGACATGACAGGGGCAGGGAGGGCGCGACATGACTGACGACCGAGAGCTCTGGGCCCGGAGCCTCGACGGTGACACCACGGCCTTCGGCACGCTCTTCGAGCGGCACGCGGACGCGGTGTTCGGCTACTGCCTGCGGCGTACGGGGGCGTGGTCGGCCGCGGAGGACCTGGTCTCGGTGGTGTTCCTGGAGGCCTGGCGGCGAAGACGGGCGATGGTGCCGTACGGCGCGAGCGTCCTGCCCTGGCTCTACGGCATCGCGCTGGGCGTCAGCCGCAACCACCACCGGTCGCTGCGGCGGCACCGGGCCGCGCTGGACCGGGTGCCACCGCCCGAGCCCGCCGCCGACCACGCCGACGCGGTCGTCGAGCGGGTGGACGCCGAGCGACGGGTCGCCGCCGTGCACCGCCACCTCGCCGGGCTCGCCCGCCGGGACCGGGAGGTGGTGGAGGCCTGCGTCTGGCTCGGACAGACCCAGGCCGAGGCCGCCGTCACGCTCGGCATCCCGCTGGGCACCGTCAAGTCCCGCCTGGCCCGGGCGCACCGTCAGCTACGCACCGGCGTGCTCGCCGACCTCGCGATGGAGGACCGACCCGATGGACCACAGTCCGCTCCGCCCGGACCTGCCGCACCTGCCCGCCGAACGGGTCCGCGTACGCCGTGACGCGCTGTTGCGGGAGATCGCCCCGGCGCGGCGGCCAGCGGTGACTGCGATGCGCCGACGCCTCGCCGTGGTCGCCGTCGGGCTGGCCACGCTGGCGGCGACCGGGACGGCGGTCGTGGTCGCCGGCCGGCCCGACCGGCCCACCGTCCCGGCGGCGCCCCCGCCGGCGACCACGTCGGCTCCCGACGGCGCGGTCACCGTGACGGAGGCCGACACCGCCGACCCGACCCGGGCCAACGACGAGCTGCGCCGGATCGGCGCCCGGGCGACCCTCGTCAAGACGGTGCCGGAGGCCGCCTGCCCGCCGCAGGACCGGGGCACCGGGGTAGGGCTCGACCCGCCGGTCGGGTTCGGGCCGGACTCCGCCGTGACCTTCAACGAACCCGGCACCGTCCTGCGCATCCACCCGGACCGGATTCCGGCGGGGCTGATGCTCGCGGTGCACCTGCGCCAGCAGGAGGTGAACGGCAGCTACCTGGCGGGCTGGGGGTTGTACCGGCTGCCCGGGCCGCGCTGCGTGGTCGCCGGGGCGTACCGGTCGTTCGACGAGCCGACTCCGGGAGCGAGCACGCCCCGCTGAGCCGACCCGTCGACCGGGTCCACTGTCGCGGCACGGGGCGCGACCGCAGATCCGGTCAGGGCCGCCAGCCGTAGACGTGTTCGACGGCGAGCCGGATCACCAGCCGGCCGTCGGCGACCATCGCCGCCCGGTACTCCGCCCAGTCCGGGTGCTCGCCCCGGATCCGGCGATAGACCTCGACCAACTCCTCCACGGTGGCGTCGTCCTCGGTCGCAGCGGGCGGGGTGAGGGTGGCGGTCCCCTCGGCGACGGCGTACGCGCCGCCGTCGGGGGTGGTGACGTGGAAGCTGGCCCGGGGGTCGCGGCGCAGGTTTCGTGCCTTGGCCCGATCGCCGACGGTCGAGCAGCGGATCAGGCCCGGCTCGGCGAGGTAGTCGAGGTTGGACAGCTGGGGCCGGCCGTCGCGGCGCAGCGTCACCAGCACGCCGCGCCCCCGCTCTCCGAAGAGCTCCCACAATTTGGTTGACATGTCATCAACCTAGGGACGGTGTAGATGACGTGTCAACCATCCGGCTACGCTGTCCGCCATGGACGTACCCCGCTGGCTGGACGACCGCGAGGACCGCGCCTGGCGGGGGTACCGCCGGATGCGCCGGCTGCTCGACCTCCAGCTGGCCCGCGACCTGATGCGCGACGCCGGGCTCTCCGAGCCCGACTACGACGTGCTCTCCGACCTCTCCGAGGCGCCGGACGGGCGGCTGCGGCTGGGCGAGCTGGCCGACCGGATGCTCTGGTCGCGGAGCCGTCTCTCCCACCACCTGAGCCGGATGCAGCAGCGCGGGCTGGTCGTTCGCGAGGAGTGCACCACCGACGGCCGTGGCTCGGTGGTGGTGCTCACCGCCGAGGGCCGACGGGCCATCGAGGCCGCCGCCCCCGGCCACGTCGCCGCCGTCCGCCGGCACCTGATCGACCTGCTGGACCCGGACGAGCTGGCCGCGCTCGACCGGTTCACCCACCGGGTCGTCGACCGGCTGGCCGGGGCCGGCGACGCCGGGCGCGCGTCCGGCCGGGGTCCCGAGCCGCTCACGTAGGCTCACCGGGTGACCGCGCCGCACCCGCCCGAGCAGCCCGGGGCCGGGATGCACCCGGCCGTGCTGGCCCGGCTGCGCTGCCCGGTCTGCGCCGAACCGCTGGCCCCGGCCCCCGACACCCGCGCGCTGCGCTGCCCGCGCCGGCACAGCTTCGACGTCGCCCGACAGGGGTACGTCAACCTGCTCACCGGCCGCGCCCCGCACGTCGGGGACACCGCCGAGATGGTGGCCGCCCGGACGGACTTCCTGGCCGCCGGGCACTACGACGTCGTCTCCGCCGCGCTCGCCGAGGCGGCCACCCGGATCGTCGCCCCGGCCACCGCCGGCGACCGGCCGGACGGTAAGCCGGGCGTCGGGGCGTACCCGCTGGTGGTGGACGCCGGGGCGGGCACCGGCCGGCACCTCGCCGCGGTGCTGGCGGCGCTGCCCGACGCCGTCGGCCTGGCTCTGGACGTCTCCAAGCCGGCGCTGCGCCGCGCGGCCCGGGCCCACCCGAGGGCCGCGGCGGCGCTGGCAGACACCTGGCAGCGGCTGCCGCTCGCCGACGCCTCGACCGCCGTGCTGTTGAACGTCTTCGCCCCTCGTAACGGCGCGGAGTTCCACCGGGTCCTCGATCCGGCCGGGGCGCTGCTGGTGGTCACCCCGACCGACGCGCACCTCGCCGAGCTGGTCGACGCGCTGGACCTGCTGCGGGTGGACCCGGCCAAGGCGGACCGGGTGGCCGAGAGCCTGGCCGGTCACTTCACCGAGGAGCGCGCCGCCGGGCACACCGCCCGGCTGCGGCTGACCCGGGCCGAGGTGGCCACCCTGGTCGGCATGGGCCCCAGCGCCTGGCACACCGACCCGCAGCGGCTCGCCGCCCGGATCGCCGCGCTGCCCGAGCCGGTCGCGGTCACCGCCGCGGTCCGGCTCACCGTCTGGCGCCCACGCTGACCACCGGGCTCAGGTGGAGAGGTCGACCTCTTCCCAGCCCGGCGGCTCGTCGTGGTACGGCCCGCGCAGCACCACCGCCCACTCCAACGCCCAGCGCCGCTGGCCGATCGCGTTGGCGTCCACCAGGCCCGGCAGTGCCAGGCCGCGCTTCTCCGCCTCCAGGTACGCCCAGTCCAGGCAGTAGTGCAGGTCCAGCAGAGCGGCGGCATCGGCCGGGTGCTGCGGCGCGGCCAGGATGCGGGCCCGCCACTGGCCGAACGTCTCCCCGCCGGCGAGGTGCGGCATCCGCTCCACCAGCCGCTCGTCGACCGGAATGGTCGGGTCGAGCTGCTTGCTCAGCCCGAGCACCCAGGCCAGTGAGAAGAGCGCGTCGTGGTGCAGCACGAACGAGCGGTGGTCGCCCTTGCCGCCCATCACGAACTGCCACTCCGGCGGGGTGACCATCTCGACCAGGTGCGAGTCGAGCAGCCAGCTCATCGCCGCCTGCGGCGGCATCCCGAAGCACCGGGCCAGGATCAGGTGCAGGACCGCGATCCGCGCCTCGATCTCCTTGGTGGGACGCAACTCGATCTCGTCGCCCGGCTCCCAGACCAGCGGGAACTGCGGCGGCGGCAACGGCAGGCGCAACCGGGACAGCTCGTCCAGGCTCGCCTCACGGACTTCCCGGGGATCGGGGGCGGGTACCAGCACGGTCGAAGTCCCTGTCTGCTCGCGTCGGCGTCACCGCCGGACTATCCCCCTGGGCTGGGAGAGTAGCGCCCGGGGCGGGTCGGCACCACGCCGAGGGTCCGCCACCGACCGACCGGTCCCGCGCGGTCGGCCGTTCAGCCGATCCGCTCGATGACCAGCGACGACGCGGCCGGCGCGGTGGGTGCCAGGCGGACCGCCCGCTCGGCCTCCGCCCGCGCCGCCGGAATCCGGCTGGCCTGGTCGGCGCGGAGCTCGTAGAGCGGGTCGCCGACCCGGACCGGGTCGCCGGGCCGCTTGTGCAGCACCACACCCGCGGCCGCGCTGACCGGGTCCTCCTTGCGGGCCCGCCCGGCGCCGAGCCGCCAGGCGGCCACCCCGATCGCGTACGCGTCGATCGAGTAGACGAAGCCGTCGGCCTGGGCGCGGACCACCTCGACCTCGTTGGCGGTCGCCATCGGGGCGTCCGGGTCGCCGCCCTGCGCGCGGATCATCGCGCGCCAGGCGTCCATCGCGCGCCCGTCGCGCAGCGCGGCGGCCGGATCGGCGTCCGGCAGGCCGGCCGCGTCCAGCATCTCGCGGGCCAGGGCGAGGGTCAGCTCCACCACGTCGGCCGGGCCGCCACCGGCCAGCACCTCCACCGACTCGGTCACCTCGACCGCGTTGCCGACGGTCAGGCCGAGCGGGGTGGACATGTCGGTGAGCAGCGCGACCGTCTTCACCCCGTGCGCGCCGCCCAGCTCGACCATGGTCCGGGCCAGTTCCCGTGCGTCGTCGACGGACTTCATGAACGCGCCGGAGCCGACCTTCACGTCGAGCACCAGCGCGCCGGTACCCTCGGCGATCTTCTTGCTCATGATCGAGCTGGCGATGAGCGGGATCGCCTCGACGGTGCCGGTGACGTCGCGCAGCGCGTACAGCTTGCGGTCGGCCGGGGCCAGCCCCTCGCCGGCCGCGCAGATCACCGCGCCGACGTCGCGCAGCTGGGAGATGAACTCGTCGTTGCTCAGCGCCGCCCGCCAGCCCGGGATCGACTCCAGCTTGTCCAGCGTGCCGCCGGTGTGCCCGAGGCCGCGCCCGGAGAGCTGCGGCACCGCGCCGCCGCAGGCCGCGACCAGCGGGGTGAGCGGCAGGGTGATCTTGTCACCGACGCCGCCGGTGGAGTGCTTGTCCACGGTGGGCCGGGCCACCGGCGAGAGGTCCAGCCGCTCACCACTGGCGATCATCGCGGCGGTCCAGCGGGCGATCTCCGGCGGGGTCATCCCGCGCAACAGGATCGCCATGGCCAGCGCCGACATCTGCTCGTCGGCCACCAGCCCCCGGGTGTACGCGTCGACCACCCAGTCGATCTGGGCGTCGCTCAGCACACCCCCGTCCCGCTTGGTCCGGATGACGTCGACCGCCGTGAACGCACTCATCGTCGAGTTCCTCTGCTTGTCTGGTTCTGCTGATCGGCGGTACGCCAGGACGGGTTCAGCCGGCGGGCCAGCGGGTGGGGATCTCCATCGGGGGCTCCCCCTCGCCGGCCCAGAAGATGGTGCCGCTGGCGTCGACCACCACCACCCGGGGCGTCCGGGCGTGCCCCCAGGTGATCGCCGCGGCCGGCTCGTCCCAGCTCGGGCCCTCCTCCAGCACCCCGGTCTCGGCGCCCTCGGCGTCCCCGGCCGACCGTTCCCAGTACGCCGTCCAGACCTGCTGCCCGGCGGACATGTCGGGGTGCACGAAGACGGTGCCCCGCCCGCGCCAGGCGGCCAGCCGCTCCGGCACCACCGGGACCGGCTGTTCCCCGGTCACCGCCTCGATGTCGGCCACGTCGAAGGCGTGCGGCAGCAGCTCCGCCATGCGCAGCGGTCGCCCCTTGGACTCGACCAGGCACTCCGGCCCGCCGTTCTCCCAGAGCAGCTGCCGGCACCGGCCGCACGGCATCAGCGGCTCGCCGGTGGCGTCGACGCAGGACATCGCGACGAGCCGGCCACCGCCGGAGGCGTGCAGGGCGGAGACCACGCCGCACTCGGCGCAGAGGGTGACGCCGTACGCGGCGTTCTCCACGTTGCAGCCGGTCACCACCCGGCCGTCGTCGACCAGGGCGGCCGCCCCGACCGGGAACTTCGAGTACGGGACGTACGCGTGCCGCATCACCTCGGTGGCGGCGGCCCGCAGCCGCTCCCAGTCGATCTCGGTCATCCCACCATTCTGCCCAAGTCAGGCTGGTCGGGCGCGGGAAGGGGTACCCCTGGTGTCCGCCGACACCCGCCCGCCCCCGGGAACGACCGTGCCCGGCGGGGAATCCCCCACCGGGCACGGATCACGGGCGTCCGCCGACGGCTCAGCCCTTGATGTACGGCTTGCCGTCCGCTGCGGGAGCGCGCACCCGGCCGACCAGCCCGGCCACCGCCAGGATCGTCGCCAGGTACGGCAGCATCGCCAGGAACTGGCTCGGGATGCTGCTGCCGATCGCGCCCAGGTAGGTGGCGAGCTGGTCGGCGAAGCCGAAGAAGAGCGCCGCGAGCAGCGCCCCGGTCGGGCTCCACCGGCCGAAGATCAGCGCGGCCAGGGCGATGAAGCCCTTACCGCCGATCATGTTCTTGGTGAAGCTGTAGAGCGCCAGCGTGTAGGAGGCGCCGCCGATGCCGGCGACCACGCCGGCCAGCAGCACGTTGCGGTAGCGCAGCCCCAGCACCTTGACGCCGAGGGTGTCCGCCGCGGTCGGGTGCTCGCCCACCGACCGGGTCCGCAGGCCCCACCGGGTGCGGAACAGCGCGATGTGGATGACCAGCACCAGCAGCAGGCCGAGGTAGAGGAAGATGTTGCCGCGGAACAGCGCCGGCCCGATGACCGGGATGTCCTCCAGCAGCGGGATCTCCCAGTTGGTGAAGCGAGGCGCGCTGTTGTACTTCTCCGCGTTGGTCTGCATCAGCCGCTCGTAGAGGAAGCCGGTGATGCCGACCGCCAGCAGGTTCAGCACGACACCCATGACCACCTGGTCGACCAGGTAGCGGATGGCGAAGACCGCCAGCAGCAGCGAGATGAACGCGCCGCCGATCGCCGCGGCGACCAGGCCCACCCAGACGCTGTTGAAGATGCTGCCGAAGAGCGCGCCGCTGAAGGCGCCCATCAGCAACTGCCCCTCGATCGCCACGTTGACCACGCCGGAGCGCTCGCAGAGCACGCCGGCCAGGGCGCCGAAGATCAGCGGCAGGGCCAGGATGAAGGTGCCCCGGACGATGTTGACCATCGGCATGAAGTTGCGGCCCTCGGGGGCGGCCGACACCTGCCAGCAGAGGAAGCTCAGCACGAAGGCGACCAGCCCGACGCCGAGCACCAGGGTGAACCAGCGCTTCGGGATCCCGGCCAGCAGGGCCGCTCCGGCCGCGGCGGCGATGATCCCGAAGAGGATCGCGCCGACCGTGCCGTTGATCTCCAACGCCGCGCCGCCCTCGGTCTCGCTGAGGGTGAAGCGCGCCTGCCGGCCGGTGGCCAGCGCGCCGAAGAGCACCGTGGCGAGCACGCCCAGCGCCAGCAGGACCGCGCCGATCTTGCGGTTGCGGGTCCAGAATCCCTCGTCGACCGTTGCGACGGCGACGTCGGGGACAGCCATGGTGGACATGCCTTACCAGCCCTTCGCCAGGCTCGTCTGCAACCGGGCGGCGCGGGCGGCCCGGAGCTGGAAGATCGCCTTCACCAGGGCCGGTGCGGCGATGAAGATGACGATCAGCGCCTGGAGCACGGTGACCAGCTCCAGCGAGATCCCCGAGTACGACTGCATCCGGTTGCCGCCGGCCTGGAGCGCACCGAAGAGCAGCGCCGCGAGTAGCACGCCCCACGGCTTCACCCGGCCCAGCAGCGCGACCAGGATGCCGTCGAAGCCGATCTGCGCGACCACCAGCGGGGTCAGCGCGTTCGCCGTGGTTCCCAGCACCATCTGGCTGCCGCCGAGGCCGGCGAGCAGACCGGCGATCACCATGACCAGCACGTACGTCCGGGTGACGCTGATGCCGGCCGTCCGGGCGGCGTCCGGGTTGGCGCCGACGGCGCGCAGCTCGAAGCCGAGCGTGGAGCGGTTGAGCAGCCAGGCGACGAACCAGGTGGCCAGCACCGCGACCAGGATGCCGGCGTGCACGCGCAGGTCGTCGCCGAGCAGGCGGGGCAGCTGCGCCGAGGAGTCGACCGGCTTGCTGATCGCGTCGGCGCGCTCCGGATTCTGCACCCCGTTCTGGATGATGACCCAGGAGAGGAAGTAGACCGCGATGTAGTTCAGCATGATCGTGTTGATCACCTCGTGCGCGCCGGTGCGCGCCTTGAGGATGCCGGGAATGAAGCCCCAGATCGCGCCACCGGCGGCACCGGCGATCAGCGCGACGAGCAGGTGCACGAGCGGCGGCAGCGGCAGGGCGAAGCCGGCGATCGCGGCGAGGATGACGCCCATGGTCGCCTGGCCCTGGGCGCCGATGTTGAACAGCCCGCCGCGGAAGGCGAGCGCCACCGACAGGCCGGTGAAGACCAGCGGCGCGGTGTAGGTGAGCGTCTCGGAGATCGGGCTCAGCGCGGCCTGGAAGCCGACCGCGTCGGGGTCGAAGACGGCGCCCTTGAACAGGTTCGCGTACGCCTCGCTGACCACCGTCCAGCTGGAGGTGAGCGCGTCACCCGGCCGGGCGGTGATGTAGCCGTAGGTGGCGAGCACGTCCGGGTCCGAGACGATGATCAGGATTGCGCCGACCACCATCGCCAGCACCAGCGCGAGCACCGTCACGGTGACCGTGTTGGCGGCCCAGAGGTTGTCCAGGAAGAGCCGGCCCAGGGTGGGCCGGGGCTGATCCGTGGGCTGCTTCGGCGCGGTCATGGTCGCGCCGCGGTCGGTGTTGCCCGCCTCGTCCTGCGCGGCCTGCGCCTCGGTCGCCGGCTCCTTGTCCGGGGAGCCCGACACCGCGTTGGAGTTGCTCATGCCTCGTCCTCGTTACCAGGGCCCTCAGGGGCCGGGGCCACGGCGCCGGTCGGGGTCGCCCCGGCGGTCCCGCCGGCGGCGTCCGGGGTGATGCCGGCCATCAGCAGGCCGATCTCCTCGCGCGGGGTGTCCGGGCTGACGATGCCGATGATCCGGCCGCGGTACATGACCGCGATCCGGTCGGCCAGGCCGATCACCTCGTCCAGCTCGCTGGAGACCACCATGACGGCGGTGCCCACGTCCCGCTCGCGGATCACCTGGCTGTGGATGAACTCGATCGAGCCGACGTCGACGCCCCGGGTCGGCTGGGCGGCGATCAGCAGCTTCAGCGGCCGGGACAGCTCCCGGGCCACGATCACCTTCTGCTGGTTGCCGCCGGAGAGGGTGCCCACGGAGGCGTCGGCCGAGGAGGTACGGACGTCGAACTGCGCGATCCGCTCCTTGGCCGACTTCGCGATCGCGTCCGGCTTGAGGGCCAGGCCCTTGCCGAAGGGCGGCCGGTCGTAGATGTCCAGGACCAGGTTCTCCGCGACGGAGAACTCCTTGACCAGGCCGTCGACGCTGCGGTCCTCGGGGACGTAGCCGACGCCGGCCCGCAGCACCTTCTTGGTGGACCAGCCGCGCATCGGCTCGCCGTCGAGGGTGACCGTGCCTGCGAGCGCCGGGCGCAGGCCCATGATCGCCTCGATCAGCTCGGTCTGGCCGTTGCCCTGCACGCCCGCGACGCCGAGCACCTCACCGGCGTGCACGGTCAGGTCGACGCCGTCGACCGCGCGGATCCGCCGGTCGTCGTCGACGACCAGGCCGGAGACCTCGAGCATCGGCTTGCCGGGGGTGGCCGGCTGCTTGTCCACGGTGAGCCGGACGCTGCGCCCCACCATCAGCGCGGCCAGCTCGTCGCGGCTCGCCTCCGGGGAGGCGGTGCCGACGGTCTTGCCGCGCCGGATCACGGTGATCCGGTCGGCGATGGCCTTGACCTCGCCGAGCTTGTGGGTGATGAAGACGATCGACTTGCCGGCGGCCTTGAGCGACCGCATGACCGTGAGCAGTTCCTCGGTCTCCTGCGGGGTGAGCACCGCGGTCGGCTCGTCGAGGATGAGCAAATCGACGTCGCGGGTGAGCGCCTTGACGATCTCCACCCGCTGCTGGATGCCGACCGGCAGGTCCTCGATCACCGCGTCGGGGTCGACCCGCAGGTTGTACCGCTCGGAGACCTCGGCCACCTCGCGGCGGGCCCGCCGCCGGTCCAGGAAGCCGGCGATGCCGCCCCGGACCTGCTCGGCGCCGAGCATGATGTTCTCGGCGACCGTGAAGACCGGCACCAGCATGAAGTGCTGGTGCACCATGCCGATCCCGGCCGCGATCGCGTCCGACGGCCCCTTCAGCTTCAGCGGTTGGCCGTCGACCAGGATCTCGCCCTCGTCGGGCTGGTAGAGCCCGTAAAGCACGTTCATCAGGGTCGACTTGCCGGCGCCGTTCTCGCCGAGCAGGGCATGAATCTCTCCAGGCTCCACCGTCAGGTCGATGTGGTCGTTGGCGACCAGATCACCGAACCGCTTGGTGATGCCGCGCAGTTCGAGTCTCAGCGCAACCTCCTGGAGTGCGAGCGATGGTGCAGCCTAGCTGCCGGTCGGCCGACCGGCAGGGTCGGCCGCAAGGTGGAGCGGATCGGCCGCCCCGGCGCACGCGGGGTGTCCCACGTACGCCGAGGCGGCCGATCGTCATGCCTGTTGCCCGCCGGCCTCCGCTGCCGATGATTTCATCGCGGCGGCCGGGGAGGCGGTCACTTGGTCGGCTGGGCCTTCGAGGTGACCGTGATGGTGCCGGCGGCGATGTCCGCCTTGATCTTCTCGACCTCGGCCTTGAGGTCCGCCGGGACCTTGGTCTCGAACTCGTGGTACGGGGCGATCGAGACGCCGTTGTTGGCCAGGTTGCCGACGAAGCCCGGCTGGGCCTGCAGCTTCTCGCCACCGGCGGCCTTGAGCACGGCGTCCTTGACGGCGTCCGGAATGTTCTTGACGACCGTGGTCAGCAGCGCGGCGCAGTTCGGGGTGCTCTCGCAGCCGTCGACGTCCACCCAGATGACCGAGTACTTGCCGCCCGAGGCCTGGGCCGCGGCGGTGGTGCCGAGGCCGGCGCCGCCGGCGACCGGCATGACGATGTCCGCGCCCTGGGCGACCAGCGTGTCGGAGACCTTCTTGCCCTCGTCCTGCTTCTGGAAGTCGTTGGTGAAGGAGCCCTTCTGGGTCGCCTTGTCCCAGCCCAGCACCTGGACGTTCTTGCCCTTGGCCTTGTTGTAGTGCGCCACGCCGTCGACGAAGCCGTCCATGAAGATGGTCACCGGCGGGATCGGCAGGCCACCGTAGGTGCCGACCTTGCCGGTCTTGCTCATCCCGGCGGCCAGGTAACCGGCCTGGAAGGCGGCCTGGGCGGTGTCGAACTGCATCGGGTAGACGTTGCCGACGCCCGGGTTCGCGTCCACGATGCCGAACTGCTGGTTCGGGTTCGCGGCGGCGATCTTCTTGGTGGCGTCCGACATCAGGCCACCGACGGCCAGGATGAAGTCGCACTTCTGGTTGACGTACCCGGTCAGGTTGACCTCGTAGTCCGCCTCGGCCTTCGAGGCGACGTACTTGATCTCGATGTTGTCGTTCGCCTTCTCGGCCTCCTGGAGACCCTTCCAGGCGGAGGTGTTGAACGACTTGTCGTCGATGCCGCCGACGTCGGTCACCATGCAGGCGCTGTACTTCTTGGCGCCGTTGCCGGCGTTGTTGTCGTCCTCGGGGGCCTCACCACACCCGGCGGCGGCCAGCACGAGCCCACCCGCCGCGATCGCGGAGGCGATCCGCATCCCACGCACAGAGCGCAAGACGTCTCCTTCCCATTGCACACCGCGCCTCGTGCGGTGGCAGCCCTTGAACCGACCAGCGCTGTGCTGCCGGCATCCCACGTTACGGACGGGAGCGTACGCCCGCGCCCACCCACCGGCCGCCAATCGTGCACGACTGTTGAACGCCTGTTATCCCGGCGTAACCCTGGCGTGGGGCAGATCACTCAGAGTACTGATACGTGACCCGACCGCTGTCCCGAAAGTCCCTTTCCCCGGGCCCGCGGGCGGGTGCGTGAGGCTACCGCCAGAACACCGCGACCGCCGCGTTGACCAGGGTCAACCCGACGAGCGCGAGGAAGTGCCCGCGGTTGACCTCAGCCCGCTTCCGGGAGAAGAAGACCATTACGAAGATCAGCAGAGCCAGCACCAACTTGGTAACAAGCTTCGCCGGGGCGGGCTCGTCGCCCTCGCGCAGCGGAGCGGCGAGCCCGATGCCGGTGAGCAGACCGATCACCGAGCCCCAGAGCATGGCCGCGTTGATCCGCAGCCGGCCGCTGACGTACTGGGCGATCGCCCCGCCGAGCAGCAGCGCGAACCCGATCAGATGGACGTAGAGAAGTACCAGCCGAAGAGCTTCCACGCCGGCCATCCTCCCCCACCAACGACAGTTCGTAGTAGCCGCCCCGCCCGGCTGAGCTCATACCGTGATCTCGTCGGCGTCAGCGGACCGCGGCGCGCGGCTCCGCGCCACCAGCACCAGGGCGAGCCCGGCCACCGCGTAGCCGGTCAGCACGGCGACCGACCGGCCCGCGCCGGCACCGTCGAAGAAGGCGGCCGACCGCAGGAGCGTCCCACCGGCGCCCACCGGCAGGAACTGCCCGACGGCACCCCACGGCTGCGGCAGCAGCTCCGGCGCGGCGCTCACCGCGGAGAGCGGGTTGCCCAGCAGGAAGACCAGCAGCGCGCCCACGCCGAGCCCCGGGGCGCCGAGCAGCGCGCCCAGCCCGGCCACGGTGCCGGCGGCGGCGAGCGCGAAGAGTCCGACCGCCGCGCCCTCGGCCACGAGGTCGCCCCCGATCACCCCGAGCCAGCCGTGCAGCACCGCCGTGCCGACCAGCGCGGTGAGCAGGGCGTAGCCGAGCAGCCCGACCAGCCGGGCACGCCGGCCGGCGACCAGGGTGGCGAGCAGGACGCCCGCGAGCATGCTGGCCAGCGCCAACGGCAGGAAACCGGCGGCGAAGCCGGCCCCCCGCGGGTCGTCCGGGTCGGCCGGCACCACCGCCGTCACCGGCACCGGCCGGCCGCCGGAAAGTCCCGTCGCGGCCTCGGTGAGCAGGGCCGCAACGGTGGGGCTGGCGGCCGGGGCGGTGTGCAGCCCGACGCCGTCGGGGCCGACGACAAAGGCGGCGTACACCTCGCGGTCGCGCAACGCCCGGTCGGCCGCCGCGGCGTCCGGTAGTTCGGTGACCACAAAGGCGCCGGGCCGAGCGGCCGCGAGCCGGCCGGCCAGCTCGGCGGTGGCCGGCGCCGGCCCGGCGACGGCGACCGGCAGGTCGCGCGGCGCCAGGTTCGCGGCGGGCCCGGCGAACAGGGGTACGAGCAGCGTCTGCACCGTCACCGCGAGGGCGGCGACGAGCACGGCGAGCAGCATCGGGGGCCGGGACGAACGGGACATGCCCACTCCTTAAAACGAACGCTCGTTTTCTTAAATCGAGCGTGCGCCTCGCCACGGCCGTCCGTCAAGAACGAGCGTTCGTTTTACACTGTGTGTCATGCCACGCGTATCGGACGCCCACCTCGCGGCCCGTCGACAGCAGATCCTCGACGCGGCCCGGCGCTGCTTCATGCGTGACGGCTTCCACAACACCTCGATGCAGGACGTGATCGCCGAGGCGGGGCTCTCGGTCGGGGCGGTCTACCGCTACTTTCCGAGCAAGAACGACCTGATCACCTCGATCGCCCAGTCGGTGATCGGCGGGGCGGACGCCGTCTTCGCCGAACTGGCCGCCGCCGAGCCGCCGGTGCCCCTGGTCGAGGCGCTGGACCGGGCGCTGACCTACGTCGACGCCCAGGCGGGTGAGGACGGCGTCCTCCGCCTGGCGATCCAGGTGTGGAGCGAGTCCCAGCGCGACCCGGCGCTCGCCGCCTTCGTGCACACGACGTACAGCGGCTTCCGCGACTACTTCGCGCTGCTGGCCCGGCGGGCCCGCGAGGCGGGCGAACTTCCTCCCGACGCCGACCCGGACGCGGTCGGCGCGGCGCTGTTCGCCCTGGTCCCGGGGTACGTCCTGCAGAAGGTCCTCACCGGCCGTCCGGACCGGCACACCTACCTCGCCGGGATCCGCACCCTGATCGGCGCCGGCCCCGCCTGACCCCGCACCGCCCCTGCCGGAACGGCCCGGCGAGCGCGGGAGCGCCAGGTCAGGACAGGCGCCAGACCTGGAAGGTCGGGCCGTCGCCGGGGAGGGTGACCACGCCATCGGCGTCCGGGCGCAGCGCCGGGGCGCCGCCGTACACGTTCTCCCCCGCCCGCAGCCCGGCCAGCCGGACCGGCCGCCCGGCGGCCCGGCGGGCGAGCACCAGCACCGCGCCGGTCGGGGCCTCGCGGAGGAAGACCAGGGTGTCGGCGTCGACGTGCACCCGACGCAGGCCACCGTGGCGCAGCGCGGGGGTGTCGCGGCGCAGCGCCAGCAGCCCCCGGTACGCGGCGAAGGTCGCCTGGTCCCAGCTCTCCGGCCGGTGCCACGGCATCGGGGTCCGCGAACCCTCGCCGTTGGCGCCGGTCAGCCCCAGCTCGTCGCCGGCGAAGACCACCGGGGTACCCGGCATCGTGGCGAGCAGGCCGGCGGCCACCTCCTGCCGGGCGGCGTCGCCGACCACGGTGCGGATCCGGGCCGAGTCGTGCGAGCCGAGCAGCTGCCACGAGTGGGTGTACGAGCGCCAGGAGATCAGCGACCGGTAGGTGTCCATGGTGGCCAGCACCGCCTCGGCGTCCCGCCGTCGTACGCCGCCGGGGGTGCCGAGGAAGTTCGGCACCGGATCGTCGCCGTGCCGCAGCCAGGACCAGACCGGGTCGGTGAAGCCGACGTAGTTCATCGTCCCGTGCCAGCCGTCGCGGTCCAGGTCACCGGTGTGGTCGTGGCCGTGCTCGGCGAGCAGCAGGCCGTCGGGGCGGGTGTCGGCGACCACCTCGCGCAGCAGCCGCGCCACCTCGTGGGTGTACGCGTCCGCGCCGCGCCGGCCGGTCATGTTGGCCACGTCGACCCGCCAGCCGTCCAGCCCGTACGGCGGGCGCAGCCAGCGCCGCAGCAGCGAGTCCTCGGCGGTGGCGAAGCGCCGGCGCAGCTCGGCGCTGCCCCAGTTCAGCTTCGGCAGGGACTTGACCCCGTTCCAGGACTCGTACTCTCCGGTCGCCTCGTCGAAGTAGTACAGCTCCCGCTCGGCGGCGCGCACGTCCGCGGCGGCGGTGGTGAACCACTCGTGCGCGTCGCCGGTGTGGTTGCTGGTGATGTCACCGAGCAGCCGCCAGCCCCGGGCGCGGACCGCGTCGCCGAGCCGGGCCAGCGCGGCGTCCCCGCCCAGCAGCGGGTCGACGGTGTCGAAGCTGGCCGCGTCGTACCGGTGGTTGGAGCGGGCCGGGAAGATCGGGGTGAGGTAGAGGGTGTTCACCCCGAGCCGGGCCAGGTGGTCCAGGCGCTCGGTGATGCCGTCCAGGTCCCCGCCGTAGAACTGGTACGGCGTCTGCGGCCCGCGCCCGACGACCGGGGTGTCCCAGTCGCACGGGATCGCCCAGTCCGGCGGGGTGCGGCCGTCCGCGGCGGCGGAGCGGGCGAACCGGTCCGGGAAGATCTGGTAGATCACCGCATCGCGCGCCCAGGCCGGCGGCGGGGCGTAGCTGACCAGCTTGAAGTCGCCGTTGTCCGGCACGTCGTGGGAGACCAGGCCGGCGGCGTTCAGCCAGCGGTAGCCCTCGGCCCCGGAGAGCATGAAGCGGTAGTTGCTGACCGGGTTGCGGACCTCGACGTCGGCCCGCCACCACACGTCGCCGCCCTCGGTACGGTCGACGGTCGCCTCGGCGAAGTGCGGCTCACCGTCGCCGGTGGTGCGCACGTGCACCTGCCGCACGTCGGCGCCCGCCGGGACCCGGACGAAGACCGGCACGGTCTGCCCGAGCGCCGGCTCCTGCTCGGGAACGTAGGTCGCGGACCCGTCGTGGTGCGGCAACAGCGACATGACAGAACCCTTCGTACGTCGACACGGGAGAGCGGGGGTGGCCGCGGCGCTCCGGCGTACGTCGTCCCGACGCCCGCAGCCCTCATCCGGTTTGCGGCGTGTCGGGGTGTCCTCGGCCGACGACACCCCGACACGCCGCGAACCGCCGCCGCCTACGGACCCGGACCACTCACCTCGCGCCGCGCGGAGAGCGGCCACCCCTCCGATTAATCCATCCGATTCACCCCTTGACGGCGCCGGCCGTGAGGCCGGAGACGATGTAGCGCTGGAGCAGTTGGAACACCAGCACCGTGGGGATCGCGGTGAGCAGCGTGCCCGCCGCGAACATCCCGAAGTTGTTGTTGCGCTCACCGGCCACCAGGCCGAACATGCCGACCGCGAGGGTCTTCGAGTTGTTGTTGGTGAGGAACACGTTGGCGAGGATGAATTCGTTGATCGAGCCGATGAAGGCGAGCAGCCCGGTCACCGCCAGGATCGGCGCCACCAGCGGCAGCATGATCCGGAAGAAGACCTGGGCGTGCGACGCGCCGTCCATGGTCGCCGACTCGTCGAGTTCCTTCGGCAGGGTGTCGAAGAAGCCCTTCATCAGCCAGGTGTTCGCCCCCAGCGCCCCACCCATGTAGAGCAGGAACAGGCCCCACGGGGTGTTGAAGCCGATCGACGGCCACAGGTCGGTGACCGTGGTGAAGATCAGGAAGATCGCCACGATCGCCAGGAACTGCGGGAACATCTGGATCAGCAGCAGGGTGAGCAGGCCGACCCGGCGGCCGGCGAACCGCATCCGGGAGAACGCGTACGCGGCCAGCGCCGACAGGAAGATCGACGCGAAGCTGGCCACCCCGGCGAGCAGCAGCGAGTTCAGGAACCAGTGCCCGAACGCCGTCTCGGAGAAGAGGTTGGAGAAGTTCTCGAACGACGCGCCGGTCGGCAGCAGCTCGGTGGAGGAGAGCGTGCCCAGCGGGTTGAGGGCGGCGGAGATGACGAACAGGATCGGGAAGAGGCTGAACGCCACCGCGAGCACCCCGACCAGGTGCCGCCAACCGACCTGGGTCAGCCAGCGGCCCCTGGACCTGCCGGTCGCGTTGCGGTTGACGACGGGCGCCTCGGCGTGGGTCGTCACGAGTACACCTCCTCCTGCCTGCGGGTACGCGAGAAGCTGATGGCGGACACCACGGCCACGATCGCGAAGATGAAGATCGAGACGGTGGCGGCCAGGCCGTACTCGGCGCCCTGCGCGCCGAAGGCCAGCCGGTAGGTGTACGTGATCAGCAGGTCGGTGGCTCCGCTGCGCGGGTTGTCCGCGGGGAACGGGCCACCCTCGGTGGTGAACCAGATCGCGTTGATGTTGTTGAAGTTGTACGCGAATGACGCGATCAGCAGCGGCGAGATGGCCACCAGCAGCAGCGGCAGGGTGACCGCCTTGAACGACTGGAAGGGGCTCGCGCCGTCGACCGAGGTGGCCTCGGTCAGCTCCCGGGGGATGGCCTGGAGCGCACCGGTGGCGACCAGGAACATGTACGGGTAGCCGAGCCAGAGCTGCACCAGCAGCACCGCGATCCGGGCGGACCAGGTCTCGCCGAACCAGTCGACGCTCAGCCCGAACAGGTTGTTGACGAGGCCGAAGTCGGTGTTGAACATGTCCCGCCAGACCAGCAGCATCGCGAACGACGGCATGGCGTACGGGAGGATCAGCAGCACCCGGTAGAGGTTGGTGCCGCGCATCCGGGGCGAGTGCAGGGCCAGCGCGATGCCCATGCCGAGCAGGAACGTGAAGCCGGTCGAGCCGATCGCGAAGGCGAAGTTCCAGACCAGCGTGCCGAAGAACGGGCCGGAGATGTTCGGATCGGTCAGCACCCGGCTGAAGTTCTCCAGCCCGACGTTGACCTTCCAGCCCTGGGCGAGCCGCTCGCCGTCGGCGGCGACGAAGGAGCCGACCGACTCGTCGGCGGCCCAGGTCTTTCCGCTCTCGCTGTCCTTGATGCAGTCGCAGGCCTCGTCGTACGCGCGGACCGCGGTCCCCTCGTACGCCCGGGTCAGGCCGGAGGAGCGCAGCGCACCGCCGGCGGTCGGCACCACCAGGTCGGTGATGTCCTTGCTGCGGGCGCTGGCCTGGCCGAAGTTGAGCACGGTGTAGCCCTCGGCGGCGGTGACCTTGCCGCCCGGCGCCACGGTGACGTCGGCGGCGTCGAGCTCCTTGAGCCCGTCGGCGTCGCCGGCCGAGACGGTGCCGCTCTTCGGGTCCGTCACCAGGAAGACCAGCGGCCCGGTGGCCGGGTCGCCCTCGGTGGCGACCGAGAGCGGGTACTGCGCAGAGCCGGGGAGCTGCTTCACCGACGAACTCTGGATGGCGACGATCGCCTCGGACTTGTCGCCGCGGTGGCCGTCGCCGAAGTTCGTGAAGGCGGTGCTGGCGGTGTAGAGCACCGGGAAGACCTGGAACACGATCAGGAAGATCGTGCCCGGGATCAGGTACTTCGCCGGGATGTGCCGGGGGGTCAGGTAGAGGTAGAACAGGGCGGCGGTGGTGGCCACCAGGATCGCCAGGCCGACCCAGAGCTTCGCCTCGATGAGCGGGAAGGCCGCCCAGATCGCGATCCCGGCCACCAGGCCGAGCAGGACCACCTTGACGAGGAGGCCGGTCAGGGTGATCGGCGCGTGGTTCCGCGCGTCACGGGACTTGCGCGGGGGCCCGGAGCGAACGGGCCCCCGGCCCGGGGTCTGCTCAGCAGACCCCG
Source organism: Micromonospora sp. CPCC 205739 (assembly GCF_036906795.1). Taxonomy (NCBI): domain Bacteria; kingdom Bacillati; phylum Actinomycetota; class Actinomycetes; order Micromonosporales; family Micromonosporaceae; genus Micromonospora; species Micromonospora sp. CPCC 205739. The sequence continues at coordinate 113,391 of NZ_JBAKHS010000004.1, read as the reverse complement.
GGCCGGACAGCGACGTGCTCATTACTTGATCTGACCGGAGATCGTCTTGCCGGCGGCGGTGACGGTCTTGGTCGGGTCGGCGCCACCGATGACGGCGGCCTCGGCCTTGCCGAACGGGTCCCAGATCGCGGCCATGGCCGGGATCGCCGGGAGCACCTGGCCGTTCTTGCCGGCCTCCTGGAACTTGGCCAGGTCCGGGTCGCTGCCCTTGACCTGGTCGAAGGCGGCGGTCAGCGCCGGCGGGCGCGGCTCGGCGTTGTACAGCGCCACGGCCAGCTCGGGCTTGGTCACGTAGTTGGTGACGAACTCCTGGGCCAGGGCCTTGTTCTTGCCCTTGGCGGCGACGTAGAACGACTGGACGCCCACGAACGGCTGGGCCTCCTTGCCACCGGCGAAGCCGGGGACCGGGGAGATGTCGTACTTGATGCCGGCCTTCTTGGCGTCGGCGATCGCCCACGGGCCGGAGACCAGGTAGGCGCACTTCTTGCCGGTGAAGGTGGCGATCGAGTTCTCGCCGGTGATGGAGCGCTTCAACGCCCCGTCGCCCTTCTCACCGAGCTTGGCGATCTTCTGGAACGCGGCGATCGACTCCGGCTTGCCCACGCCCAGGTCCTTCGGGTCGTAGTCGCCGTTGGCGGCGGTGCCGAAGAGGTAGCCGCCGGCCGAGGTGTACAGCGGGTAGATGTGGTACGCGTCGCCGTTCTGGCCGGACTGGAGGCAGAGGATCTCGCTGGCCTTCTTCTCGGCCTTGAGCTTCTTGCCGCTGGCGACCAGGTCCTCGATCGTCTTCGGAGCCTCGGGGGCCAGCTCCGTGTTGCGGATCAGCGCGATGTTCTCGGTGGCGTAGGGCACGCCGTAGACCTGACCGTTGAACGTGACGGCCTTGACGGCGGTCTCGTTGAAGGCGCTCTTCTGCTCGGCGGCGAGCTGCACCGGGTCGATGGCGCCGTTCTGCACCAGGTTGCCGATCCAGTCGTGCGCGCCGACCACGACGTCCGGGCCGCTGCCCTGCTGCGAGGCGGTGACGAAGTTGGTCTGCAGGTCCTTGGAGACGGCCTGCACCTCGACGGTGACGCCGTTCTCCTGGCCGAACTTCTCACCGAACGGCTTGAGGGCCGCGGCGCGCTTGTCGTCGGCCCAGATGACGAGCTTGCCGCTCGCGGCCTTGGGGGAATCCTTGGCGGCCGGCTCGTCCTTGCTGTTGTCGCCGCAACCGGAGGCGGCGAGCGCCAGACCGAGAACGGCGACCACACCCGTGGTACGGATGCGCATCGGTACTCCTGTCGTTGTGGCGACCCGCCGGGGGAAGGGCGGCCCGCCAGTGGAAAACCCTCTGAAAAGTTTCTTGCCAACCGGCGCTGCGGTGCTGCGCCGCTGCTCTCGCGTGTTGCCGGGACGTTAGCAAGAGGTTGCAGGGAATGGAAGGGCTTGCAGGACTGTACGCAAGAACTTGCCCGTGAGCTAAAGTGCCGCCATGCGCGCTCGACTGTCCGACATCGCCCAGCAGGCCGAAGTCAGCGAGGCCACGGTGTCGCGGGTGCTCAACGACCGCCCCGGCGTGGCCCCCGAGACCCGGCAGGCCGTCCTGACCGCCCTCGACGTGCTCGGTTACGAGCGCCCCGCCCGGCTGCGCAAGCGCAGCGCCGGGCTCGTCGGGCTGGTCGTCCCGGAGCTGGACAACCCGATCTTCCCGATGTTCGCCCAGGTCATCGAGTCGACCCTGGCCCAGAGCGGGTTCACCCCGGTGCTCTGCACCCAGACCCCCGGCGGGGTCACCGAGGACGAGTACGTCGAGATGCTGCTGGACCGCCAGGTCTCCGGGATCGTCTTCGTCTCCGGCCTGCACGCCGACACCGCCGCCAACCACGACCGGTACCGCGCGCTGATCGCCCGCCCGCTGCCCGTCGTCATGATCAACGGGTACGTCCCGGAGGTCGCCGCCCCCTTCGTCTCCTGCGACGACGGCGAGGCCGCCGAGCTGGCCGTCGCCCACCTGGTCGCGCTCGGCCACCGCAGGATCGGCCTGATCACCGGCCCGGACCGGTTCGTGCCGGTGCAGCGCAAGGTGGCCGGCTGGCGGACCGCGATGACCCGGCTCGCCGGCACCGACGAGCGGGACCTGGACGAGCTGGCCGAGCTCTCGCTCTTCGGCGTGGAGGGCGGCGAGGCCGCCGCCGGTCGGCTGATCGAACGCGGCGTCACCGGCATCGTCTGCGGCTCCGACCTGATGGCGCTCGGCGCGATCCGGGCGGCCCGGCAGCGCGGGATGTCCGTCCCGCAGGACGTCTCCGTGGTCGGCTACGACGACTCCCCGCTGATGGCCTTCACCGACCCGCCGCTGACCACCATGCGCCAGCCGGTCGCGGCGATGGCGGTGGCGGCGGTGCGGGCGCTGGTCGACGAGATCAACGGGCACGCCGCGCCGCACTCGGAGTACCTGTTCCGCCCGGAGCTGGTGGTGCGGGGCTCCACCGCGGTCGTCCGGGCGGCCGGCGCCGCCCCGGCCCGGGGCGACTCCCGGCGGCGGCCGACGCCGCCCGCGCTCGCCATCCCGGCCTGACCCGGCCACCGCGCCGCCCGATGGGCGCCGTCCCGCTCAGTGGGACGGGCGCCCGGTGCCGGCGTGCCGGTCGGACGGGAAGCGCCATCATTTCTTGCGCAAGGAATGCTTGACTCTTGCAGCAACCGGGCGGCATCCTGCACTGACAACCGCGCCCACCACCCACCCGCGCGGCTGCTCGCCGTCCCGCACCACAGAACGGGGATCGTCACCGATGACCGACGCCACCAACCCGGCACCGCCGACCGCCGACGACGACTGGTGGCGCTCCGCGGTCGTCTACCAGGTCTACGTCCGCAGCTTCGCCGACGCCGACGGCGACGGCGTGGGTGACCTCCGGGGCATCCGGGAACGGCTGCCCTACCTGCGCGACCTCGGCATCGACGCGCTCTGGCTGACCCCCTTCTACACCTCGCCGCAGATCGACGCGGGTTACGACGTCGCCGACTACCGCGATGTCGACCCGCTCTTCGGCACGCTCACCGACTTCGACGCGATGATCACCGACGCGCACGCCCTCGGGCTGCGGATCATCGTCGACCTGGTGCCCAACCACACCTCCAGCGCACACCCCTGGTTCCAGGCCGCCCTCGCCGCCGGCCCGGGCTCGCCGGAGCGCGAGTTCTACCTGTTCGCCGAGGGCAGGGGCGAGCACGGCGAGCTGCCCCCGAACGACTGGGAGAGCATCTTCGGCGGCCCGGCCTGGACCCGGGTGCCGGACGGCCAGTGGTACCTGCACCTGTTCGACCCGGCCCAGCCCGACCTGAACTGGCGGCACCCGCAGGTGCGCGCGGAGTTCGAGGACGTGCTCCGCTTCTGGCTCGACCGCGGCGTCAACGGGTTCCGGATCGACGTGGCGCACGGGATGATCAAGGCCGAGGGGCTGCCGGACGTCGGCTTCAGCTCGATGACCACCGGCCAGCGCCAGTCCGAACTGCTCGGCAAGGGCCGCCTGCCCTACTTCGACCAGGACGAGGTGCACGACATCTACCGCGCCTGGCGGCCGATCCTGGACAGCTACCCGGGCGGCCGGATGGCCGTGGCGGAGGCGTGGGCGGAGACCCCGCAGCGGCTGGCCCGCTACATCGGCCCGGACGAGCTGCACCAGGCCTTCAACTTCGACTTCCTCGACGCCACCTGGTCGGCCGACTCGTTCCGCAAGGTCATCGACACCGCGCTGGCCGAGTCCACCATTGTCGGCGCCCCGACCACCTGGGTGCTCTCCAACCACGACCGGCAGCGGCACGTCACCCGGTACGGCGACGGCGAGGTCGGCCTGCGCCGGGCCCGGGCCGCCGCCCTGCTGATGCTGGCCCTGCCCGGCTGCGCCTACGTCTACCAGGGCGAGGAGCTGGGCCTGCCGGAGGTGCTGGACCTCCCCGACGAGCTGCGCCAGGACCCGGCGTTCCTGCGTACCGGGGAGAGCCGCGACGGCTGCCGGGTGCCGATCCCGTGGAGCGGCGAACTGGCCCCGTACGGCTTCGGCCCGAAGGGCAGCGAACTGAGCTGGCTGCCGGCCCCCGCCACCTGGCGGGCCCTCTCGGTGGCCGCCCAGACCGGCGTCGCCGGCTCCACGCTGGAGCTCTACCGCGCCGCGCTGCGGATCCGCCACGAGCACCCGGCGCTGGCCGGCACGACCGGCGGGGTGACCTGGCTGGAGGGCGGGCCCGGGATGCTGGTCTTCAGCCGCTCCGCCGGCGACACCACGCTGACCTGCGTGGTCAACATCAGCGGCGCGCCGGCCCTGGTCGAGGGGTACGGCCGGCCGCTCGTCGCGAGCGAGGAACTCACCGCGCAGGGGTCGGGTCAGCTCCTGCCGGTGGACGCAGCTGCGTGGTTCGAACGGCGCTGAGCCGGGTAACCCGCCATCGACCTGGTCGTCCGTTGTGCTCCGCGCCGACGGGCGGCTGGGCCGCCGACCCCTTGTGGTGGGGGGTGAGGTGGCACCGGCGCCCCGGGGATTCCCCCGGGGCGCCGGTGTCCGTTCGGCCCCGCACCACGTGTCGCTCCCCCGGCCCCGGGGTAACGGTGGGAAGGACCCTCCGGAGGTGGCCGATGACGCTGCACGTCGCGCAGTACACCCTCGACGTCACCGACCTCGACCTGATGGCCGGCTTCTGGTCGGCGGCGCTGGGCTACCGGGTGGACCGGGGCGGCGACGGCAACGCCAAGCTCCGGCCCCCGCCCGACCGGCCGGCCGGCGCCCCGACGGTCTGGCTCCAGGCCTCCGGTACGCCCAAGCGGGGCAAGAACCGGCTGCACCTGGACCTGGTCGCCGACTCCGACCCGCAGGCGGAGGTGCGGCGGCTGCTCGCGCTGGGCGCCCGACCCGCCGACGTCGGCCAGTCCGGCGACGAGGGCTTCGTCGTGCTGGCCGACCCCGAGGGCAACGAGTTCTGCGTGCTGGACGGACCGCCCCGCTGACGGGTCAGCGGCCCTTGCGCCGCAGCAGCTCCCCGATCCGCTCGAAGCCGGCCCGCAGCTCCTCCTCGCTCGGCACGGGCTGCGGCGCGAGCGGGTGCTCCGCCCGCCCGGCCGCCTGCTCCAGCTCCTCGTCGATCACGTCCTCGAAGTCCCCGTAGAGGTCGGACTCGTCGATCCGGGCCGCCTCGTCCTCGGCGGCGATCTGCGCGGCGGCGATCTCCCCGCGCACCTCCTCGGCCGACAGCGCCGGCACCAACGGCTCGACCACCGCCATCAGCTGCTCCTCGGCCACCACCGCCTCGGCCAGGGCCAGCGCGTGCGGGCGCTCGTACGGGCCGCAGACCACCGGCTCCCACTCCGCCGGGTCGCCGAGCGGGCCGAACGTGATGATCCACGGCAGGCCGAGCATCGGCGAGTCGTCCGGCAGGTCCAACGTCACGAGTGCGCCCACGCGCTCATCATGGCCCGTCGCGGCGGAAAGGTGAGTGGCATTTGCGGCAACTGCCGGTTCGCGCACGGGTCGATTTCCTGACCTGATCGTCGATCGACTCAGCCCGGGCGGGCGGCGTCGAGAGCGGCGCGGACCAGGGCCAGCGCCCGATCCGGCGGCACGCCGAGGCGCACCGCCTCGTCGGCGTACCGGGCCGCCGCCCGCTGCAACCGGTCGGTCGCGTCGTCACGGCCCGGCGCCACGTACGTCCCGTGCCGACCCCGGGTCTCCAGCAGCCCGGCCGCCTCCAGCTCCCGGTACGCCCGCGCCACGGTGTTCGCCGCCAGCCCCAGCTCGGCGGCGAACTGGCGCACCGGCGGCAGCCGGGTGCCCACCGGCAGCCGCCCGTCGCCGACCATGGCGGCCAGTTGCCCGCGCACCTGCTCGTACGGGGGCACCGCCGAGCCCGGGTCGATGTCGATCAGCACGTCAGCCTGCTCCTCCCGGGGTACCCGGATCGGTCTCCGGGTCCTGCTCGACGTCGAGATCCGCCGGGGGCGGCCCCTCGGAGAGGTCGACCACCCGCCCGTGCCGGCTGGTCGCGGCGAGCGCGGCGCCGAAGAGCACCAGCTGGTTGAGCAGGTACAGGTAGAGCAGCAGCCCCACCGCACCGGCCACCACCGTGTAGGCCGGGTTCCGCTCGGTCCGCACCACGTAGAACCGCCCCACGGTGTTGAGCAGCGTGATCCCCACCGCGACGAACACCACCACCGGCCGCAGCCGCCGCCTGCTCATCCGCAGCCGGGGCACCGCGACCAGCATGGCGGTCGCCAGCACCGCGTTGACCAGGACGCTGAGCACGGCGCTGAGCGTGGTCAGGCCGATGGAGCCGGTGGCCCGCAACAGCAGGCGCAGCAGCGACTCCAGGGCGTCCACGGCCGCCACCGAGAGGCCGAGCATCACGAAGACCAGCACCAGCACGCCCAGGTCGACCAGGCGGCGTACCACCAGGTTGCCGGGCTGCTGGTTGAAGCCGTACATCAGGCGCTGCGAGGATCGGATCGCCTCCACCCAGCCGATCCCGGTGAAGACCAGGATGACCAGGCCGACCACGCCGACCGCGTTGCTGCTCTCCGCGATCTGCCCGGGATCGATGAACGGCAGGTTCTCCCGGAGGAAGTCGGCCGCCGCCTCGCTGACCTCGTCGTTGTCCTCAAGGATCGCCCCGAAGATCGAGTACCCGACCAGGGCGAGCGCGAAGACGGCGAAGAACCCGTAGTAGGCGATCGCGGCGGCCAGCCGCCCGCCCAGCACGTTGCTGTAGAGGTCGATCGCCCGCCACAGGTGGTCGACGCGCGGCCACCGCTGCCGGGCCGTGGTGAACCGGCGGTCGATGCCGGCCGTCAACCGGCCCCACGCGTCCACCACGTCATCCTCGCCGATCTCCGCCGCGGAGGCGGGCACGTGGCCGGCAGGCCGGGTCAGCCACCGAGCCGGAAGTCCCGGCGCGGCTGCCACCGGGTCTCGCCGCTGTGCGAGAAGAGCGTGAACGAGTCGACCTCGAACATCGCCGAGAAGTCGGCCAGGTCCTCGTACGCCCGGTCCAGCGCCTCCGGGGCGACGTCCTGCGCGACGGTGACGTGCGGGTGGTACGGGAAGCGGGCCTCCCGGTGCAGCTCCGGTGCGGCGTTGATGGCGGCGGCCAGCAGCTCGCACTCGCTGATCCCGGCGGCCACCGCCACGAAGACCACCTGGGTCACCGGGCGGAACGTGCCGGTGCCCCGCAGGTGCAGGGTGAACGGCAGGTGCCGGGCGGCCACCCGGGCCAGGTGCGCCTCGACCGCCGGCAGGGCCGCCACCGGGATCTCGGTGGGCCCGAGCAGCGTCACGTGCGCCGGGACCACCTGCGGGTCGCCCGCCTCGACCCGGCGCCGGGTGAGCATGCCGCCCCACGGTTCCGGGACGTCCACCGCGATCCCGATCTGGATGGTGCCACCGGCCACCGGCGACCCGTCCCTGCGATCCACGCTCCGCGCCACCCCTCCACCCGTACCCGTCGGCCCGGCGCCGCTACTCGAAGCGGACCGGCGGGAAGAACCCGATCCGGTCGTACGCGGCGCGCAGCGTCGGCGCGGCGACCGCGCGAGCCTTCTCCGCGCCGGCCGCGAGCAGCTTGTCCAGCTGGGCCGGGTCGTCGAGGTAGGCGCGGGTGCGCTCCTGGATCGGGGTGACGAACTCCTTGACCACCTCGCCGAGGTCCTTCTTGAGGTCGCCGTAACCCTTGCCCGCGTACGCGGCGACCAGGTCGTCGATGCTGCGCCCGGACAGCGCCGAGTAGATGGTCAGCAGGTTGGAGATGCCCGGCTTGGTCTCGGTGTCGAAGACGATCTCGCGGCCGGTGTCGGTCACCGCGGAGCGGATCTTCTTGGCCGAGCGGGCCGGCTCCTCCAGCAGGTCGATGATGCCGGCCGGCGAGGAGGACGACTTCGACATCTTCGCCGCCGGGTCCTGCAGGTCGGTGATCTTGGCAGTGTCCTTGACGATGTGCGGGGCGGGCACCGTGAAGGTCGGGCCGAACAGCGAGTTGAACCGCTGCGCCAGGTCACGGGAGAGCTCCAGGTGCTGGCGCTGGTCCTCGCCGACCGGCACCGCGTTGGCCTGGTAGAGCAGGATGTCGGCGGCCTGCAGGATCGGGTACGTGAAGAGCCCGACGCTGGCCCGTTCGCTGCCCTGCTTCTGCGACTTGTCCTTGAACTGGGTCATCCGGCTGGCCTCGCCGAAGCCGGTGATGCAGCCGAGCACCCAGGCCAGCTGCGAGTGCTCGGGCACCTGCGACTGGACGAACAGGGTGCTGCGCTCCGGGTCCAGCCCCACCGCGAAAAGCTGCGCGGCCGCCACCCGGGACCGCTGCTTGAGCACCTTCGGGTCGTGCCCCGCCGTGATGGCGTGCAGGTCCACCACGCAGTAGAACGCGTCGTGGGTCTCCTGCAGCGCCACCCAGTGCCGCACCGCGCCGAGGTAGTTGCCGAGGTGGAACGAGTCGGCCGTCGGCTGGATGCCGGAGAAGACGCGGGGGCGGGCGGGAACGTCGGACATGCCGGCAATTCTGTCAGCAACGCCCGGCGTACGTCATGACGGGCCGGTGGGTCGGCTCGCCGCCGTCGCGGCGGGGGCGGTGACTTCGCGTCGCTGCTCGGGCAGGCGTGCGGCGGAGACCGCGACGCGGGACACCCGGCGCCCCTCCAGGGCCAGCACCCGCAGCAGCCAGCCGCCGGCCGGCTCGTCCGGCGCCTCGGTGTCGGCCGGGGAGACCGGCACCTCGTCGCCGACCACCGGCAGCCGGCCGAGCGCCGCCATCACGAAACCACCGACCGTCTCGTACGGCCCGGCGGGCAGCGGGACACCGGTGCGCTCGGCGAAGTCGGCGAGGTTGAGCCGGCCGTCCACCACGGCGGGCAGGCCCGCGTGCGCGGGCTCGGGGGCGGCGTCGTACTCGTCGTGGATCTCCCCGATCAGCTCCTCGATCAGGTCCTCCAGGGTGACGATGCCGGCGGTGCCGCCGTACTCGTCGACCACCACCGCCAGGTGGTGCCGCTCGCGGCGCATCTCGGTCAGCGCGGCGAGCACCCGCTTGCTGCCGGGCAGCTGTTTGACCTCGCGGGTCAGCTCACCGACGGTGGTGCACGGGTCGAGGTCGGGGCGGAGCAGCACGTCCCGCAGGTGCACGAAGCCGACCACGTCGTCGTGGGTGCCGTCGACCACCGGGTAGCGGGTGTGCGTCTCGGTCCGGACCACCCGCTCCGCCTCGGCGATGCTCAGCCCGGCGGAGAGGAAGACGACCTCGGTGCGGGGCATCATCACCTCGCGGACCAGGCTCGCGCCGGCGACCAGCACCTCGTCGATGATCCGCCGCTCGTCCGGGTCGAGCCGGGTGTTGGCCGCGACGAGGTCGCGCAGCTCCTCCTCGCTGATCCGTTCCCGACCGGCCGCCGGGCTGGCGCCGAGCAGGTCGGTGACGAGGCGGGTGGCGCCGTCGGCGGCCCGGACGACGAGCCGGGCGACCGTCCGGGCGACCGGTCCGGGTCGGCGTCGGGTCCGCCCCGACACCCGTCGGCGCAGCCCGGGACCGCCCGCTTCCCGCATGGAACAGATGGTAAGGCTGCGGGTCACCGGCGACCGGCGATGTTTGGATCTGTTCAATCGTGAAGGTTCATGGTGGAATAGGGTGGAGCCGCGACGCTGGGCGCACGCACAGCGCCCGGCCGTAGGGTGATCACGAACGGCCCGCGACGGGACGCGGCCAGTCAGGAGGACCCGACGTGAAACTGCTCGTCACCGGCGGCGCCGGCTTCATCGGCAGCGTGGTGACCCGGATGCTGCTCGACAACGGCCACGACGTGACGGTCCTGGACGACCTGCGCACCGGCCACCGGGCCGCGCTCGCGCCGGACGCCACCCACGTCGACCTGCCCGTCCACGAGGCCGCCCGGGTGCTGACCCCCGAGGCCGGCTTCGACGGGGTGCTGCACTTCGCCGCGCTGATCGCCGCCGGCGAGTCGATGGTCAAGCCGGAGCTGTACTGGCACGCCAACACGGTCAGCTCGATCGCCCTGATCGACGCGGTCCGCGCCGCCCGGGTGCCCCGGCTGGTCTTCTCCTCCACCGCCGCCGTCTACGGCAACCCGACCGAGCTGCCCATCCCGGAGACCGCGGTCAAGGCCCCCACCAACACGTACGGGGCCACCAAGCTCGCCGTCGACATGGCGCTCACCTCCGAGGCGATCGCGCACGACCTGGCCGCCGTCTCGCTGCGCTACTTCAACGTCGCCGGGGCGTACCTGCGCGACGACGTCGCGATCGGCGAGCGGCACGACCCGGAGACCCACCTGATCCCGATCGCGCTGGACGTCGCCGCCGGAAAGCGGGAGAAGCTCCAGCTCTTCGGCGACGACTACCCCACCGTCGACGGCACCTGCGTGCGCGACTACATCCACGTGGCGGACCTGGCCCGGGCCCACCTGCTGGCGCTCACCGCCGCCGTGCCGGGCCGGCACCGGATCTACAACCTCGGCAACGGCAACGGCTTCACCAACCGCCAGGTGGTCGACGTGGTCCGCGAGGTCACCGGCCACCCGCTGCCGGTCGAGGTCGCGCCGCGCCGCGAGGGCGACCCGGCCGAGCTGGTCGCCTCCTCCGCGCTGGCCCGCGAGGAGCTGGGCTGGACGCCGGAGAAGCCGACCCTGCACGACATGGTCGGCGACGCCTGGGCCTTCTACCGCGCGCACGTGCTGGAGCAGCGGTGACCGGGCCGGCCGCGGACACCGCGGCATCGGCCGCCCCGTCCGGCGACGTCGCGGCCCGCGCCGCCGCCGGCTTCCACGCCGCGTACGGTGAGCCGCCCGCGGGCCGCTGGGCGGCTCCCGGCCGCGCCAACCTGATCGGCGAGCACACCGACTACAACGACGGCTTCGTGCTTCCCTTCGCGCTGACCCTGCGGACCGTGGTCGCCGCCGCCCCGCAGCCCGGTGAGCGGTGGACGGTCCGGTCGGAACTCTCCGACGAGGCCGTGGAGTTCGGCGCCGCCGAGGTCGACGAGCCGGGCCGGGTCACCGGCTGGGCGGCGTACGTCGCCGGGGTCGTCTGGGCCCTGCGCGCGGCCGGGTACGACGTGCCCGGGGCCCGGCTGGCCATCGCCTCCGACGTACCGGTGGGCTCCGGGCTGTCCTCCTCGGCGGCCATCGAGGCGGCGGTGCTCGCCGCCCTGGTCGACCTGGGCGGGCTGGACCTGCCCGCCGAGAAGCAGCCGCGGCTGGCCCAGCGGGCCGAGAACGCCTACGTCGGCGCGCCGACCGGGATCATGGACCAGTCTGCGGTGATCCGCTGCCGCGAGGGGCACGCCCTCTTCCTGGACTGCCGCACCGAGGCTGTCGAGCACATCCCGTTCGACCTCGACGCCGCCGGGCTGGCCATGCTCGTCGTGGACAGCCGGGCCCCGCACCGGCACGCCGACGGCGAGTACGCCGCCCGCCGCGCCGCCTGCGAACGGGGTGCCGCGCTGCTCGGGGTGCCCGCGCTGCGGGACGTGGCGGTCGCCGACCTGGACGCCGCGCTGGCCCGGCTCGACGACGACGAGATCCGCCGCCGGGTCCGGCACGTGGTCACCGAGGACCAGCGGGTCCTGGACACCGTCGAGTTGCTTCGCGCCGGCCGGGTACGCGACATCGGCCCGCTGCTCACCGCCTCGCACGCCTCGATGCGGGACGACTTCGAGATCACCGTCCCGGAGATCGACACCGCGGTCGAGGCGGCCCTCGCCGCCGGCGCGCTCGGTGCCCGGATGACCGGCGGCGGCTTCGGCGGCTGCGTCCTCGCCCTCGTCGACGCCGACTGCGCCGACGCCGTGGCGAGCGCCGTGACGGACGCCTACGCCGAACGTGGCTTCCCCGCCCCGGGCCACGTCACGGTCCTCCCCGCCCCCGGCGCCACCCGCCTCGACTGACCCCCCCTCGCGGGCACCCCGCCCTCGGGCCAGATACAGAGAAAGAGTGGCTATCCACGGTGGAACAGCCACTCTTTCTCTGTAGGTGCGCCTTCCCGCCGAGGCCCGGGGCGGGGTCAGGCGGTGTCGACGATCATGCCGGCGGCGACGGTGCGGTTGGTGGTCTCGTCGATGATGACGAAGCCGCCGGTGGTGCGGTTGCGGCGGTACTCGTCGGCGAGCAGCGGCACCGTGGTGCGCAGCCGTACCCGGCCGATCTCGTTGAGCTTCAACTCGCCGGCCGCCTCGTCCCGGTGCAGCGTGTTGATGTCCAGCCGGTAGTGCAGGCCGCGCACGATGGCCCGCGCCGACCGGGTGGTGTGCTTGATCGCGTACTTGCCGCCGACCTGGAGCGGGCGGGTCTCGTCCATCCAGCAGACCATCGCCTCGATGTCCTGCGAGACCGCCGGGGCGTTGTTCGGCCGGCAGATCATGTCGCCGCGCGAGATGTCGATCTCGTCTTCCAGCCGTACGGTGACCGACATCGGCGGGAACGCCTCGGCCACCGGGCCGTCCGCCGTCTCCACTGAGGAGATCCGGCTGGTGAAGCCGGACGGCAGCACCATCACCTCGTCGCCCGGCTTGAGCACGCCCGAGGCGACCTGGCCGGCGTACCCGCGGTAGTCGGTGACGGTGGTGGACTGCGGGCGGATCACGTACTGCACCGGGAACCGCACGTCGACCAGGTTGCGGTCGGAGGCGATGTGCACCCGCTCCAGGTGGTGCAGCAGCGACGGCCCCTCGTACCAGGGCATCTTCTCCGAGCGGGTGACGATGTTGTCGCCCCTGAGCGCGGAGATCGGCACCACGGTCAGGTCCGGCACGTCGAGCTTCGCGGCGAACGCGGTGAACTCGTCGGCGATCCGCTCGTAGACCTCCTGCGCGTAGTCGACCAGGTCCATCTTGTTCACGCAGAGGACCAGGTGCGGCACCCGCAGCAGCGAGCAGAGGAAGGCGTGCCGGCGGGACTGCTCGACCAGGCCCTTGCGGGCGTCCACCAGGATCAGCGCAAGGTCGGCGGTGGAGGCGCCGGTGACCATGTTCCGGGTGTACTGGATGTGCCCCGGGGTGTCGGCGATGATGAACTTGCGCCGTGGGGTGGCGAAGTAGCGGTACGCCACGTCGATGGTGATGCCCTGTTCCCGCTCGGCGCGCAGGCCGTCGGTGAGCAGCGCCAGGTTGGTGTACTCGTCGCCCCGGGCCGCGCTGACCGCCTCGACGGCGGCGAGCTGGTCGGTGAAGAGTGACTTGGTGTCGTAGAGCAGCCGGCCGATCAGGGTCGACTTGCCGTCGTCCACGCTGCCGGCGGTGGCGAAGCGGAGCAGGTCCATCGGGCGGCTCGCCACCTCGGGCGCGATCGTCTCGGTGGTCATCAGAAGTAGCCCTCCCGCTTGCGGTCCTCCATGGCGGCCTCGCTGACCCGGTCGTCGCCGCGGGTCGCGCCGCGCTCGGTGATCCGGGTGGCGGCCACCTCCTCGATCACCCTCTCCACCGTGTCGGCGTCCGAGCGGACGGCCGCGGTGCAGGAGGCGTCGCCCACCGTGCGGTAGCGCACCCGGGCCTTGAACCGCTCCTCCCCGGCGCGGGGCTGGAAGAACTCGTTCACCGCGTAGAGCATGCCGTCGCGCTCGACCACCTCGCGCTCGTGCGCGTAGTAGATCGAGGGCAGCGGGATGCGCTCCCGGGCGATGTAGTGCCAGACGTCCAGCTCGGTCCAGTTGGACAGCGGGAAGACCCGGATCGACTCGCCGGGGTGGTGCCGGCCGTTGTAGAGCGACCACAGCTCGGGACGCTGGTTCTTCGGGTCCCACTGGCCGAACTCGTCGCGGAAGCTGAACACCCGCTCCTTGGCGCGGGCCTTCTCCTCGTCCCGGCGGGCACCGCCGAAGAGCGCGTCGAAGCGGTGCTTCTCCACCGCGTCGAGCAGCACCGGGGTCTGGATCCGGTTGCGCATCCCGTCGCCGGACTCGCGGACCATGCCGCTGGCCAGGGCCTCCGGCACGCTCGCCACGATCAGGTGCAGGCCCAGTTCGGCGACCCGCTGGTCGCGGTACTGAAGGACCTCGGGGAAGTTGTGCCCGGTGTCCACGTGCATGACCGGGAAGGGGATGTTGGCCGGCGCGAACGCCTTCTGGGCCAACCGGAGCATGACGATCGAGTCCTTGCCGCCGGAGAAGAGCAGCACCGGACGCTCCATCTCCGCGACCACCTCGCGCATCACGAAGATGCTCTCCGCCTCCAGCGCGTCGAGGTGCGAGACCTGGTAGAAGCGGGCGGGGGCGGTCATGACACGGTCTCGATCGGCGCGGATCCGCTCATGGATTCCAGACCTTTCCGGTCGGATACATCAGGAACAAGCGCTCAGGCTACCCGGAATGTCTCTGCAGCGCTGCAAGCAACCGAGTGGCGAGATCCTTGCGGCAGACCAGCAGGTCCGGCAGGCGTGGATCCGCCTCGTTGTATTTCAGCGCAGAACCGTCGATCCGGGAAGCGTGCAGGCCGGTGGCCGTCGCCACAGCGATCGGGGCGGCCGAATCCCACTCGTACTGGCCGCCCGCGTGGATGTAGGCGTCCACCTCACCGGTCACCACCGCGGCGATCTTCGCGCCCGCCGAACCCATCGGCACCAGGTGCGCGCCCACGTCCTCCGCCAGATCGGTCAGGAAGACCGGCGGCCGGCTCCGGCTCGCCGCCAGGCGCAGCGTCCGCCCGCCACCCGCGGTCGCCGCCTCCAAGGTCAACGGCGGGTACGCCGGCGGGTAGTCGGTGCCGAGCACCCGGTGCTGCGCCGGCAGCCCCACCGCCCCCGCCACCAGCCCGTGCGGCGTCGGTGCCTTCCGCGCCCAGAGCGCCACGTGCACCGCCCAGTCCGAGCGCCCCTCCTCGGAGAACTCCCGGGTGCCGTCCAGTGGGTCGACGATCCACACCCGGTCGGCGGTCAGCCGGGACACCGCCGCAGGGTTCACCTCCGCCGCCCAGGCCAGCCGGGAGCCCTCGTCCTCCTCGGAGAGCACCGCGTCGCCGGGCCGCCACCGTGCCAGCTCGGTGCGGATCAGGTCGTGCGACACCTTGTCCCCGGCCGACTTCAGGGCGCCCGGGTCGGCGAAGCCCATCTCGGCCCGCAACTCCAGCAGCGCCTGCCCGGCCCGCGCCGCCAACCACCGGGCGAACGCGCCGTCGATCATCGGAGGACTGCCCACGTACCACTCCCGTCGCCTCGCCGCGATCCGCGTCGCGGGTCACGCCACGTCAGAAGGCGCAGACTACCGGCCGGGCAGCTCCGCTCCGGGTACGCCCCGCGCTCAGGCCCCGTGGTACGCGTTCTGCGTCGGCTCCACGCCCTTGGTGACCACCGACTCCACCACGTCCGCCGCCCGGTCCACCAGGAACTCCAGCTCCTTGCGCTCCACGCTGCCGAAATCCGACAGTACGTAGTCCGCCGGGTCCTGCCGCCCCGGCGGCCGGCCGATGCCGAAGCGCACCCGGACGTAGTCCTTCGTCCCGAGCGACTTCGACATCGAGCGCAGGCCGTTGTGCCCGCCCTCGCCGCCGCCGATCTTGATGCGCAGCTGGCCGTACGGGATGTCCAGCTCATCGTGCACCGCGATCACCCGCTCGGCCGGGATCTTGTGGAACTGGGCCAGCGCGGCCACCGGACCGCCCGAGAGGTTCATGTACGTCAGCGGCTTGACCAGCACCAGCTTCGGCCCGCCGAAACCCAGCCGCCCCTCGGCGACCTCCGCCACCGCCCGCTTGTGCCGGCCGAACTTCGCGCCCAGCCGGCCCGCCAGCAGGTCGGCGACCAGGAAGCCGACGTTGTGCCGGTTGCCGGCGTACTCCCGACCGGGGTTGCCCAGGCCGACCACCAGCCACGGTCCCGCCTCGTCCGTCACGTCCCGTCCCTCCCGCTCGTCGTCAGCGCCGCACGCGTCCCGATACGCCGACAGGCGCCCCCGGTGTCCGCCGGGAGCGCCTGCCGCAAAAGATGGTGCGAACCGATCAGGCCTCGGTCTTCGCCTCGGCGTTCTCCTCGGCGGCCGGAACCTCGGAGCCCACCGGGGCCTCCTCGGCCTCGGTGGCGGCGGCCTCCGCGGCCTCCTCCTCCGGCGTCTCGATCTCGGGGAGGGTCGCCTCGAGCTGCTCGGCGGTCGGGGCGGCGGTCACCGAGGCGACCGTCTGCTCCGCGTCGGCGGCCAGCTCGACGCCGGCGGGCAGCTGCACGTCGGCGGCGGTCACCTGGGAACCGGCCTCCAGGCCCTCGATCGAGGCCTCCAGGTGGTCCGGCACCTTGGTGGCGTCGGCGGTCACCGACAGGGTGTCGTGGTCGTGCACGATCAGGGTGTCCCGCGCGGCCTCGCCGGTCAGCTGGACCGGGACGTCGACGGTGACCTTCTCGCCCCGACGGACCAGGATCAGGTCGACGTGCTCGAAGGTGTCCTTGATCGGGTCACGCTGGATCGCCTTCGGCAGCGCCAGCGCCTGGGTGCCGTCGCTGACCTCGATCGCGAAGAGCTGGTTCGCGCCGCCCTTGCGGATCGCGGCCGCGAACTCGCGGGCCGGGAGCGCGATGTGCTTGGGCTTCTCGCCGTGGCCGTACAGCACGGCGGGCACCTTGCCGGCCCGGCGGGTACGACGGGCACCACCCTTGCCGAACTCGGTACGGGGCTCGGCGCTGATCTTTACCTCGGACACGGGGAAACTCCTGATGCTTTTCGCGGCGGCGGCTTGTCGTCTGGCGGTGCTGGGGCGAGGGGCTCGCTGGGGCTCATGCGTCATGAACGACTGCCCGGAGCACCGCGTCGATGACGGTGCCTCCGTGCGGCGCTTCTCAGCGGCCCGCCGGGCACCCTCGCCGTGGCAACCGCACCAGTCTACCCGAGCGGATTCCGAGGTCTCCGGCAGTCCCCTCCACACCGGTCCCACCGGCGCGTCGGCCGGCGGGAACGGTGCCGCACCGCGGTCACCACCGCGGTGCGCGGGTCAGCTCAGGCCACCGAAGAGGGTGGTCACCGAGCCGTCGTCGAAGACCTCGCGGATCGCCCGGGCCAGCAGCGGCGCGATGGACAGCACGGTCAGCTTGTCGAGCTGCTTCTCCGGCGGCAGCGGCAGCGTGTTGGTCACCACGATCTCGCTGATCGGGCTGTTCTTCAGCCGCTCGGTGGCCGGGTCCGACAGCAGGGCGTGGGTGGAGGCGACCACGATCTCCGCCGCACCCGACTCCTTGAGGATGTCGGCGGCCTTGGTGATCGTGCCACCCGTGTCGATCATGTCGTCGACGATCAGGCAGACCCGACCCTCGACCTCACCGACCACCCGGTTCGCCACCACCTGGTTCGGCTTCAGCGGGTCCCGGGTCTTGTGGATGAACGCCAGCGGGCAGCCGCCCAGCCGGTCGGTCCACCGCTCGGCCACCCGCACCCGGCCGGAGTCCGGCGCCACCACGGTCATCGGCCGGCCGGCGTACTTGTGCTCCACGTACTCGGCCAGCACGTCCATCGCGAAGAGGTGGTCCACCGGGCCGTCGAAGAAGCCCTGGATCTGCGCGGTGTGCAGGTCGACCGTGAGGATGCGGTTCGCCCCGGCGGTCTTCAGCAGGTCGGCCACCAGCCGGGCCGAGATCGGCTCGCGGCCCCGGTGCTTCTTGTCCTGCCGGGCGTACGGGTAGAACGGCAGCACCACGGTGATCCGCTTGGCCGAACCACGCTTCAGCGCGTCGATCATGATCAGGGTCTCCATGACCCAGGTGTTCACCCCGTGCGTGACGGACTGCACCACGAAGGCGTCCGAACCGCGCACCGAGTCCTTGAACCGTACGAAGATCTCGCCGTTGGCGAACTCGTACGCGTCGGAAGGCGTCGGCGCGACGCCGAGCACCTCACCGATCTCCTTGGCCAGCTCCGGAAAGCCACGTCCGGAGAAGAGCATCAGGCTCTTGCGGTTTTCGGCGACGATGCTGCCCATGGGCCCGTCTGCTCCCGTTGGTCGGTGGTTCCCGGCGGCGGTTAGGGCCGGGGACTATTCGGTTGCAGTATCCCCCGCGCCCGACGGCCGTCCCACGGTCTCGGCGCGCCCGTGGATTGCCTCACCTTCCCTTGCGACCGGCGTGTCGGCCGACGCACCCTTCGCCCGCTCCGCCGCCGCGGCCGAGGCCGTACCAGGGCGCTTGCGGGCCACCCAGCCCTCGATGTTGCGCTGCGGCGCCCGGGTCACCCCGAGCGCACCCGGCGGCACGTCCTGCGAGATCGCGCTGCCCGCCGCCACGTACGCCCCCGCGCCCACCTCGACCGGCGCGATCAGGCTGGTGTCGCAGCCGACGAAGGCCCCCTCGCCCACCGTGGTGCGGTGCTTGTTCACCCCGTCGTAGTTCACGAAGATCGTCGCGGCGCCGATGTTGGCCTTCGCCCCGATCGTGGCGTCACCCACGTACGACAGGTGCGGCACCTTCGCGCCCGGCCCGACCTCGGAGTTCTTCACCTCGACGAACGTGCCGACCTTCGACTTCTCGGCCAGCCGGGCGTCCGGGCGCAGGTAGGCGTACGGCCCGACGCTGGCCCCGGGGCCGACCTCGGCGCCCACCGCGTGGCTGCGCAGCACGGTCGCCGCCGCCCCCACCACGGTGTCGATCAGCGTGACGTCCGGCCCGACGACCGCCTCCGCGCCGACCGTCGTCGCGCCACGCAGCTGCGTGTTCTGGTCGATCACCGCGTCCCGCTCCACGGTGGCGGTGACGTCGATCCAGGTGGTCTCCGGGTCGAGGATGCTCACCCCGGTGCGCATCCACGCCTCGTTGACCCGGTCGCGCAGCAGCCGGCGCAGGGCGGCCAGCTCCACCCGGTCGTTGCAGCCCAGCGTCTCGACGTGGTCCGCCGCGACGTGCACGCCCACCGGCTCCCCGGCCGAGACGAGCAGGCCGAAGACGTCGGTCAGGTACTCCTCGCCCTGGTCGTTGTCGGTGGAGAGCTTGCCCAGCGCGTCCCGCAGCCGCGCCGCGTCGAACGCGTAGATGCCGGCGTTGATCTCCCGCAGCGCGCGCTGCGCCGGCGTGGCGTCCCGCTCCTCGACGATCTGCTCCAGCCGGCCCGCGGCGTCCCGCACGATCCGACCGAGGCCGGTCGGGTCGGGCACCTCGGCGGCGAGCACCGTCGCCGCCGCGCCCTCGCCCTCGTGCGCCTCGACCAGCGCGGCCACCGTCTCGGCGCGCAGCAGCGGGACGTCGCCGTTGATCACGACCACCGTCCCGGTCGCCTCCGGCGCCGCGTCCAGCGCGATCCGCACGGCGTGCCCGGTGCCGAGCTGCTGGGCCTGCAGGACCGGGGTGGCGTCCGGGGCGATCTCGCTCAGATGCGCCCGGACCTGCTCGGCGCCGTGCCCGACCACGACCACGGTGTGGTCGGCGGCCAGCGGCGCGGCCGCGGTCAGCACGTGGCCGAGGAGGGTACGGCCGAGCAGCGGGTGCAGCACCTTGGGCAGCGCCGACTTCATCCGCTTGCCCTCACCGGCGGCGAGCACGACGACGGTACGGAGGTGGGGCTGGGGCACGACGTGGCTCCCGTCGGGAAGGCGACAGTCTCGCGGTCATGCTAACCACGCAGCACGGGCAGTCCGTCCCATACCCCTGCAGAGGGGTGTCTACGCGAGCGGGGCTCGGCCGCCAGGGTTCGAACCTGAAACACGGGTACCAAAGACCCGGGTGTTGCCAATTACACCACGGCCGACTGTGACGCAAGACAGCTTAACGCCTCCGCCTGAGGTGCCCCCACCCCTATGTGATCGCCTCGGCGAGCCCCGCGACGAGACCCTCGATCCGCCGGCACGGCAGGAACGCCGGAACGCCGGTACGACACGTCGTTCATTCACGTCCGCAACTGTTCACTCCGTCCGGCCCGGTGCCTAAGTTACGGTGACGTAGGCGTATCTCCCCTCTGCGAGGTGCCATGTCGACCTCTCTGACCAGCGGGCCGAAGCCGCTCACCCAGGGCCCGCAGTCCACCGGCATCCTGATCGCCCTGTGGGCGTTCGTGGTCGTACCCTTCCTGGCCCTGCTCGCCGCGGTGCCGGTCGCCTGGGGTGGCTGGCTGAGCGGGACGGACCTGGCGATCGCCGCCTTCTGGTATCTCCTCTCCGGCCTGGGCATCACCGTCGGCTACCACCGGTACTTCACCCACGGCTCGTTCAAGGCCCCGCGCCCGGTGCGGGTGGCGCTGGCGGTGGCCGGCTCGTTCGCCGTGCAGGGCGAGATCATCCAGTGGGTCGCGGACCACCGCCGGCACCACGCGTTCTCCGACGCCGAGGGTGATCCGCACTCGCCGTGGCGCTACGGGGAGAGCGTCCGCGGGCTGGCCCGAGGGCTGTTCCACTCCCACGTCGGCTGGCTCTTCGGCCGGGAACTGTCGAATCGGGCCCGCTTCGCCCCGGACCTGCTGGCCGACCGGGACACCCGGCGGGTGGACCGCCTGTTCCCGCTGCTGGTGGTGGTCTCGGTGCTCGGACCGGCGGTGATGGGCGGCCTGGCCACCTGGTCCTGGTCGGGGGCGTGGACGGCGCTCTTCTGGGGCGGCCTGGTCCGCATCGCGCTGCTGCACCACGTGACCTGGTCGATCAACTCAGTCTGCCACGTCTACGGGGAGCGGCCGTTCGCGATGCGCCAGGGCGACCGGGCGGCGAACTTCTGGCCGCTGGCGATCCTGTCGTTCGGCGAGAGCTGGCACAACCTGCACCACGCCGATCCGACGAGCGCCCGGCACGGCGTGCTGCGCGGCCAGCTGGACATCTCGGCCCGGGTCATCTGGCTGCTGGAGAAGGCCGGCGGCGCGCGGGACGTGCGCTGGCCGAAGCCGGAGCGGGTCGCCGCCAAGCTGGTGAAGCCGGTCGCACGGCGCTGAAACCGGGCGATGCCCGCGGACGTTACCTGGCAGTATGGCCGGGTGACCGAGGCAGACGGGCACGGCGGCAGGAACATCCCACGACAGGGCGTCACCGAGCGCCGGCGAGGTGACGAGATGGCGGACGAGGCCACCGGCGGACGGCGGCGGGCGGCGCCCGCGGCGGCGGCCGCCAAGCCCCCCTCCCGGGTACGCATGTCCGCCGCCCAGCGGCGGGAGCAGCTGATCGCGATCGGCCGGCAGATCTTCGCCGAGCGCGGTTTCGACGCCACCTCGATCGAGGAGGTGGCGTCCCGCGCCAAGGTGTCCAAGCCGGTGGTCTACGAGCACTTCGGCGGCAAGGAGGGCCTCTACGCGGTGGTGGTCGACCGCGAGGTGCGCGCCCTGCTGGACCGGATCACCACCGCGCTGACCGCCGGGCATCCGCGCGAGTTGCTGGAGCAGGCGGCGCTGGCGCTGCTCACCTACATCGAGGAGGAGACCAGCGGGTTCCGGGTGCTGGTCCGGGAGTCGCCGCTGATGTCGGCGACGGGCAACTTCAGCAGCGTGATGAACGACGTCGGGCACCAGGTGGAGCACATCCTGGCGGCCGAGTTCTCCGGCCGGGGGTACGACCCGAAGCTGGCCGAGCTCTACTCGCAGGCCCTGGTGGGGATGGTGGCGCTGACCGGCCGCTGGTGGCTGGAGGTGCGCAAGCCGCGCAAGGAGACGGTGGCCGCGCACCTGGTGAACCTCTCCTGGAACGGCCTGTCGCACCTGGAGCCGAAGCCCGGGCTGATCACCCGTAAGCGGGCCTGACGGTCGGCGCCGCCCGGCTCAGCGGGTGCCCGCCTCGGAGATCGGGTGTCGCCGGTCGTTGCGCTCCTTCTCGGCGTGCTCGTCCGTGCCGACCTTGTCGTAGAGGCCGGTGGCGAGCAGCAGCAACCCGAAGACCATCGACACGATCACCGTGGACATGGAGAAGTTCAGGAAGTTCACGCTGGTCTGCAGGACGGACATCATGGCGATGGCGGTGATCATGAAGACCGCCCCGGCGGTCAGGTTCATGTAGTGGCCGAGGTTGCTGCGCCGGGACGCGCCGATCATCAGCACGATCCCGAAGGCCACCGACACCAGCGAGAACGCCAGGTTGGTGCGGAGTCCGAGCGCCCAGTGGGAGCCCCGGTCGAACAGCGGCTCCCCCCAGGTCTCGAAGACCCCCCAGACGCCGAAGACCAGGATGTAGAGCCCGACCAGCCCGGCGATGACCCGGTACAGCGGGCGCGCGGGGTGGTTCACCGGAAAGTGCGCCATGACCCCTCCGTCCGAGAAGACCTCTTTCCGGAGAATTCTCCCCCAGACCGGACCCCGCCGTCCGGCGAACAGTCGGGCAGCCGCGCCAACGAAAGATCCCGCCCCGCCCGGGAACAAGCCACGGACGGAGCGGGATCAAAACGCCGAAGCGCGACCGACGGATCAGAGCACGAGCCGGGCCTTCTCCCAGGCTTCCTTCTCCTCGTCGGTGCCGACCTTGCCGTACATGCCGACCATCAGCAGGACGAGGCTGAGGGTCAGCACCACGATGTCGGTCATGATCGTGAAGTTGAAGATGTTGGCGTCGGTCTGCAGGAACGCCAGCTCGGCCAGGCCGAGCACCATCAGGCCGTAGGCCAGGAGCTGGTTGATCGCCACGTCGAGGTTGCGACCGATCACGGTGCCGACCAGCACGACGATGCCGAGCAGGATGCTGAGCAGCGAGAACCCGAGGTTCGTCCCCTGACCCAGGACCTTGGTGTCATCCTGGGCGAAGAGGTCGCTGCCGGCGCTCGTGATGAGGCCGAGCACACCGAAGACCACCAGGTACAGACCAACGAGCCCGCCGATCGCCCGGTAGATCGGCCGCGCGGGGTGGTTGACGGGGGTATGGGCCATGTCTGAGTCTCCAACGCCGTGGGGATGAGAGAGGTCGACGACGATTGTCCCGCACGCCGGGATGTGACGCCGCACACGGCCCCGTCTTCCGGTGCGTCGGGGGTCAGACGGGCGGGATCTCGTCGGCCAGGGTGAGCCAGGTCTCCTCGGTCCGCTCGCGTTCGGCGCGTACCTCCTTGAGCTGCGCGTCGAGTTCGGCGACCTTGGCGTAGTCGGTGGCGTGCGCGGCCAGCTGGTCGAGCAGCCCGGTCTCCTTCTGTTCCAGCTTGGCGATCTGCCGTTCCAGCCGGCCCAGTTCCTTGCGGGCCTGCCGGGCCTCGGCGGCGGACATGCCGGTCGGGGCCGCGGCGCCCGGGGCGGCCGTGGGAGCCGCGGGGAGGCGCGCCGGCTCCGCGCCGCCGGCCCGCGCCAGGTACTCGTCGACGCCGCCGGGCAGGTGCACCAGCCGGCCGTCGCCGAACATCCCGTACGCGACGTCGGTGACCCGCTCGATCAGGTACCGGTCGTGGCTGGCCACGATGACCGTCCCGGGCCAGGAGTCGAGCAGATCCTCCAGCGCGGCCAGGGTGTCGGTGTCCAGGTCGTTGGTGGGCTCGTCGAAGAGCAGCACGTTGGGCTCGCCGGCGAGCAGCCGGAGCATCTGCAACCGGCGGCGCTCGCCGCCGGAGAGGTCGCCGACCGGCGTCCAGAGCCGCCGGTCGTCGAAGCCGAAGATCTCGGCGAGCTGGGCGGCGGAGACCTCCCGGTCGCCGAGCTGCACCCGGCGGGCGACCTCCTCGACGGCCTCCAGGACCCGCAGGTCGCCGGGGAGTTCGGCCAGCTCCTGCGACAGGAACGCGGGCCGGACGGTCGAGCCGGTGTGGAAGCGGCCGTCGTCGGGGCGGGTGACGCCGGCGAGCATCCGCAGCAGGGTGGTCTTGCCGGCGCCGTTGCGGCCGAGGATGGCGATCCGGTCGCCGGGGCCGACCTGCCAGGTGGCGCGGTGCAGGATCTCCTTCGGGCCGGCGAGCAGCCGGACGTCCTCCAGGTCGTACACCTGCTTGCCGAGCCGGGCGGTGGCGAGCCGTTGCAGCGACATGGTGTCGCGCGGCGGCGGGACGTCGGCGATCAGCGCGTTGGCGGCGTCGATCCGGAACCGGGGCTTGGAGGTCCGGGCGGGCGGGCCGCGCCGCAGCCAGGCGATCTCCTTGCGGAGCAGGTTCTGCCGGCGGGCCTCGGCGGCGGCGGCGACCCGCTCACGTTCGGCGCGGGCCAGGGTCCAGGCGGCGAAGCCGCCCTCGTACGCCCGGACGGTCTGGTCGGCGACCTCCCAGGTGTTGGTGCAGACCGCGTCCAGGAACCACCGGTCGTGGGTGACCACGACCAGCGCGCCCTTGCGGCCGACCAGGTACTTGGCCAGCCAGTCGACGCCGCCGACGTCGAGGTGGTTGGTGGGCTCGTCGAGGATCAGCAGGTCCGACTCGCGGACCAGCAGCGCGGCCAGCGCGACCCGGCGCCGCTCGCCGCCGGACATCGGGCCGACGGGCTGGTCGAGGCCGAGGTGCGGCATGCCGAGGCCGTCGAGGATGGCCCGGACGCCGGCGTCGCCGGCCCACTCGTGCTCGGCGCCCATGCTCTGGGCGAGCCAGGCGGTGCCGAGCACCACGTCCCGGACGGTGGCCTCGGGGGTGAGCGTGAGGCTCTGCGGCAGCCAGAGGACCCGCAGGTCGCGGCGGTGGGTGACCCGCCCGCCGTCCGGTTCCTCCTGCTTGGTGAGCAGCCGCAGCAGGGTGGACTTGCCGGCGCCGTTGAGGCCGACCACGCCGATCCGGTCGGCGTCGTCGAGGCCGAGCGAGACGTCGGTGAGCAGCGGCCCGGCGGCGCCGTACCCCTTGGACACCCGGTCCAGGTTGACGATGTTGGCCACGACCTCACCTCCCATGATCAAGGCGTCCCGGTGCCGGCTGGCACCTGGGGACGCCTGGCCTTCCAGGGTACGCGGACACCCGGCCGGCCCCGCGCGGCGCTGCGCCGCCGACGCTGCTGCGGCAGGTCAGTGGGACACCGGGACACGCCGCACGCGGGGCGCGGCGCCCGGCGGGCGGCGCGGCCGGTGAGGTCAGGTGATCCGGGCTCCGGCGACCGGCCCGTGGGCGACCCGGGCCTCCCGGCACACCTCGGCCGCCTCCAGCTCGCCGGCGATCCGCTCCGCGTGGGCGGCGTCGGCGGCGAGAAAGACGCAGGTGGGGCCGGAGCCGGAGACGAGGCCGGCCAGCGCGCCGGCCGCCTCGCCGGCCTTCAGGGTGTCGGCCAGCGACGGGCGCATCGCCAGGGCGGCGTCCTGGAGGTCGTTGCCGAGGGTGGCGGCGAGTACCCGGGGGTCGCGCTGGCGCAGCGCGGCGAGCAGCGCGTCGGTGCTGCCCAGCGGCTCACCGGCGCTGCCGGCGTCGCGGAGCCGGTCCAGCTCCCGGTAGGCGGCCGGGGTGGACAGCCCCCCGTCGGCGATGGCGACCACCCAGTGCCAGGAGGTGGGCCGGGCCAGCACCGGGCTGACCGCCTCGCCCCGGCCGGTGCCGAGGGCGGTGCCGCCGTGGATCAGGAAGGGCACGTCCGAGCCGAGGTCGGCGGCGATGCCGGCCAGCTCGTCGCGGGAGAGCCCGGTGCCCCAGAGCGCGTCGCAGGCGACCAGCGCGGCCGCCGCGTCGGCGCTGCCGCCGGCCAGCCCGCCGGCGAGCGGGATCTGCTTGCGCAGGTGCAGCCGGGCGTGCGGCATCACCCCGGCGTAGCCGGCGAGAGCGTGGGCGGCCCGGATCACCAGGTTGGTGTCGTCCAGGGCCAGCTCCCCGGCGCCCTCGCCCTCCATGGTCAGGGTGAGCGTGTCGCCACGGCGGGCGGTGAGCTCGTCGTGGATGGAGATGGCGTGGTAGACGGTGTTCAGCTCGTGGTAGCCGTCGCGGCGCAACGGCCCCACCCCGAGGTGCAGGTTGACCTTGGCCGGCACCCGGACCCGGACCGGTCCGCTGGCGCCGCGCCGCTGCTGCTCGTCGTCTTCGTCCGGTCGCCAGGCCTCGGTCACGGGGCGAGTTCCCGCACACGCAGGCGGATGTCGAACGGCTTGGCCACGATCAGCTCCTCGGCGGAGTCGGCGGCCGGCTCGTACCGGCCGTCGACCAGGTCGTACGCGTACACGTGCAACGGATCCTGCTCGATCCGCCAGTAGTGCGGAATGCCCGCGTCGGCGTAGTCGGCCGGCTTCTCCAACCGGTCCCGCCGACGGGTGCCGGGCGAGACTACTTCGACGGCGAGCACGACCTGCTCGGCCTCGAAGTAGTGGTGATCGGCCGCCACCGGACGCTTCAGCAGGACCACGTCAGGTTCGAGGGTGTTCCGGTAGTTGATCGCCACCCCGACGGCGGTGGCCGGCGTCAGCTCGACCGGCGCGTGCTGCCGCAGCCACATCCAGAGCAGGTTGCCGATGTTCTGATGACCAAAGGTCGGGGAAGGAACCACGACGAGGACTCCGTCACGCAGCTCGACGCGGGGGGCGTCGTCGGGCAGGGCCAGGACGTCCTCGATGGTGTGGTTGGCCAACCGCTGCCGAACGGGATCCGGGCTCCACATCCCGTGGGCGGTGGGGTCGATCGGCTGCGCGGTCACTCGTACACCTCCTCCGCGGACACGGGGCCAGACTACTGCGCGACGGGCGCGACGGACGGAGCCGACGCGGCGATGGCGGCGAACTGCTCGACGGTGAGTGACTCCCCGCGCGCGCCGGGGTCCACACCGGCGGCGGTGAGCGCCGCGGCGGCCCGGTCGGCGCCGCCGGCCCAGCCGGCCAGCGCGGCGCGCAGGGTCTTGCGGCGCTGCGCGAACGCGGCGTCCACCACGGCGAACACCCGCTCCCGGGTGACGTCGTCGCGGGGCGGCTCGCGGCGGGTGAAGGCGACCAGGCCGGAGTCGACGTTGGGCACCGGCCAGAACACGTTCGGTGGCACCTTGCCCGCGGCCCGGGCCCGGGAGTACCAGGCCAGCTTCACCGACGGGACGCCGTACACCTTGGAGCCGGGACCGGCGACGAGCCGGTCGGCGACCTCCTTCTGCACCATCACCAGGCCCTGCCGCAGGGTGGGCAGCTCGGCCAGCAGGTGCAGCACCACCGGCACCGCGACGTTGTAGGGCAGGTTCGCCACCAGCGCGGTCGGGGCCGGGTCGGCCAGGTCGGCGGCGCGGACCCGCAGCGCGTCGGCGTGGTGCACGGTGAGCCGGCCGGCGTCCGGCCCGGCGTGCCGGGCGGCGGTCTCCGGCAGTGCCCCGGCCAGCGTCCGGTCGATCTCCACGGCGTGCACGTGGGCGGCGACCGGCAGCAGGGCCAGGGTGAGCGAGCCGAGACCCGGCCCGACCTCCAGCGCCACGTCGTCCGGGGTCAGCCCGGCGGCGGTGACGATCCGGCGGACCGTGTTCGGGTCGTGCACGAAGTTCTGGCCGAGCTTCTTGGTGGGGGCGACGCCCAGGCGGGCGGCCAGTTCCCGGATCTCCGCCGGGCCGAGGAGTCCGGTCACGCCCGTAGCGTAGCGGCGGGGCCGGGCCGGTTCACCACGGGCCGAAGACCCGGTCGCCGGTGGCGGAGATGGCGGCGCAGAGTTCGTCGAGATCCGCGCCGGTCGTCGCGGCCAGCGACCGGACCGTCAGCGGGATCAGGTACGACGCGTTCGGCCGTCCCCGGTGCGGCATCGGGGTCAGGTACGGCGCGTCGGTCTCGACCAGGATCTGCTCCAGCGGGGTCAGCGCGGCGGCCTCGCGCAGCGCCGTGGCGCTGCCGAAGGTGACGGTGCCGGCGAAGCTGAGCAGGTAGCCCCGGCGCACGCACTCGGCGGCGAACTCGGCGTCGCCGGAGAAGCAGTGCAGCACCACGGTGTCCGGCGCGCCCTCGTCGTCGAGGACGCGCAGCACGTCGGCGTGTGCGTCCCGGTCGTGGATGACCAGCGCCTTGCCGTACCGCTTGGCGATGGCGATGTGCGCCCGGAAGCTCTCCTCCTGCGCGGCCCGCCCCTCGTCGCCGGTACGGAAGAAGTCCATCCCGGTCTCGCCGACGCCGCGGACCCGGTCGCGGGCGGCGAGCGCCTCGATCTCGCGCAGCGCCTCGTCGAGGTCGGCCAGCCGGGGCGCCTCGTTCGGGTGCAGCGCGACGGTGGCCAGCACCGCCGGGTACTTCTCGGCGACGTCGGCGCCCCAGCGGGAGGAGGCCACGTCGACGCCGACCTGGACCAGCCGGTCCACGCCGACGGCGGCGGCCACCTCGACCGCGACGGCGACCGGGTCCTCCGCGGGACCGCCGCCGGGCACCCCGGCCTCGCTGACCGTGATGTCCAGGTGGGTGTGGCTGTCGAGCACGGGGCGGGGCAGCGCCTCCGGCGCGGGCGGGAACTCCCCGGCCCGGCGGGCGGCCCGCTGCTTGCGGGTTTCGGTCGGCTCACTCATCGCGGCCAGCATCACACACCGCCACCGGGCCACGTCTCCGGGACGCCATCGACTGTTCACCGGTCTGGCATTCCCCGCGCTTAGCGTTTCCGGAATGACCGTCACCCCTCAGTCCAGCGACACCGGACTGCGCGTCGGGTACGAGGGCGCGAGCTATCCGGCGGAGGAGATCGCCCGGGGCGCGGCGTACGAGCTGTTCAGCGCCGACGAGGCGCCCGGTTTCGAGTGGTCGCCCCGGCCGGGCACCGCGCTGCCGTGGCGGAGGTTCGTGCACGTGACCGAGGTCGGCGCGGTGCACGGCGCGGCGGAGCCGGCCGAGGAGCCGGAGGCGCCGCTGCTGGTGCCGCTGCACCGGGAGCGCGGCTGGGCGTACGTGCACCAGCTCAGTCAGCAGCCGGCGGCGGCCGGGGACCCGACGCTCACCGCGGTGCGCGCCTCGGCGGTGGTGCGTCGCGGCACCCGGATGGTCAAGGTGCTCTCCGCCCGGCAGCTCGCCGGGTACGTGCGGGGTTGGCTGCCGCACGGCTTCTGCTACCGGGAGCACGACGTGGCGCACCTGCGTACGCCGGGGGCGCTGGCGGTGCTGCGCGGCAACGGCGCGGGCGGCGGCGACGAGCTGGCGTACGCGCTGCGCTGGCGGGCCGCCGACCCGGTCGACTACGAGGTGCCGGCCGGCCCGGCGCACCGGGGCCTGCTGGCGCTGCCGCCCCGGGACCGGCTCGGCCCGCCGGTGCTGGGTACCGGGTTCGTGCCGAGCAACGCGCAGCTGATCCCGGAGTTCGTCACCCGGGACTGCGCCGACCTGCCCATGCCGGCGAACGCCACCCTGGTCGCGTACACCGCGCAGGGGGTGGAGGTGGTGCTCTACAGCTACCAGGCGGAGCAGCGCGGCTGGCTGCGGATGGTCGGCCCGCAGTGGCGGCATCTGCTCGCCGCGGTGCAAGGGCTCTCCCCCGACCAGGAGTACCTGCCCACCGGGGAGGCGCCCCGCGCCACCCAGCTCGTCGGCGGTTACGCCGGCACCGAGTACGAGGCGGTGGCCGACCTGCCGGGCGGGTTCCGGGTGCTGGCGATGACCCGGTCCGCCCGCTACCCGGTGGAGTCGGTGGCCCGGCGGCTGCGGTACGCGCGCTGGCGGGACGTGCCGTGCCTGGTGTTGCGGGAGGAGGCGGGGTGGCTGCGGTTGCGGCTGTGCCGGCCGGACCCGGACGCGGTTCTCGGCACGGGGGCGCAGTGCCACGAGCGGGGCGTCTACGAGACCTGGGCACCGGGGTCCGAGGTCACCGACGACCAGGTGGTGGACGTGTCGTACGCCGTGTGACGGGGCGCGCATAACGGGCAGTGGGCCGGGAAAGCGCGGGGGCGTCCGACATCGGAGATCAGGAGACCCGCATGCCTTTCGTCACCGTCGGGACGGAGAACTCCGCCCCCATCGACCTGTACTACGAGGATCACGGTTCCGGTCAGCCGGTGGTGCTGATCCACGGGTTCCCGTTCAGCGGCTCGACCTGGGAGAAGGTCTCCATCCCGCTGCTGAACGCCGGCTACCGGGTGATCACGTACGACCGGCGGGGCTTCGGCGCGTCCGCCCAGCCGACGACGGGGTACGACTACGACACGTTCACCGCCGACCTCGACGTGCTGATGACGGAGCTGAACCTGCGGGACGCGATGCTGGTGGGGCACTCGATGGGCACCGGTGAGGTGACCCGCTACCTGGGCGCGTACGGGTCGGGCCGGGTGAGCAAGGCGGTGCTGCTGGCCCCGCTGGCACCGTTCCTGCTGAAGACGGCGGACAACCCGGAGGGCGTCGACAAGCAGCTCTTCGACGGCTTCCAGCAGGCCATCCTGGCGGACCGGTTCGCCTACCTGACGAGCTTCTGCGACGCGTTCTTCAACTACTCGGAGAACAAGGGCCGGTGGGTCAGCGAGGAGGCGTACCGGGCGCACTGGAACATCGGCGCGATGGCCTCGGCGAAGGGCACCTACGACAGCGTGGACGCCTGGCAGACCGACTTCCGGGCCGACCTGCCCAGGATCGACGTGCCGGTGCTGATCGTGCAGGGCGACAAGGACAACGTGCTGCCGTACCCGGTGACCGGGCAGCGGCTCCAGCCGATGCTGCCGAACAGCCAGCTGATCACGTTGAAGGGCGCCCCGCACGGCACGCCCTGGACGCACGCCGACGAGGTCAATCAGGCGATCATGAACTTCTTCGCCCAGCCGAGCATGGCCCGCGCCTGACCCGACGGGCCGAAAGATCGGCGGCGCGGCCCCGGGGAGACCCGTGGGCCGCGCCGCCGCGTGCGTCTCAGCCGGCCAGGCGGGCCAGCTCCTCCTCGACGATGGAGGCGTCGAGCTTGCGGAAGACCGGCTTCGGCGCCGCGAGCGGCCGGCCGGCCTCCACCGGTACGGACTCCCAGCGCGCCCCGACCGTGTAGTCGCCGGTCAGCACCGGGTACGCCGGGCCGCCGTCGAGGTCGTCGACCTCCTCGATCACCGGCATCGGCGCGTGCACGCCGGTGCCGCCGAGCAGCTCGTGCACCTTCTGCGCGGAGTGCGGCAGGAACGGGGTGAGCAGCGTGTTGGCGTCGCTGACCACCTGGAGGGCGACGTGCAGGATGGTGCCCATCCGCGGCTTGTCCGCCTCGTCCTTGAGCTTCCACGGGGCCTGCTCGGAGAGGTACTTGTTGGCCTCGGCGACCACCTTCATCGCCTCGCCGATGGCCTGCTTCTGCCGGTGCTTGGCGATCAGGTCGCCGACGACGGCGAAACCGGCCCGGGCGGTGGCGAGCAGCGCCTCGTCGGCCTCGGTGAGCCCGGCCGGGTCGACCGGCGGGATCGCGCCGAAGTTCTTCGCCGCCATCGAGACGGACCGGTTGACCAGGTTGCCCCAGCCGGCGACCAGTTCGTCGTTGTTGCGGCGGAGGAACTCGGCCCAGGTGAAGTCGGTGTCGTTGCTCTCCGGGCCGGCGACGGCGATGAAGTAGCGCAGCGCGTCGGCGTCGTACCGCTCGAGGAAGTCCCGGACGTAGATGACCACCTTGCGGGACGAGGAGAACTTGCGCCCCTCCATGGTCAGGTACTCGCTGGAGACCACCTCGGTGGGGAGGTTGAGCCGGCCCAGCTCGCCCGACTCGCCGTCGTTGGCGCCCTCGCCGGAGTAGCCGGAGAGCAGCGCCGGCCAGATCACCGAGTGGAAGACGATGTTGTCCTTGCCCATGAAGTAGTAGCCGCGGGCGTCCTTGCCCTCCCCGTCGGCCGACCACCACTTCCGCCAGGCCTCCGGGTCACCGGAGCGGCGGGCCCACTCGATGGAGGCGGACAGGTAGCCGATCACCGCGTCGAACCAGACGTAGATCCGCTTGTCGCCGCGGTCGCGCCAGCCGTCGAGCGGGATCGGCACGCCCCACTCCAGGTCCCGGGTGATGGCCCGGGGCTGGAGGTCGTCGAGCAGGTTCTTCGAGAAGCGCAGCACGTTGGGCCGCCAGCCCTCCCGGGCGTCCAGCCAGTGCCGCAGCACGTCGGCCAGGGCGGGCAGGTCGAGGAAGAAGTGCTCGGTCTCGACGAACTTCGGCGTCTCGCCGTTGATCTTCGACTTCGGGTCGATCAGGTCGACCGGGTCGAGCTGGTTGCCGCAGTTGTCGCACTGGTCGCCGCGGGCGCTGTCGTAGCCGCAGATCGGGCAGGTGCCCTCGATGTAGCGGTCCGGCAGGGTCCGGCCGGTGGACGGGGAGATCGCGCCGGTGGTGACCTTGGGCACGATGTAGCCGTTGCGGTGCAGCCCCTGGAACAGCTCCTGCACCACCGCGTAGTGGTTGCGGGTGGTGGTGCGGGTGAACAGGTCGTAGGAGAGCCCGAGCGCCTGCAGGTCCGCGGCGATCACCCGGTTGTACCGGTCGGCCAGCTCGCGGGGGGTGACCCCCTCGGCGTCGGCCTGCACCTGGATCGGGGTGCCGTGTTCGTCGGTGCCGGAGACCATGAGCACGTCGTGGCCGGCCATCCGCATGTACCGGGCGAAGACGTCGGAGGGAACGCCGAAACCGGAGACGTGGCCGATGTGGCGCGGGCCGTTGGCGTACGGCCAGGCGACCGCCGCGAGAACGTGACTCATGACCAGCAAGCCTAGTGACCGCGCCCCGGTGGCCGCGAACCAATAGGCCTCCCCGTGTCGGGGCCGACACCGCCGGCGGTCGATCCACCCCCGGCCGTTCGTCCGATTTGTCGCCGACACGCGGCCTGAGCTGCCCGATCCCTCCCCCGGCGCGGTGTCCAATGAACGCCGTGACTGGCAGACGAGCGGCACCCGGGCGCGACGAGAAGTCCCCCGGCACCAGGACGGACCCGCCGGGCGGCGCGGCCGCGCCGGCGCGGGGCGGCGCGGTCGCGCCCCAGCCGCGGGTGGTCCCGGGACCGGACGAGGCGCCCGTCGAGGTCGAGCCGACCACCGGCGCGCCGGTCGACGCGATCCCCCGCCGGGTCCCGGTCCGTCAGCCGGCGCGCGGCCCGCGCGCCGACGGTGCCAGCGGCGGGGGTACGGCCGACGCCGACGCCGCCTTCTGGCCGCCGATCGAGGAGGTGCACTGGGACGGCACGCCGCTGCGCGAGGAGCCGAAGCGCGGCGAGCGCCCGCCCGCCGTGCCCGCCCGGCCGCCCGCGACACGCACCCCCCGCCCGCCGGACCCGGTGCAGGGGCTGGCGGTGCTGGTGACGCTGAGCCTGGTCGCGGCCTTCTTCGCCTGGGTGAGCGCGGGGCCGTTCTGGCTCGCGGCCGGGCACGCCACCGAGGGCACGGTGGTGATCACGGGCTGCGCCGGGGACGGGCTGACCCAGCGCTGCCGGGGCGTCTTCTTCGCCGATCGGGGCCGGTTCCTCGCCCACGGCGTCCGGGTCACCGGGGTGCCGGGCGAGCGCCGCGCCACCGGTACGGCGCTGCCGGCGCGGATGACCGGGCCGGGTGACGACACCGCGTACGCCGACACCGGGATCGGCCGGCACCTGCGCTGGCTGCTCGGGCTGCTGGTGATCACCGGCTGCGGAGCCGGCATCGCCCGGGGGACCGGGGCGTTGCGGCTGGCCGACGCGCGGCACCGGCGCTGGGCGACG
This sequence comes from Micromonospora sp. CPCC 205739, assembly GCF_036906795.1. Classification (NCBI taxonomy): domain Bacteria; kingdom Bacillati; phylum Actinomycetota; class Actinomycetes; order Micromonosporales; family Micromonosporaceae; genus Micromonospora; species Micromonospora sp. CPCC 205739. The sequence goes on along the minus strand of NZ_JBAKHS010000004.1, from coordinate 80,083 downwards.
GCCGGCGCGTACGGCGGGCCGGCGCTGATCACGCTGGGTTTCCTGTTCGCCGCCTGGTGAGGCGGACGCCTCAGGCGTGCACGACGGTGTAGACGTCGCGCCGGCGCAGCCCGTACCCGGCGGCCACCTCGCTGATGGCGTCGCGCCGGGACAGTCCGGCGGCCTCCCGCTCGGCCACCGCCGCGCGCAGCGTGTCGTCGTCGGGGCGTTCGGCCGGCCGTTCCGGGGCTCCGGCGACCACCAGGGTGATCTCCCCGCGCGGCTCACCCTCGGCCGCCCAGTCCGCCAGCTCGCCGAGCGGCCGGCGGACGATCTCCTCGTACGTCTTGGTCAGTTCGCGGCAGAGCGCGGCCGGGCGGTCGGCGCCGAAGGTGGCGGCGAGGTCGGCCAGCGCGCCGGTGATCCGGTGCGGGGCCTCGAAGAACACCAGGGTCCGTTCCTCGGCCGCCAGGGCGCGCAGCCGGGAGCGCCGGCCGCCGGGCGAGCGGGGCAGGAAGCCCTCGAAGCAGAACCGGTCGCTGGGCAGGCCGGACAGGGCCAGGGCGGTGGTCACCGCGCTGGGGCCGGGCGCGCAGGTGACCGGCACGCCGGCGTCCAGCGCGGCCCGGACCAGCCGGTAGCCGGGGTCGGAGACGCTGGGCATGCCGCCGTCGGTGACCAGCGCGACCAGGTATCCGGCGGTCAGCACGTCGACCAGTTCGGGCGTACGCCGCTCCTCGTTGCCCTCGAAGTAGGAGACGATCCGGCCGCCGACGGTGACGTCGAGGTCGCGGGCCAGCCGGGTGAGGCGGCGGGTGTCCTCGGCGGCCACCACGTCGGCGGTGGCGAGCACCTCGCGGAAGCGCGCGGAGGCGTCGGCCGGGTTGCCCAGCGGCGCGCCGAGCAGGACCAGGCGCCCGAGCTCGGACATTTCACCCACGGGATGCGCTCCTTCATCGACGAGCGTGCCGGCGTCGGCGGCGATGGGCGCCACCGGGCACCTTCAGAGCCTACGATCGCCGGGTGACGAGTGCGTCGACAGCACAGAGCGCGAACGAGACCGGACCCGACCAGGGGACCCCGACCAGCGACGGTGGCGGGGTTCCGGCCGTCGTGCGTCGTCGGCTCGCCACCGTCGAGGCCCGGTTGGACGTGCACTCCTGGATCGCCACCGCCGTGGTGGTGGCGATCGCCGCGATCCTGCGCCTGCTCGGCCTGAGCAGCCCCAAGGGCAAGATCTTCGACGAGATCTACTACGCCCGCGACGGCTACGGCCTGATCGACAAGGGCGTCGAGTGGAACTACAAGGACAACGGTCCGTCGTACGTGGTGCACCCACCGCTGGGCAAGTGGCTCATCGGGCTCGGTGAGTGGGCCTTCGGCTACTCCGACCAGGAGCACAACATCTCGGTGCCGGGGCACCTGCTGACCACCGCCCCGGAGTTCGGCTGGCGGTTCTCGGCGGCGGTGGCCGGCATCCTCTCGGTGTTGATGCTGACCCGGATCGCTCGGCGGATGTTCCGCTCCACCACGCTGGGCTGCGCCGCCGGCCTGCTGCTCGCGCTGGACGGCTTCCACCTGGTGCTGTCCCGCACCGCGCTGCTCGACATCTTCCTGCTGCTCTTCGTACTGGCCGCGTTCGGCGCCCTGGTGCTGGACCGGGACGCCCGGCGGCGACGCTGGGCCCGGGCGCTGGAGGACGGGCTGGACCCGGCCGCGCCGGGACGGGCCGGGCGCCCGGCCGGCGGCTGGCGGACCTGGCCCTGGTGGCGGCTGGCCGCCGGGGTGCTGCTCGGCTGCGCGGTCGCGGTGAAGTGGAGCGCGCTCTACTTCGTGCCGGCGTTCGCGCTGCTGGTGCTGCTGTGGGAGGTCGGCGTCCGCCGCTCCGCCGGGGTACGCCGCCCGTGGCGGGACACGCTCCTCGACGAGCTGCCCTGGCTGGTGCTCGCCGGGGTGCTGCTGGTCGTGACGTACGTGGCCACCTGGTCGGGCTGGCTGCTCGGTGACGACGGCTACTACCGGCTGGCCGCCCGCTACCCCAACATCCCCGGGCTGAGCGACACCCCGATCCTCGGTGCGCTGAACAACCTGTACCACTACCACCGGGCGGCGTTCGACTTCCACACCGGCCTGGAGACCCCGCACAAGTACCAGTCGTGGCCGTGGCAGTGGCTGCTGCTCGGCCGGCCGGTGGCCTTCTACTGGTCGGGTGACGGCAGCTGCGGGGCGCCGAGCTGCGCCTCGGAGATCCTGCTGCTGGGTACGCCGCTGCTCTGGTGGTCGTTCCTGCCGGCGCTGGTCGCGACCGCCTGGTTGGGCCTGGCCCGGCGGGACTGGCGGGCCGGGGCGATTCTGCTGACCCTGGCCGCCGGCCTGCTGCCGTGGTTCTGGTTCGCCCTCGACGGCCGGACGATGTTCTCCTTCTACGCCGCCCCGGCGCTGCCGTTCCTGGTGCTGGCGGTCGTCTACGTGCTGGGCGCGATCGTCACCCCCGCCACCGCTGAGGGCGTCGCGGCGAGCGACGCCGACCTGGCGCGCGACGACGACCGTCGGCTGATCGGCGGGGTGATCGTCGGCGCGTACGTGCTGCTGGTGGCGCTCTGTTTCGCGTACTTCTACCCGATCTTCGTGGGCAACCTGCTGCCGTACGACGACTGGTCGGCGCGAATGTGGCTGGACGGCCGCTGGATCTAACCCACCCCACCCCACCCCACCCCACCCCACCCCACCCCACCGCCCTCCCGCGCTCTCCAAGCGTGTCGATCTAGGGCGAAACGCTGTCAGTCGATCACCACGGGCAGCGATAAGCCCTAGATCGACGCGGAAGGGGGGCGCGGCGCGCGGAAGGGGGGCGCCCGCGGGGCGCCGACGGGGGGCGCGGGAGCGGCGCACAAATAGCGCGCGCCCCGATCGCCTGCCACGGGGGAAGCGGGCGATTGGGGCGCGCAAGACAGAGCTTAACCACCCTTCGCCACCGGCACAACGGGTCGACTTGGGTCAGATTTCCGACGGATGCCGGGCCGGGCAAAAGGTTCACCTCCGACAGTTGACGGATGGTCACCACCCGGTCCACGGTCCGCCGCCGACCGCGAGCGGGTCCGTACCAATTCCTGCCCGATCACGAGGATCGGCACGGGGACGGACGGCGGAGGTGTCGGCACCGGGACGGCTTCCGGGAGACTGACGGGGGACCACCCGATCCCATCCGGGCGTCCCCGACACCACCCGCCGATCCGCGCGCCGCGGAGGCCGGCGACAGCCCTCGGCGACGACCCTCCGCCCCAAATGATCATCCAGAGTGGATCGCACTACACTCCGCCCGGTGATCAACAAGAGACGATCCACGGCCGTCCTGATCGGACTGCTGGCGGCCACCGTGCTGACCGGTCCCGCGCCGGCCGTGGCGGACGAGGAGACACCCGCCGAGCCGCCGAAGGTCGAGCTGGTGCTCGACGTCAGCGGCTCGATGCGGGCCCGGGACATCGACGGCCGCAGCCGCATCTCGGTGGCCCAGCAGGCGTTCAACGAGGTGGTCGACGCGCTGCCCGAGGAGACCCAGCTCGGCATCCGGGTGCTCGGCGCGACCTACCGGGGCAAGGACAAGAAGCAGGGCTGCCTGGACACCCAGCAGATCGTGCCGGTCGGGCCGGTCGACCGGGTGCAGGCGAAGGCGGCCGTGGCCACGCTGCGGCCGACCGGCTTCACCCCGGTCGGGCTGGCGCTGCGCTCGGCCGCTCAGGACCTCGGCACCGGCACCACCACCCGGCGGATCGTGCTGATCACCGACGGCGAGGACACCTGTGCCCCGCCGGACCCCTGCGAGGTGGCCCGCGAGCTGGCCGCCCAGGGCACGAAGCTGGTGGTCGACACCCTCGGCCTGGCCCCCGACGAGAAGGTACGCCGGCAGCTGCTCTGCATCGCCGGCGCGACCGGCGGCACGTACACCGCGGCACAGAGCGCCGAGGAGCTGAGCGGCCGGATCAAGCAACTGGTGGACCGGGCGAAGGAGACCTACACCGCCACGCCCACCGTGGTCGGCGGTACGCCGGAGTGCGCGAACGCGCCGCTGCTCGCCCCCGGCGTGTACAGCGACCGGGAGGCGTTCTCCGAGCACCGCTGGTACCGGGTGCCGGTCCGGCCGGGGCAGGAGCTGCGCGCCTCGGTGAGCCTGGCGCTGGACCGCCCGATCAACCCCGACCACGGGGTGCTGCTGCGGGCCACCACCGCCGACGGCCGGGAACTGGTGCGCGGAGTCGACGCCGGCAGTGGGCGTACCGACGTGGTCTCGGCCGGCCTGCGCTGGTCGGCGACGGAGGACGGGGCCACGCCGACGCCCAGCGCCGATGCGGCGTCGGTCCCCGCCACGACGGTGTGCCTGGTGGTGAGCAACTCCTTCGCACCCCGGCCGGGCACCCGGGTGACCCCGGGGATGCCGGTCGAGCTGACCGTCGACGTGGTCGCCTCCTCCCCCGCCCCGGCCGCGCCGGACCTCGGTCGGGGCTGGCTGCTGCTCGCCCTGCTCACCCTGGCCGGCCTGCTCACCGGCCTGGTCGCCGGGCTGCTCACCCGCTGGTGGGTCGCCACCTGGAGGGAGAACTGAGATGCGTACCCCGATGATCCTGGCGGGTGCGGCGCTCGCCGGCGGGCTGGCCCTCCCGGCCGTCCCCGCCGCGGCGGCCGCCCCCACTCCCTCGCCCGGCGCCACCCCGGTCGGCCGGGCCGGCACGTCCTTCCTCACCGCCACCGGCATCGCCGCCGGCCAGCCGGTACGGATGAGCGCCTCGACCGGCGACCACCTCTACTGGTCGTTCCCGGCCTCGGCCGGGCAGCGGCACGAGATCACCGCGACGGTCTCCTTCCCGAAGGCCCGCACCGGCGCCTCCACCTGGACCGTGGAGGTCTTCGACGGGCTGCGCCGCCGGCAGTCCTGCACGGCCGGGGCGCAGACCCCCACCGTCGACGCCTCCGCCGGCAGCGTGTCGCTGGGGTGCACCCTGCGCGAGGTGCGCTCCTGGGCCGAGCCGTGGTCGGCCGACCCGCTGCCCGGCACGTACTACGTCCGGTTGTCGGTGACCGAGCTGCCCGAGCCCGACCTGGGCCTCCCGGTCGACGTCGACCTGCTGGTCGGCGCGGATGGCGAGGGCTCCCGCGACGACGGCGAGTTGAAGGCGCCGCTGGTGCCGAACACGAAGGCCGGCGCGGTGCTGACCGGGGAACCGGCGGCGGCCCCGGCCGAGGAGGCGGACGGCGGGATCGGTGACTGGCTGCCCGCCCTCGGCTCCCGCTGGATCTGGAGCACCCTCGGCGGGGCCCTCGCCGCCGTGGCCGGCGTGGTCGGCTTCGCGCTGACCCGCCGCCCGCGCCGGCCCTGACCGCCGCCGGTGGCCGCCCCGGTCGTCCCGGGGCGGCCACCGCCGGGCTCAGGAGGTGACGGGTCCCCGGGGAACCCAGCCGATGAACCGGTTCTGGAGAGCCGCCACCGGTGAGGCACGCAGGTCGGCGGTGGCGGCGGCGAGGCACGACCCCAGGTAGACGCTGAGCGAAGCCCGGTCCACCTGGTACTCGCTGAGCAGCCGCGCGCGTTTGGTCGGACACGGCCACTCCTCACCACAGGAGTCGCAGGTCCACGCCGGTGTCACCGGAACGTGCTCGTCGGGGTGGGAACCCGAGGGTGCCGGGGCACCGGTCATCGCCACTTCCTCTCCGGATGGTCGTACCTGACACCGGCGCCACGCGTCGGAGACGCGCGGACGCCGGATGATCCCCCGCGACGACCTAACAGCGTCTCGGGACGCTCCGGCGTTACACGGTTGCGGTACGTTCACCGTCGATGGCCGTCACGAACCTTTCCACCGAGCGGGTGCTGGCCTGGCGGGCCCGCCGACACCTGCTGCACCGCCCGGCCGGGCACGACGCGGTCGCCGTGGCCGGCCGCCTGGTCGGGGTGCAGGCCCAGGTGGCCTCCGCCGCCGAGCAGGCCGTCGCCGCGCGCCAGCCGACCCCCCGACCGGGTACGACCACCGCCGCCCTCGCCGCCGGCGCCCTGGTGAAGACCTGGGCGATGCGCGGCACCCTGCACCTGCTGCCGACGGCGGACGCCCCGGCCTGCCTGGCCCTGCTGGCCGCCGGCCGGTTCTGGGAGAAGGGTTCATGGCAGCGCAGCTTCGTCACGACCGCCCAGCTCGACGCGATCGCCGAGGCGACGGCGGCCGCCCTGGACGGGCGGGTGCTCGGCCGGGAACAGCTCACCGCGGAGATCGTCGAGCGGACCGGTGACGCCGGCCTCGCCGCGCACCTCGGCTCCGGTTGGGGCGCGGTGCTCAAGCCGCTGGCCTGGCAGGGGCTGCTGGTGCAGGGGCCGGCCGACGGCAACCGGGTCACCTTCACCCGCCCCGACACCCACCTGCCCGACTGGCCCGGGCTGCCGGAGCCGGACGCGGCGGCGGCCCGGGTGGTGCCGGCGTACCTCGGGGCGTACGGGCCGGCCGACCCGGAGACCTTCGACCAGTGGTTGAGCCGTGGCGGCTCGAAGCGGGCCATGCTGCGCGGCTGGTTCCAGGAGCTGGTGGCGGCGGGTGAACTGGTCGCGGTGACCGTCGACGGGCGGCCCGGGTACGCCCGGGCCGGCGACGTCGAGGAGATCGCCACCGCCGAGCACGACGACGACGTACGCCTGCTGCCCGCCTTCGACCAGTGGGTGCTCGGGCCGGGCACGAGGGACGCCACCGTGGTGCCGCCGGCTCGGCGGGCCGACGTGAGCCGGGCCGCCGGCTGGATCGCCCCGGTCGTGGTGCACCGGGGCCGGGTGGTCGGCACCTGGGAGGCGCGCGACGGCGAGCCGGAGGTGACACTCTGGCCCGAGTCGCCACCCGTGCCGGCCGAGAAGCTCGACGCCGAACGGGCCAGACTGTCGTCGTACCTGAAGGGGGTGGGTGATGCGTGACCTGCTGCCGCCGACCGTCTCGGTCGTGGTGGCCGGGCCGACGGACTGGGCGGGCGAGCTGCTCCCGGCCGAGCGGACCGGTCTCGGCGCGCGGGCGGTGGAGAGCCGGCGCCGCGACTACACCGCCGGCCGGGTCTGCGCCCGGCGGGCGATGGCCGAGCTGGGGCTGCCGGAGCTGCCGGTCCCGGCGGCGGCCGACCGCGCGCCCACCTGGCCGGCCGGGCTGGTCGGCACCATCACCCACACCCGTGGCTACTGCGCCGCCGCGGTCGCCCGGGCGACCGACGTGCGGTCCGTCGGCATGGACGCCGAGCGGCACCGCGAGCTCAACGAGGGGGTACGCCGGCTGATCTGCCGCCCCGAGGAGGAGGAGCGCTGCGCCCGGCTGCCGGCCGGCACCTCGTGGCCGCTGGTGCTGTTCAGTGCGAAGGAGACCGTCTACAAGGTCTGGCACCCCGTCGTCGGGTCCTGGTTGGACTTCCAGGACGCGACGGTGGAGCTGGACCCGGACGCCGGGACGTTCACCGCGCGGATCGACCCCGTCCGGGTGGCGGCGGCGACCGTGGCCGACCCACCCTCCGTCATCACCGGGCGCTTCGTCATCGAGGGGGATCTGGTCCGCACCGCGGCCGTGCTGACCCATTGACCGTTCGGCCCTGTGTCCGGCACCGAACGGCGGGTCAGACCCGAGATAATTCCGCGTTGCTCGCACCGACTAGCGTCGAAGAGTTCCCGATGCAGACGAAGTGCCGAGGAGTACGGTGAGCCAGCCCCAGCCCCCTTACGGGCCGCAGGACCCCAACCAGCCGCCCGTGGACCCGTTCCCCACGGCGCCGGTGCCGCAGTACCCTGCCGACCCGACCGCGCCGCTGCCGCCAGTCTCCGGCGCGCCGCAGCACCCGACCGCCCCCCAGCCGCCGTACGCGCCGATGGACCCGACCGCCGTGCAACCACCGACCTCGGGCGCGCCGTACCCGCCGGTGTCGGGCGCCCCGCAGCCGCCCGTCTCCGGCGGGGCCTACCCGCAGTACGACCCGAACGCGTCGATGCCGCCGGTCTCCGGCGCGCCGTACCCGCCAGTCTCCGGCGGCGGCTACCCGCCGGTGTCCGGTCCGGGCTACCCGCCCCCGCCGGGCCAGCCGCTCGGCCCGCCGGTGCAGTCCGGCTCGAAGAAGAAGCCGTGGGTCATCGTCGGCATCGTCGTCGCCGTGCTGGCGCTGCTCTGCTGCGCCGGAGGCATCGTCGCCCTGGTGGCGGGCGGCAAGAAGGCCGCCGACAAGGCGGAGGAGATCCAGCGGTCGCTGCCCACCCCGCGCACCACCGCCGCGCCGGCCTTCCCCGGCAAGCCCTCCGCGTCCGCCTCGGCCGCCGACGGCGAGACGTTCAACATGGAGCCCGGCGACACCCTGGTGATCGAGGACGACGAGGGCACCATCGAGATCACCATCCGGAAGTTCTCCACCTCCACCAAGGGCTGCCGCTCCTACGCCCCCGCCCCCGACAAGGGCCTCTACCTGATCGCCGACGTCACCGCGACGGTCACCAAGGGCAAGGCGTCGATCAACCCGTTCTACTTCCAGTGGGTCGCCGAGGACGGCACCACCGTCAACGGCCTGGCCGGCGCGCTCTCCGGCTGCGGCGGCGACATGCTCGACTCCGGCAGCGGCATCCGCGCGGGCAGCAAGCGCTCCGGTGCCGTGGTCTTCGACGTCAAGGACAAGAGCGGCGTCGTGGAGTACCAGCACAAGTTCGAGGCCGCCGGCTCCTGGAAGCCGTGACCTCTGCCTTCCCTGGCGGGCCGGCTCCCTTCGGGGGCCGGCCCGCTGCTTCTGCCTTGCGGCAGTGGGGCGTCAGGAAGGGGCGAGCCAGTCCGCCAGGCGCTCACCCGGCTTGAGGTCGGCGCGGTGGTACCGGTAGACGGTCCCGGCCACCACCTCGACCCGGTCGGCCGCGATCAGGCACGGCAGGGGGCCCGGGCCGTCGATGTCGAAGGCCACCAGCACCGCGGGCCGGTCGCCCACGTACCGGCGGACGTGGGCGCGCTCGGCCCCGGTCGGCGCACGGAACCAGGGGTGGTGGAACAGCGACGGGCAGGCCACGTAGCTGACGTCACGGAAGACGAGTTCCAGCCCGTGGTGGTAGGTCAGGTCAGTGTCGGCCGCCAACCGGAGGCACCCGGACGACCACGACATGATCTCCCAGTCCCACCAGCCACCGTCGGGCAGTTCCAGACGCTCCACCCGCCGAAGGTTAGGGCCACCGCGTGGATGCCGCTGCCTCGCACCGAGACGGCGGCGGTCCTTGTCGTACAGCTCGCCTACGTTCACCCTCAGTGGAGGCCCGGCCTTGTGCGGCAACTGTCGCTCCGCCTGCACGTTTCCTATTCGGAGGGGCGGACGGGTCAGATCCGATGGAGAGGACACGCGAGATGAGAAAGCTGGTCGTACAGACCTTCCTGACCCTCGACGGGGTGATGCAGGCCCCGGGCGGCCCCGGAGAGGACGACGACAACGGCTTCGCGCACGGTGGCTGGTCGTTCCACTACTGGGACGAGAAGATGGGCGAGGTCATGGACGCCTCGATGGGCCGGCCCTTCGACCTCGTCCTCGGCCGCAGGACCTACGACATCTTCGCCGCGCACTGGCCGAAGGCGCCGGAGGAGGCCGGTGGCAAGCCGCTGAACGACGCCACCAAGTACGTCGCCTCGCGCAGCCGCCCCACCCTGGAGTGGCGCAACTCGGTGCTGATCGAGGGCGACGTGGCCAACGGCGTCGCGGCCATCAAGCAGGGCGACGGGCCGGAGCTCCAGGTGCACGGCAGCGGCAACCTGATTCAGACGCTGATGCGGCACAACCTGGTCGACGAGTACCGCCTGTGGTTCTTCCCCGTCGTCATCGGGGCGGGGAAGCGCCTGTTCGCCGACGGCACCCTCCCGTCCGGGCTGAAGCTGATCGACAGCACGGTCTCCACGACCGGAGTCATGATCGGCACGTACGTGCCGACCGGCGAGATCCCCCTCGGGTCGTTCGCCCTCGAAGAGTGAGGGGACGCCGCATCGGCGGGCGGTTCGGGGTTTTCACCCCCGGACCGGCGGGGACGCGGGTCGGGACGGGCGGTCGGCATCGCGAACCGCCCATTCCGACTCGGGAGGCGACATGAGCGTCGAGAAGGCCAAGGACCAGGTCGAGAAGCTCTCCGGGCCGGCACGGGCGAGCATGGGCAACATGAACCAGGACGAACGGACCGAGGCGGAGCGGGTGCGGCAGCGCGACACGCTTCGGGGACACCCGGCCGGCGAGCACGTGCAGGAGGACGCCCGGGACGTGCCGGACGACTTCACGCGCTGAGCGGGTCTCAGCGTGCGAGCACCTTGGCCATCACGTGCTCCCGGCGCACGCCGTCGGGCATGAGGTCGGCCAGCTCGCCTGTGTCACGGAAGCCGTTGCGCTGGTAGAGCGTCCAGGCGTTCGCGTTGCCCTCCGCCACGGCCAGCCGCAGCGTCCGCGCGCCCGCCTGCCGGGCCCACTGCTCGACCGCCCGCACGAGGTGGTCGCCGACGCCCCGGCCACGTCCCGCCGGCGCCACGTACATCGAGATCAGCTCGACCACGCCGTCCTCACCGGTCGGCACCCCGCTGGCCATCCCGACGGGCTGTCCGTCGAGCGTCACCACGACGTTGTACGAGCCGGGGATGGCCAGCCGGGCGCGCCAGCGGTCCTGACGGTCGCCGTCGCCCTGCCAGTCGCTCAGTTGGGAACCGAAGGCATATGCCGCCTCGGTCAGCGCGGCGAGCCGCAGTTCCCGCCAGATCTTCCAATCGGCCTCGGTGAGCACCCGCGTCTCGATCATGTCGCGAAGGGTGCCGCAGGTGTGGAGGTCAGGCAACCTCGATTCGAAGCTCGGCCGCCCGCGCCACTGGCGGCGCCGGCGTCAGCCCGGGATGGAGGAGGACCTGACGATGCCTGCCAGCTGGGATCGGGAAGTGATGCCCAGCTTGGGGAACGCCTTGTAGAGGTGGTAGCCGACGGTCCGCGGGCTGAGGAAGAGCTGGGCGCCGATGTCGCGGTTGGAGGCGCCACCGGCCGCCAGCCGTACGACCTCCCGCTCCTGGGGAGTGAGCACACTGAGCGGGTCGCCGGCCCTACGCGGCGCGGCCGGCACGTCCCCGGTCGCGCGCAGCTCGGCACGAGCCCGCCCGGCCCACAGCTCCGCACCGAGCCGATCGAAGATCTCCAGTGCGGCGCGTAGCTGCGCGCGGGCGTCCGCCCGCCTCCGGGCCCGTCGCAGCCACTCGCCGTAGGCCAGCCGCGTCCTCGCCTGTTCGTATGGTTGATCGTCGCTCTCGTGGATGCGAACGGCAGCCACGAAGTCCGCTTCATCCTGGTCGACGAGGGCCCGGCAGCGTAGGGCGACCGCGTCCGATGCCGGTTGACCGACGTGCCGCGCCCAGGTCAGGTAGCGCTCCAGCGGCTCCCTGGCCCGTTCCGGCCGGCCACTGCGGACGGCGGCCTCGATCTGGTCGGCGGCGCAGCGGGCTCCGATTCCCGTCGGCGGGATGGCCTCCAACTGCTGCAGGGCGGCGTCCGGGTTTCCCAGGCTGAGTTCGAGCCGGCCGAGGGCCCAGCGCCCGATGGCCGCGGCGGGAACCAGCCCCTGGTCGTCTGCGCGCCGGACACCTTCCTCGGCCTTCTCGCGACACCCCGACACATCTGCCTGGTGGGCGAGCACCCAGGCGATGCAGCAGGTGAGGTGGGTGACCCGGTGCTCGTGACCCAGATCCGTCGCCAGCCGCAGCCCCGCGTCGAGCGTCGCCATCGCCTCGCCGTACGAGCAGAGCAGTCCTTGTGCAAACCCATGGTCCTGCAGCGCGAACGCCAGCCAGCCGATCATCCCGCTCTGCTGGCACTCCGCCACGACCCGTCCGGCGATCTCTTCGCAGAGGGCGGCCCGGCCGACGTCGAGGCAGACACCGGCGGTGAAGGTCAGCCCGGGCACGCCCAGCCCGGCGAGCGCCGGTACGTCGAGCACCTCGTTGATGAGCTTCAGTCCGCCGGGGATGTCGCCGGCCAGCAGCCGGGCCAGCCCGATCGCCTGGCTGGCCAGGGACGAACCGGGAAGCGCCTGAAGCTGCGCGGCTGCCTGCTCCGCCAGCCGTGGGTCCCCGGCGAACCAGGCGCAGCGGACGGCCTCCACCAGCAGCCAGTGGGCCTGCTCGGTGTGAGCCACCACGCGAGGGACGGTGTCCATGATGATCCGGCCCGCCGCCAGCGGGGTGCCCAACTCGAACTCGCGATGGGCGCGTACCTGGGTCAGCGCCAAGATCATCGCGGGGTCGTCCACATCGGGGGTGGCGCTGTCGGCGAGCGCGGCGGCCCGGCGCATCAGCCCGGCGTCGCTCGCGGCCAGTGCCGCGGCGGCCAGCCGCGCGGATCGGCGTACCGGATCGGCGGTGAGCTCGGCGGCTCGTTCGTAGGCGGCCGCCATCGCGGCGTGGCCGCCACGGGTACCGGCTCGGCCCGCCGCCTCCTCCAACTGTCGTGCGACGCCCTCGTCGGGACCGAGCGCGGCGGCGGCCAGGTGCCAGATCCGCCGGTCAGGGGCATCCGGCGAGGTCGAGCCGGCCAGCGCGTCGGCGAGGGCTCGATGCACGGCGAGGCGTCGGGTGACGGAGGCACTGTGATAGGTGGCAGCCCTGATCAGGGGATGACGGAAACCGACGGTCGACCCTCTGATCCCGATCAACCGGCTCCGCTCGGCCGCTTCGAGACCGTGCAGGGATGCGCCGGCAGCGACCAGCGTCGCAAGCTCACCGGAGCCGTCCGCCGCCGCGATCAGCAGCGCCGTGCGAGCGTGCTCGGGAAGCTCCGCCACCTGCGTGTGGAATGCCTCCTGGACGCGATCGGCCACCGGCATCGCACCCACCGGCGGCAATCGCCCCGCCCGCTGTTCGGGGCTGAGCGCGGCGGGCAACTCGATGAGCGCCAGCGGGTTGCCGTCCGACTCCTGGATCAGGCGCTCCCGTACCTGGGGCGGAAGGTCGGCGGGGAGCAGGGCGGCGGCCGCGGTGCTGTCCAGGCCGCCCAGCCGGAGCTCGGGAAGCCCCGGAGCAGGAAAGTCCGGGCGAGCGGCGAAGATCATGGAGACACCGTCGGCCTCGAGTCGGCGCGCGGCGAAGACAAGGGCGTCGGTGGACGCCTGGTCGAACCACTGCGCGTCGTCGATCAGGCAGAGCGTCGCGCCGTCCCCGGTCAGCTCGGACAGCAGGCTCAGCGTGGCCAGTCCGACCAGGAACCGGCTCTCCGGCGGGGCGTCGCACAACCCCAGTGCACCGCCGAGCGCGGTGGCCTGCGGGTCGGGCAACGCGTGGAGCCGGTCGAGCCCGGTGCGCAGGAGCAGGTGGAGTGCGGCGAACGGCAACGTCGCCTCGGACTCGATACCGACGCCGCGCAACACCCGCATGCCGGCTGCTCGCCCGGCGGCGTACTCGAGGAGCGCAGACTTGCCGATCCCCGCCGGACCGCGGAGCACCAGCGTGCCGCTGCGACCGTTCCTGGCCCCTTGCAGCAGCCGGTCGATCTCCGCCTGTTCCCTGGCCCGCCCGTGCAGCACGCCTGGCAACCTACCGTCACGACGACTGATTCGGGATGGCGCCGACCTCCGTAGCTTCGTGGTCAGCCGCACACCAGCACCACGAAGGGAACTCGAAATGGTCACCGTCGCCAGCACCGCCCGGACCACCGATGACACCAAGCTGCTCCGCTTCGCCCTCAAGCAGGACGCGATCGGCTCGGGGGCCAACGGAGTCGTCTACCTCGCCGCTGCGGCGATCTTCGGGGAGATGTTCGGCCTTCCCGCCGGCTTCCTCTACCCCATCGGCGCGTTCCTGGTCGCCTTCGCGGCCGCTCTGCTCCTCCTCGCGTCGAGGCCGAGGGTGAGCAGGCCCGCCGTGGGTGTCGTGATCGGCGTCAACATCGCATGGGTGGCCGCGAGCGTGGAACTGCTCATCGCCGGCTGGTTCCCGCTGACCGGCCTCGGCACCGCACTTGTCATCGCACAGGCGGTAGTGGTTGCCGGCTTCACCGTTCTGCAGCTCGCCGGCCTCCGCAAGACGGTCTGATCCGCTGTGCACCGGCGGCAGCGGAATGCGGACCCGACCTTGCCCTCCTCAACACCGCAGTCGCCCTCGACGAACTCCTCGACGGCCAGAGAAAGTGAGCCTGGCGTATCCCGTGGTCAGCGACGGGGCACGTGGACGCAGTTCTTTGGCTGGTAATCGCCGGCGACTCGGAAGTCTCCGCAGGTGAGGAAGCGATCGTTGTACCGGCCGACGAAATAGCCGGTGATTGTCACAGCGATGACGACAGCCACAACGGCGATCTTGGCTCGGCGGTCGGGCAGGGTGAAGTAGTTCGGTGCGAGCAACCGCGCAACGACCCAGGCGATGATGGGCAACACCGCTACGGTGGCGGCGAAAAGGATGCGGTCCACGAGACGTGGAAGGGCACCTGACTCGCTGGCCGGAAAGATCAGCCGCACCAGGGTGAGCAGGAGCGGAGGCGCGAACAGGGCCAGCAGCCAAGGGTGGATCTGCATCCGAGAGCGCATGATCAGCCCTCCCAGCAGCACGACCAGCGACACGACGAAGAGTTGCTGCCGAAATTGGTAGAGAAGCGTGTGGTACGCGCCGAAGGCGAAAGCGACATGCCATGCGTACAGGGATGCGCCGATGGTGATGGCGAAGAAGCCGCCGAGCCTTCCCCGGCTCGGGCCTGTCTGGTCGAAACCCTTCAACAGGTCGTCTTCTGCCAGCCGACGTCGCTTCGACTCTGCCACGCCGTTTGCTTCCCAAACGGAAGCCACCAAAACGGGACGCGTCCAGTCTGCTCATTTCTCTACAAGATCGAAAAAGGCCGCCTCCGACTAGCGGAGACGGCCTTTTCCCTTGGGTGGAGCTGAGGGGATTTGAACCCCTGACCCCCTCGATGCGAACGAGGTGCGCTACCGGTCTGCGCCACAGCCCCTCCACCGGCGAACCGGCTTCGGCCCCACCCGGCTTTCACCGGGCGGGCCGGCGCCAAGGCTAACAGGTCGACCACCCCGGCCGCGAATCCACCCCCGGCGCGGCGACGCCGGCCCACGGAGATCGACTCGGGATGCGGCATGTCGGGGCGTTCGAGCCACCGGACACCCCGACACGCCGCAAACGGGCACGAGCGCACCACCGCGCGCCAGAGCGGTCAGGCCGGGTGGGAGGAGCCACGGCCCGACTGGTACGGCCGGCCCCGCAGGCCCCCCGCCCGCCGGTAGGAGACCGAGCCGCCCCCGCTGGCCGCCGCCGGTAGGTCGCCCGAGCGGTCCAGGCCCATGGCGGTACGGCGTACCGCCTCGCGCTGGGCCGCCAGGCGGCGCTGCGCCTCCCGACGGGCCGCCGCCCGGCGGGCCTGCTCCCGCCGCACCTCGGCCTGCCGGGCGGCCAGCCACGCCGCCTCCCGGGCCTGGCGGCGCCGCCGCCGGCGCTCGGCCACGGCCCGCTTCCGCAGGTGTACGACGTACGCCACGAGCAGCGTGCCGGTGACCGAGACGCTGATCCAGAAGCCGGGGCTGACCACGATCACGCCGACCAGCTCGACGAAGTTGAGCAGCAGCAGCGCGGCGAGCACGCGACGGCGCCGGTAGACGGCCGGGGTGTGGCGCCGGCGGGGCGGGGGTCGACGACGTCCCTTGCGCGGGGCCGGCGGCACGGCACGCAGCCGGCCGGATCGGCGGCCCGCCGCCGGGGGCGCGGAAACGGGAGCGGTCAGACCGCCCGTGTTCGCATCTTCACTGAGGGTGACAAAGAGGGCGCGGGACGGGTTGACCGGCCGCCGTCCCGGGACAGTGCGGCGTCGCCGACGGCGCTGGAGCACCCGCGCCGTCGACTGCGCCCGCTCCGCCACCAGCCGCTCGGTGGCGTCGTACCGGCGGACCAGCGCCGGCGCGAGGGCGAGCAGGCCGGCGGCGGCGAGGACGGCGAGGAGCACCGAGGTCGGCACCCTCACCCCTCCCGTCACCGAATTCGAGGCAACCGTCGGACCACCGCAGGATCTTCCCCGGATGGTCGTCCACGGCGCAGATCGTACGGGCGGGCAGCGCTTGCCACAGCTTGCAGTTACTTGAGGTTACGGGCCGTCGACCCTGATGCCGTCGCGCCGCGCCGATCCCGTCCGTGGGACGGCTCACCCCTTGCGGGCGCGGATGCGGTGCCAGCGGGCCAGTAGACCGCCTTCGGCGGCCACCTCCTCGCTGGTCATCGCGTATCCGATGTGGTCACGCCACGCCCCATCGATGTGCATGTAGCGTACGTGGTACGCCTCTTCGCGGAAGCCCAGCTTCTCCACCACCCGCCGGGACGGCCGGTTCTCCGGCCGGATGTTCACCTCCACGCGGTGCAGCCCGCCCGGGCCGAACGCGTGGTCCACCGCCAGCGCCATCGCGGTCGGGATCACCCCGCGACCGGCCACTCTGGAGTCGATCCAGTAGCCGACGTACCCGGAGCAGAACGCCCGCCGCACGATGCTGCCCACGTTGAGGTGCCCGACCAGCCGGTCCCGGCCGTCCTCACGAAGGCAGACCGCGAACGGCATCCCCTCGCCGATGCGCGCCGAGCGCCGCTGGTCCTTGTGGACGAAGCGGAACGCGGCGGGCGAATTGGTCTCGTCCCAACTGCCCGGCAGGTGTGACTCCCACGGTGCCAGCCAGGCCTGGTTGGCGCGGCGCACCGCCGACCAGGCGGCCGCGTCCGAGCGCCGGTACGGCCGCAGCACCACCGGCCCGTCGGTCAACACCACCGGCCAGCCCGGCGCCCGCCCGAGACCGAACAGGCTCACCGGCGGCGGTCCAGCAGGAGGACGTCCACGGTGGAGCCGGCGGCGGCGGTGGTCACCCGCTCGCCGAGCACCATCAGGCCGTTCGCCTCGGCCAACCCGGAGAGCGTGAACGGCCCACCCGGCAGCGGCTGGACGGTGTACCCGCCGCCGCGCCGCTCGGCGACGTGCGCGGGGCGGAACTCGCGCAGCCCGCCCGGGGAGGTGATGGTCTCCAGCAGGTGCGCGCGGACACTGGGCCGGAACACCGGCTCCGCCCCGGCCAGCAGGTTGATGGCCGGGCGGGCCAGCACCTCGAAGCCGATCAGCGCCGAGCCGGGCTCACCGGGAAGACACACCACCGGCACCTCCTCGGCGCCGACCGTACCGAATCCGAGCGCGGTACCGGGATAGAGCGCCACCTCGGTGAAGGTGACCGGCCCGGCCCGGCCGCCCTCCCGCCGGGACAGGATGCGCCGGACCATGTCACCGGGGCCGGTGCCGGTGCCGCCGGTGGTGATGATCAGGTCGGCCCGCAGGGTCTGGTCCTCCAGCAGGCCGCGCAGCCCCTCCGGGTCGTCGTCGCAGATACCCACCCGGTACGCCAGGGCGCCCACCTCGGCCGCCGCGGCGGTCAGCGCGTGCGAGTTGGCGTCCACCACCTGGCCGGGCTGGCTGCCCCGGCCGACGTCGACGAGCTCGTCGCCGGTGGCCACGATGACCACCCGGGGACTGGGGCGGACCACCACGTGCCCGATCCCGGTGGCGGCGAGGACGGCCACCAGCGCGGGCGAGACGTACGTGCCGGCGCGGGCGAGCAGGGTGCCGGCGGGCAGTTCCTCACCGGCGCGGCGGACGCCGTACCCGCGCTTGGGGGTCCGGAAGATCTCCACCGCGGCCATGCCCTGGTCGGTCCACTCCACCGGGACGACCACGTCCGCCGCCACCGGCAGCGGGGCCCCGGCGGCGACCGAGAAGCACGAACCCGGGGTGAGCCGGACCGGGCGCCAGCTCGCTGCGCCGAGGTCGCCGACCACGTTGAGCCGCACGGTGCGGCCGCCCGACCCCCCGGAGGGGGCCGGGCCGTACCCGACGAGGTCCTCCCAGCGGGCCGCGTACCCGTCCACCGCCGCCTGGTCGAAGGCGGGGAAGGAGTGCGGCGCGACGACGTCCTCGGCGAGGACGTTGCCGTGCGCCTGGGTGAGGTCGAGGTCGAGCGGAGGCAGCGCGCGCAACCTGCGCAGCACACTGCCCAGGTAGTCGGCGAGCGGCGTCAACTCGTTCGCGGCCGCCTCGGCGTCGGCCGTCGCTGTCATGTACTAGGACCGCCCGACGCGTCGGAGTTGACGAACTCGGCCAGCCACTTGCGGAACTCACCGCCGATGTCGTCGCGCTCGGCGGCGATCTGCACCACCGTCTGCAGGTAACCCAGCGGCATGCCGGTGTCGTAGCGGGTGCCCCGGTAGACGATCGCGTGCACCGGTACGCCCTCGTTGCGCAGCAGCTCCATCGCGTCGGTCAGCTGGATCTCGCCGCCGCTGCCCGGCTCGGTGCGGCGGATCGCGTCGAAGATCCGGCCCGGCAGCACGTACCGGCCGAGGACGGCGAGGTTGCTCGGCGCCTCCTCCGGCGTCGGCTTCTCCACCATGCCGGTCACCTTGACGACCTCGCCGATGTCGGTCAGCTCCGACTCGGCCGGCTCGACCGAGGCGATGCCGTACCGCTTGGTCTCGGCCGGGTCCACCTCGAAGAAGGCCAGCACCACGCCGCCGGTGCGCGCCTGAAGCTCCAGCATGGCCGGCAGCAGCGGCTGGTCGAGCTTGACGAACTCGTCACCGAGCAGCACCGCGAAGGGCTGATCGCCGACGTGCGACTCGGCGTACCCGACGGCGTGTCCGAGGCCGAGCTGCTCGGGCTGGCGGCGGGTGTGGATCTCGGCCAGCTCAGTCGTGCGCTGCACAGCGGCCAGCAGCTCCGGCTTCTTCGCGAGCCGTTCCTCCAGGTCGGGCCGGCGGTCGAAGTGGTCCACCATGGCCGTCTTGCCGCGCCCGGTGATCAGCAGCACGTCGGTGAGCCCGGCCTGGGTGGCCTCCTCGACGATGTACTGCAGGACCGGACGGTCGACCACCGGCAGCAGCTCCTTGGGCACCGCCTTCGTCGCCGGCAGAAAGCGGGTGGCCAGGCCGGCGGCCGGGATGACAGCCTTGACCGCACGGGGACGGCCGGTTGCGGCGGCCGTTGAGGGGTTCGCTGAGTGCTCCGACATGTCGCGAGACTATCGGCCACGGCTCTGCCGCGGCGGGTGAGGACCGGAAGACGCGCCGCCCGTAGCCGGCTGGGTCACACCCGGGGCGGGCCCCGGCACACCGGCGGCGGGCCGGCCGGAGCCCTCCGCCGCCCTGGTGGCCACGGGCCCGGCCCGGGGCAGCCCGTCGTCCGGGCTGATCGCGCCAGCCGGCACCGGGATCTCCTCGGTCACCGCGTCGACGCGCTGCCCGGTGACCCGGTAGCCGTCCCGGCCGGCCGCCTTGGCCGCGTACAGCGCCTCGTCGGCGGCGTCGAGCACCTGCTGCCCGGTGCTGGCGTGGTCGGGGTAGACGGCGATGCCGATGGAGACGGTCACCGTGATCGCCACGTGCTCGTCCACCACGATCGGGGTGTCCCGGACGGCCGCGCCCAACCGTTCGGCGACGATCGCCGCGCCCCGGGCGTCGGTCTCCGGCAGCAGCACCACGAACTCCTCGCCGCCCTGCCGGAACGCCAGGTCGACCTCGCGGATCTCGCCGCGTATCCGGCGGGCGAACTCGGCCAGCACGACGTCGCCGGCGCTGTGGCCGTACGTGTCGTTGACCCGCTTGAACCGGTCCACGTCCAGGGCGAGGATGCTCAGCATCCGCCCGAAGCGGCTGGCCCGCTCCACCTCGCGGCGCAGCGACTCGCGCAGGTAGCGGTAGTTCCACAGCCCGGTCAACGGGTCGGTCAGCGAGAGCCGTTGCGCCTCCTCGTGCACCCGGACGTTCTCCACGGCGACCGCCGCGTGCCCGGCGAAGGTGCGCAGGGTGGCCAGGTCGTCGTCGTCGAACTCCTCGCCGCCGAGCCGGTCGTAGAGGGCCAGCACCCCGACCGCCGGGTCCCGGCCCGCCGGGTCGCTGCCGGCCGGTGCGGCGAAGGGCACCGCGACGTACGTCTCGCAGCGCGGCTCCCCCGCCGGCGCCTCGGCCGGCTCGACCCGCCCACGCTGGGGCTCCCCGGTGGCGGCGACCGCGCCGATCACCCCGGCGCCGACCGGCACCCGCAGCGGCTCGGCGGCGGGCACCCGGCCCTCCAGCCCCTCGGCGCACTGCCCCACCAGCACCCCGTCCGGGTCGAGCAGCAGCACCGTGCCGGCCCGCGCCCCGGTCGCCCCGAGGGCGCTGTGCAGGATCACCCGCAGGATGCGGGGCAGGTCGTGGGTGCTGGCCAGGGTGTCGCCGAGCACCGCGAGGTGCCCCCGCAGCTGGTCCCGGCTGCTGGTCAGCGCCGCCACGTAGCTGGCGGTCTCCCGGGTCATCCGGTTGAACGCCCCGGCCAGCCGGCCGATCTCGTCGCGGCTGCGGACCGGCACCCGGGCGGTCAGGTCGCCGCGGGCCACCCGATCCACCGCGCCGGCCAGCTCCACCAGCGGCCGGGTGGTCACCCGGGCCAGCCGCCAGGCGGCCAGCACGGCCAGCACGGCGGCGAGGAGCACCGCGCCGACCAGCACCGCGGGCAGTCCGGCGGGCTGCTCGCCGGGAACGGAGAGGACCAGCGGCAGCGGCTGCCCCGCGCTCGGGCCGAGCCGGCGCACGTACCGGCCGTCGGGGGTCTCGGTGACCCGGTCGCCGTCCACCGTGCTCGCGGCGGCGAGCACCGCCTCGCGTACCCCGTTGGACTCGGTGGTGTGCGCGACCCGGCCGGGGGCGGCGGGGCCGTCGAGCAGCGTGACCGCGACGCCGGTGGCGGCGGCCAGCCGGGCGACGAACGCCGGGTCGACCACCTGGGCGGCAGCGACGGTGCCGAGCGCGACGCCGGCCGGGTCACGCAGGTCGACCCGGGCACTGAGCGCCCGCACCGGCCCGCCGGCCGTCCGGTCGCCGGAGCAGTCCTGCCAGGGCGTCGGGGGCGCGCCGGGGGTGGCGTACGTGGTCACGCCGGTTACGTCGGTGACCAGCACCGCGCCCGCCAGGCCCCGGCTGACCATCTGGGCTGCGGCGCCCGCGCGGGCGGCGGGGTCGGTACGCAGGGCCACCGCGTCGGCAGCGGCCCGGAGTTGCTGGCAGAGGGCGTCCACCGAGGTGCGCACGGTCGACGCGGCGAGGCCGAGCCGTTCGGTGGAGCGGCTGCGGTCGACGGCCGCGAGGGTGGTGCCGACGAAGACCGCTCCGAGCAGCACCGGGCCGAGCACCACCGCGAGGAAGGCCGCCGTCAACCGCCCGCGTAGCGTCAAGCTTCCCCCCGGAAGTTCCGCGCCCGTTCCTGCGATGCTTACACAGTGCGACCGGATGACGCGGTTTGCGCAAGGGAGTGTTGCGTGCCCGAATTTTCTGATGGAGCGCACGAGGCCAAACGCGAGACGCGCGCCGCGCTGCTCGCCCACCGCCGGGCGCTGACCGCACCGCAGCGGGCCGACGCCGCGGCGCGCGTCCGGGCCGAGCTGGTCGATCTGGTACGCCGGCTGCGCCCGCGCCGGATGACCGGGTACGTGCCGGTGGGCTCGGAGCCGGGCGGCCCGGAGCTGCCGGAGGCCCTTCGCGCGGCGCTGCCCCCCGGGGCCGAGCTGCTGCTGCCGGTGCTCCGTGACGACCTGGACCTCGACTGGGCGGCGTACGACGGGCCCGGTTCGCTGGTGGCGGCCGGGCGCGGCATGCGGGAGCCGGACGGTCCCCGGCTGGGCCGCTCGGCGATCGGCGCGGCGGACCTGGTGGTGGTGCCCGCGCTGGCGGTGGACCACCGGGGCCTGCGCCTGGGTCGCGGCGGCGGCTCGTACGACCGGGCGCTGGCCCGGGTGCCGGGAACAGTGCTGACGTTGGCGCTGTTGCACGACGGTGAGCTGGTCGAGGCCCTGCCCGCCCAGCCCCACGACCGTCCGGTACGCGCCGTCGTCACCCCGTCGGGCGGTCTGCGTACGCTGACCGACGCACCCGGTGTCGATCCCCCCACGTCCGCTGGACGAACCCGGGTGTGATGACGCACCATTGGCACTCGAAACCGTCGAGTGCCAACCGGCCGTGCCAGATCCGGAGGAGAACGTGCCCACGTACCAGTACGCCTGCACCGCGTGCGGCCACCAGCTCGAGGCGGTGCAGTCCTTCTCTGACGAGCCGCTGACCGAGTGCCCCACGTGTGAGGGGCGGCTGCGGAAGGTCTTCAACTCCGTCGGCGTCGTGTTCAAGGGCTCCGGCTTCTACCGCACCGACTCCCGTTCCTCCGGCACGGAGGGCAAGACCGGCGCCACCACCCCCAAGCCGGCGAAGTCGGACAGCGGCTCCTCCTCGGGCAACTCGACGTCGTCGTCGACCACCTCGTCGAACGGCGGCAGCTCGTCCGGCTCGTCGAACGGCGGGTCGGCCAAGGCCCCGGCCAGCAGCACCGCCGCCTCCAGCTGATCTCGCACGCCACCGCCCCCGCCGCCCCACCGGGCCGCGGGGGCTTTCGGCGTCCCGCCGTTGCCTGGTGTGCCGCCCTTTCGAGCTGATGACGTGAACGCACCTTTTGATCTTCCCTAGCAGGTCGGGCGTCATCTCGGGGCGTTGTCCACAGGGCCGCTGGTTGTCCACAGGCCGGTGCACAGGGCACTCCGCTGCGCGATCCTTCCGCCTAGCGTGCTGTCCGAACGTCGCGACGGCGGCCGGACAGCGAGGTGGGGGTGGGCGGCATGGCGGGTGGTGACCCGGACGCGTCCCTGCGTCCCGTGCGCTGGCTGCGCCGGCCCGGCGGCGGCACGCTGCTGCGCCTCGGCCTGGTCGCCGCCCTGCTGGGCCTCGCGGTGATCATCCTGGACTCGTCCGGCGGCTGTCCCACTCCGGCACCGAACTCCTCCGCCGGCGGCGCGCCGCCGGGCGGGGCCGGACCGGCGGATGACGCGTCGGGCGGCGGCCCATCAGACGGCGGCTCTTCAGACGGCGGCTCGTCGAACGGGAGCCAGTCGAACGACGGGCCATCGAGCGGCGGGCCATCGAACGGCGGACCGTCGGACGGCGGCCCATCGAATGGCGGACCGTCGGGCGAGGGCTCGTCGGGTGGCGGGGTGCCGGGTGCGGGGCGGTCGGGTGGGGGTGGTCGGCCGGGAGCGCTGCCGCTGCCGAGCGGGTCGGTGGGTGTGCCGGTGCGGCTGGCCGAGCCCGCCGCGCTCGCCGTGCTCCAGCCGGGCGCGCGGGTCGACCTGCTGGTCGTACCGGCCGGCCGGACGCCGGTGGAGGCCGGGCTGCTGGCTTCCGGAGCGCTGGTGCTCGACGTGGTGGGCGGAGACGTCGTCGACGGATCATCGGCGCTCTACCTGGCACTCCGCCCCGACCAGGCGCAACGCGCCGTCGCCCAGCCCGAGGGAAGCCGCTTCGCCGTCGTGGTCCGAGGCTGACCCAGCCCACACGCCGCACCTCTGCAGCAGGACGAGCAATCCCAGGCCGGCTGCCTCGATCAGGTCCCCCGATCCGGCACCGGATTCCATGATCGGGTAGCAATTGCCGACGCGACACGCCGACGTCCTTGTCGGTAAGTGCTACCCGATCATGGCCTGCCGCTCAACAGCGGCGCTGCGCGGAGGGCGGGTCTCCCCGTGGGGGTGGCGCTCCGGCGAGCAGCCAGTGATGGGGCGTCCGGCCTCCGGTCGCCAGGGGCGGGAGGGTGGTCAGTCCCAGTGGGGTGGGCGCTCGGCGAGCAGCCAGTCGTCGTTGCCGCCGGTGCGCTCGCCCCAGCCGTGGTCGGTGTCGTCGACCGTCTGCTCGGGCAGCACCACGAATTCCTCGCTGAGATCGACGGCGCGGTCGTCGTCGCGCACGCCCCGGTCCTCGATGCTCACGAGCGGCAACACTAGCGCAGGCTGCGCCCGCCCTGACGGCACCGCACGGACCGGTCGCCCGGCCCGACCGACCGCAGCGCGTGCGGCTTCCGGCCGGTGTCGCGGTACAGGCCTGCGTCGCCGCGTCGGGCGGCCGACCGGTCGCGGCGTTGGTAGCGTCGGACGACGTGACGACGCCCAGCGGTGCCAGCTCCGAGGACGAGTCCTGGCGACGGCCGCCCGAGTACACCGAGCCGACGCCGCCCGGCACCGACCGGACGACGCCCGGCGCCGACGCGGCAACGCTGCGGCCGGACGCGGGCGCAACGGCGGGCAGCGCCGGGCCGACCTCACCGTCGCCGTGGGCGGCTCCGACGGGCGTACCACCGGCGCCGGTTCCGGTGCAGCCGGCCGCGCGGCCCGACGGGGGTTACGCCGGACCGCCGCCGACCACCCCGCCGCCGCCCGGGTGGCGGCCGCCGGTGCAACTGCAGGCCACCCCGCCCCGGGCGCTGCCCCCACAGGACATGGAGGCGATGGACGCGGCGGAGCAGCGCGCGCAGCGGGTGACCTACTCGGTCGCCGGGGTGGCCGGGGCGGTGTTGCTGGTCCTGCTCTGTCTGCTCTGCTCCCGGGCGATCTTTTGAGTCGGGCGATCGGTCAGAGGGTGTTGCCCCAGACGGACTGGGCGCCCGTGTCACCGGTCAGCACGACGTAGAACACCGCGAACACCGACAGCACCACGATGACGCCGGTGAGCAGCCAGGTGATCCAGGACGGCAGGCGCGGGGTACGCACCCGGCCGCTGGTCAGCGCCAGCAGCACCAGGGCGGCCACGGCGAGCCCTATGGTGAGCCAGAGCGTCCTGTCGCCGTACTCGGAATGCTCCTCGATCTTGGCCAGCAGCTGGGGCGGGTAGCCCTTGCCCTTCAGGAACTCCTCGAACGCCTCGCCGGACTCGGTCGCGACCCAGGCGATCACCGGCGTCACCACGGACAGGATCCCCACCGCCCAACCGAGCCGGGGCCGCCAGCGGGGCACCAACCCGTACGCGGAGGCGAGCAGTGCCAACAGCGGGACGAACACCACCGCCGCGTGGATCACCAGGATGTGGCCCGGCAGCCCGTTGATCTCCTTGAACACCGACACCTCCGACGATGGATGCGGTTGGACGCAGAAGCGTACGCCGATCCATCGGTCGCAGCACGCCCCCGATCGGACACACGCGGTGTCCGCCGGTCCGGTTCACGCACGTCGATAACCGCGGTGAGCTGTGGCCGGGGCCACGTGCCGCCGGGTTCACTTGTCGGCCCGGTTACCCCGTGCTGTCATTGCCTCATGTCCACTGGTGAGGAGCTGCTCCGGTCGAGGGGCCTACGGGTCACCCGGCCGCGCCTCGCCGTCCTGGACGTGCTGGCCGCCGGGGGCCACCTGGAGGTCGACGAGATCACCCGCCGGGTCCGCGAACGCCTCGACTCGGTCTCCACCCAGGCGGTGTACGACGTCCTGGGCGCGCTCTCCCGCGCCGGCCTGTCCCGCCGGATCGAGCCGGCCGGCAGTCCCGCCCGGTACGAGGCCCGGGTCGGCGACAACCACCACCACGTGGTCTGCCGGGGCTGCGGCGAGATCGCCGACATCGACTGCGCCGTCGGTGGCGCCCCCTGCCTCGACCCGAACACCGCCCACGGCTTCGAGATCGACGAGGCGGAAGTGACCTTCTGGGGGCTCTGCCCCACCTGCCAGGCCCGCCGCTCCGCCGACGAGTGACCGCGATGCCCCGACGACCCGGTCGGGCCGGAGCGTCCGTGGCACTCTTGGGCGGTGGACTCCGACGACATCGGCCTCTTCGGTCCGGGATCGGTCACGTGGAAGGTGCACGACGAGCCGGTCCTGATCGTCGCCGGCCTGCGCTCTCTCTATCTGCAGGCGTTGCATCCCCGGGCGATGGCCGGGGTGGCGCAGAACAGCAACTACCGCCGCGACGCCTGGGGCCGGCTGGTCCGGACCGCCACCTACGTCGGCACCGTCATCTACGGCACCACCGCCGAGGCGGAGGCGGCCGGTCGGCGGCTGCGCACGCTGCACGCCCGGATGCGCGCCACCGACCCGTCCACCGGTGAGGAGTTCCGGATCGACGAGCCGGACCTGCTGCGCTGGGTGCACGTCACCGAGGTCGAGTCGTTCGTCAGCACCGCCCGCCGGGCGGGGCTGCCGCTGACCGACGCCGAGGTGGACGGCTACTACGCCGAGCAGCGACGGGCCGCCGCGCTGGTCGGGCTCGACCCGGCCGAGGTGCCCGGCAGCGCCGCCGAGGTGGCCGACTACTACCGCGCGGTGCGGCCCGAGCTGCGGATGACGAAGGAGGCGGCGGAGACCGCCCTGTTCCTGACCGCGCCGCCGATCCCGTGGAAGTTGAGCCTGCCGGCCCGGCTGGGCCTGAGCCTCGGGCCGCCCCGCTGGGCGTACCTGGGCATCGCCGGCACCGCGCTCGGGCTGCTGCCGCCCTGGGCGCGGCGGTTGTACGGCGGCCTGGGCCTGCCCACCACCGCGCTCTCGGCCGACCTGGGCGTCCGCGCGCTACGCCTCGCCCTGGCCGCGCTGCCCCGCGACTGGCGGGAGGGCCCGATGCAGCAGGCAGCCAAGGAACGGGCCGCCCGGCTCACCGCGACGGCCGCCTGATCCCCGACGCCGCGTCCGCCCGCCGCCGGCTCGGCGTTGCCGGCCGCAATCAGCGCAGGCGCTGACCGTCGAGCGCAGAGCCGGCACACCCTGGTGAGCGACATGCCTGAGCGGAATATTTATGCCTGACAGGCATATCGCTCATGCCCAAGTCCTGCGGCACGGGCGTCACCGGGCGTTCCCGCCTCAGCTCCCGCCGTCGGCAACGGCGGAGGCGTCGGGTGTGGCCGGGCGGTCCATCGCCGCCCACGGCTCACGGCCGGGGACCTGCGCCCCCACCGGGCAGTTGCGACGGTAGTCGCACCAGCCGCAGCGCGGCCCGGCGACCGGCGGGAACGCCTCGTCGGGGTCGCCCCCGTCGGCGACGGCCCGCTCGGCGGCCATGATGTCGCGCGCGGTGTCCTCGGCGCGGGAGAGCTGCCGGGCCAGCGACTCGGCGGTGTGGTCGTGCGCGGCGACCGTCCCGGTGGGCAGGTGGTGCAGCTCCACCCGGCGGCACGGCCGGCGGAACGTCCGCTCGGCGGCGTACGCGTACAGCGCCAGCGCCTGCGAGCCCCGGGCGTCGTCGGTGTCCAGGCCGGTGCGGCCGGTCTTGTAGTCGACGATGACCAGCTCGGGCCCGTCCGGGCCGAGGCGGGAGTCGATCCGGTCGGCCCGCCCGTTGAAGGCCAGCACGGCCGTGCGGACCGCCACCACCCGCTCCACGCCGAGCGGGTCGGCGCCCGGCTCCAGGGTCTCGACGTACGACTCCAGCCAGCCGAGCGCCCGCCGGTAGGCCTGCCGCTCCTGCTCGTCGTCGCGGTAGCCCTCGCGCACCCAGGTGCCCTTGAGCAGCGCGGCGAGCGCCTCCGGCCGGCGTCGCTCCGGGGCGAGCGCGTACCAGTTCTTCAGGGCGGTGTGCACGCTCGCGCCGAGCGAGTTGTGCGCCCACGGCGGCCCCTTGGGCGGGGCGGGCCGGTCGACGTAGGCGTAGCGGTAGCGCCGGGGGCAGTCCTCGTACGCGCCGAGTTTGCTGGGGGTGCAGACGAAGAGCCGCTCCGGCATGCCCTCGAAGCCCAACTGCTCGGCCTGCTCGGCACGGGGTCGGGGCGGGCCCGCGGATCGTCCAGCGGAGGAGGCTCGTCGCACGGGTCCGATCCTGCCACCCGGATACGACACCGCCGCGCCGGCACCGCCGCCCGGCACCGAGGCGGCACCGAGGCGGCACCGCGGACGAGGGTCAGCTCATGTTCACGTACTGGGTGACGAACGCGGCCACCGCGTCGGCGATGAGCTGCACGGCGATGGCGGCCAGCAGCAGACCGGCGATCCGGGTCAGCACCTCGATGCCGCCGGGCCGCAGGACCTTGACGATGCCGCCGGAGAAGCGCAGCACCACCCAGACGGTGATCATCACCGCGACGATCGCGGCGGCGATGGCGGAGTGGTCGTCGAGCCCGTCGGCCTGCTGCACGAAGAGCATGGTCGCCACGATGGCACCGGGGCCGGCGAGCAGCGGGGTGCCCAGCGGCACCAGCGCGATGTTGGAGGTGACCTGCTGGCTGGGGTCGTCCGCCTTGCCGGTGAGCAGCTCCAGCGCGACCAGCACCAGCAGCAGACCGCCGGCGGCCTGCAACGCCGGCAGGTCGACGTGCAGGTAGTCGAGGAGCGTCTGACCGGCCACCGCGAAGATCACGATCACGCCGAGCGCCAACGCGACCGCCTGCCAGGCGGCCCGGTTGCGGTCACGGGCGGGCAGCGGCCCGGTGAGGGCGAGGAAGATGGGCATCATGCCCGGCGGGTCGACGATTACCAGCAGGGTCACGAAGACCTCACCGAAGAGCTTGAGATCCACCGGATAACCGTAGTCGCGCCGCTGTGGACGGAAACGCGGATCAGCCGGAAGCGACCTCGGTCACCCCGGAGGCCGCCGCGACGAGCCGCTCGTACGCCTCCGGGGCGGTGGTGTGCGCGCCCAGCCGGACGGTCTTGTGCGTGCCGTGGAAGTCCGACGAGCCGGTCACCAGCAGGCCCAGCTCGGCGGCGAGCGCGCGGACGTGCGCGGCCTCGGCCGGGGAGTGGTCCTCGTGGTCGGCCTCCAGGCCGGCCAGCCCGGCCGCGGCCAGGTCGACGATCAGCTCGTCCGGCACGATCCGGCCGCGCCGGGTCGCCCGGGGGTGGGCGAAGACCGGTACGCCGCCGGCCGCCCGGATCAGCTCGACCGCCCGGAACACGTCGATGTCCTCCTTCGGCAGCCGGTAGCGCTCGCCCAGCCAGTCCGCCCCGAACGCCTCGGTGGTGGTGGCGACCAGGCCGGCCCGGATGAGCGCCGCCGCGATGTGCGGCCGGCCGACCGTCCCGCCGCCGGCCGCGGCCATGATCGCCGGCCAGCTGATGTCGACCCCGTCGGCGCGCAGCAGGTCGACGATCCGTTCGCCGCGTACCTCGCGGGCGAGCCGCACCCGGGCCAGTTCGGCGACGAGTTCCGGGTGGTCCGGGTCGAACAGGTACGCGAGCAGGTGCAGCGGGACCGCCGGCTCGACCCCGTGCCACCGACAGGAGATCTCCGCGCCCCGGACCAGCGTGAGGCCGGGCGGCAGCGCCCGTAGCGCCGCGTCCCAGCCGGCGGTGGTGTCGTGGTCGGTGATCGCCACGACGTCCAGCCCGGCCTCGGCGGCGGCGCGGACCAGCTCGGCGGGGCTCAGCGTGCCGTCACTGGCGGTGGAGTGGGTGTGCAGGTCGATCGCCGGGCGCGAGATCACGCTCCGACGCTACCGCCCGCCGGTCAGGACGTGCCGGCGACCACGATCGGGCGCTCGCCCGAGGTGACTCCGCTCAGCATCGTGGTGGAGGCGCGTTCCCCGGCCAGCACCCTGTCGGGGCGGACCCGCACCAGCGCCCCGCCCCGGTCGACGTACGCGGCCGCCGCCCCGCCGCTCCAGGCCACGTCGCCACTGATCGTCGGGCCGGCGGCCCGGGCGGCACCGCCCGAGGCGAGGGCGGCGAGGTCGACCAGGAGCGCTCCGTCCGTCCCGCCCGTGCGGCCGTTGACCAGCAGCCAGCGCCCGTCGCCGGAGACGGCGCCGCGGCCGTCACCGGCCAGGGCCGCGCCGCAGCCGGTGGTGGCCGGGGCGAGATCCGCCGGGTCGAGCACCGCCAGACAGGACCCACCCGGCTCACCGCCGGCGGGGATCCGCCCGACGGGCCGCCCGTCGGGCAGCACGCCGTAGACGTCGAGCAGGCGGCGGCCGCCGTCGGGCAGCGGGCCCGCGCCGGGCCGCCACAGCAGGTGGCCGCCGGCGCGGGAGCGCACCAGGAGGCGGTCGCCGACGAAGCGGACCGGGGTGGCGCCGTGGGTGGCCGCCGTACCGGCGGTGGCGACGAGCCGGTTGGCGACGACGCCGGCCGCGAAGAGCCCGTCGCCGTCCCGCCAGGCGACCTGACGGCCGTCCGGGCTCAGGACGACCGCCTCGGCGCCGGCCAGCAACACCTGCGGGGCGTCGCCGGACGGTACGACCCAGAGGGTGCGCCCGGCCGGGGTCGGTGCCCCCACCAGCAGCCAGCCGCCGTGGTCGGGCAGCCGCTGGGCGCGTTCGACCGGGCCGATGCCCAGGTCGTACCGCTGACCCTCGGGGGTGACCAGGGCACCTCCGAGGATCAGCTCGACCTGCCCCTCGGCGGCCGGGGCCGGAGGGGCGGGGGCGACCGGCCAGCTGGTCGCGGTGGCGGAGCCGCGCGGGTCGCCGAGCACCACGGTGGGGGTGGTGGGGCGGCCCGGCTGCCCGCCGAGCTGGGCCATCCCGGCGGTGACCGCGGCCGTGGCGACGGCGGCGAGGGAGAGCCCGGCCAGGGTGCGGCGGCGCCGGGCCCGCCGGGCCCGGCCGATGGCCAGCCCCGCCGGATCGGCGGCCAGCGGCGGGATCACGGCGACCCGGCGGGAGAAGGTCTCCCGCAGCGCCCGCTCCAGGTCGTCCTGCGTCACAGCCATTGGACGCTCCGGGCCGCCGGTCTGGTTGTCCCGGGCGGCCGGGGTCGGCTTCACCGGGTCTCCACGGGCACGGCCGCCCGGTGACGGGTGGGGGCGGTGGTGGGCACCGCGCCGGTCGGCACGTCCCGACCGGCGCCGGGACCGAGGGCCTCCGCCGGCCGGCGCGTGCTCCCGGCCGTCCGCTGCGGTCGCGCGCTCCGCCCGTCGGCGGTTTCCGGGGGTACGACGGCAGCCGCCGTCGAGGACGCGGGCCGCCCGCCGGCCGGGGTCGCCACCTCGGGCAGTTCCCGGGCCGCCTCCTCGCCGAGTCGACGGCGCAGCGTGGCCAGCGCGCGGGAGGTCTGGCTCTTCACCGTGCCCGGCGAGATCTCCAGCAGCGCGGCGGTCTGCGCCTCCGACATGTCCTCGTAGAAGCGGAGCACCAGCACGGCCCGCTGCCGGGCGGGCAGCGCGGTCAGGTGCCGCCAGAGCACGTCCCGGTCGAGCTGCTGCTCGATCTCGTCGACCCCGGCCCGCTCGGGCAGCACCTCGGTGGGGCGTTCACCGTGCCAGCGCCGGCGCCACCAACTGGTCGAGGTGTTGACCATGACCCGCCGCGCGTACGGCTCGATCGCGTCGATCCCGCCGAGCCGCTTGCACGCCAGGTACGTCTTGGTCAGCGCGGTCTGGAGCAGGTCCTCGGCGGTGGCCCAGTCCCCCGCCAGCAGGTACGCGGTGCGCAGCAGGGCACTGGAGCGCGCCGCGACGAACTCGCGGAACTCCTCCTCGAGCGGATCCCGCTCGGCCACCCGTCACCTCCGCACCCTGTTCCTGCAGGCAGGGTGTCATGCGCGGGGCGGCCGGGTCGAGGGCGAAAGGTTCGCCGTTCATCCGATGAACGGACGAAAAGCTTCAGGCCCCGTCGTCGGCCTTGGCCTCGTCGGCCTCCTTGCCCAACCGCGCCTCGACCGCCTGCGGCTCGTACATCTCCTCGACCACACGCAGGTAGAGCTCGTTCGGGTTGGGCAGGTTCTTGATCTCGCGCAGCGCCTGCTCCTGACCGGCCGACTCCAGCACGAAGGTGCCGTAGTTGAGCGCGCGGCCGGTCGGGGTCTGCTCGTACTTCATGTCGGTGACCCGGACCAGCGGCATCATGGCCACCCGGCGGGTGATGATGCCGTTGACCACCATGACCCGCTTGTTGGTGAGGATGAAGCGGTCGTACCACCAGTCGGCGACCCGCCAGGCGACCCAGCCCATCACCGCGAACCAGAGCAGCACCGCGACGGTGGTGAGGGCGCCGACGTCCTGCCCGGCGAGGAAGCCGGAGAGGTAGCCGAGGATGAAGGTCGCGGCGATGCCGACGACGATCGGCGTGGAGAGGTGGATCCAGTGCCGCTTCCACTCGCCCCGGTAGCGCTCGGTGGGGAAGAGGTAGCGGGCGACCAGCGAGCTGGGCTCGTCCTCCAGGGGCAGCACCCGCCGGGGGCCCATCGGCATGCCGGAGGCGTCGACCCGCAGCCCGGCCAGCTCCTCCTCGGAGATGGTGTTCTGCTGGTAGCCGGCCTCCGGGTCGCGCGCCCAGGTCCGCCCGGAGCGGCCCTCACCGGCGTACGCCGGCCCGTCGCCGTAGCCGATGTCGTCCGAAAGGGACGGCCCGTCGGAGAGACCCGGGCCCGAGCCGAAGCCGGGACCGTCGTCGGGACGGACCCGCGGGATCGGCTCGGTGTCCCGCTCCCGGCGCTCCCGGTCGGGATCGTCGGGATCGAACGGGGGTCCGGAGGGGCTGCCCATGGGCGGTCAGGCGACGAGGCTGGTGAAGAAGTCGCCGAAGCCCTGGGCGATGTCCATGATGCCGCCGCCGAGCGACTTGAAGACGTCCGCGGCGGAGTTCGGCCGGTAGGCGACGAAGAAGATCAGGAACGCGACGCCGGCCCAGGTGAGGACCTTCTTGACCATAGCGGGCCATCCTCTCGCGCGGGGCCGGGTCCGTTTACCGCAGCGGCACCCAGAGTATCAGTATGGTGTCGTACAGTGAATATCCGCGTCTGTTCCCTGACATGTCCGTCAGGGCGGTCAGGCCCTGCCGTGCAGGTTGGGAGACGGCGCGCCGTACACGAGCTCGGGCGGTGTCCACTCGGAAAGGTCGTGCAGGACGACGTCTTCCGCGAGGAGGTGACCCGCGCTCGCCGGCCAGGCTATCGCATGGA
This sequence comes from Micromonospora sp. CPCC 205739, assembly GCF_036906795.1. NCBI lineage: Bacteria > Bacillati > Actinomycetota > Actinomycetes > Micromonosporales > Micromonosporaceae > Micromonospora > Micromonospora sp. CPCC 205739. Next base: position 47,469 of record NZ_JBAKHS010000004.1, on the reverse strand, counting down.
GCCACATTCCCCGAGCCTCGCCGGCGTACGCGCTTCGATCCGCCGCGGAATTCACCAGCCACAGTGGAGTCGGATGGCCGCCGACCCTGATCCGGGCCGGTTCGACGTGCTCCGGGTGACCCGGACCGGGGCCGGGGCCGGTGAGCGCCTCCGCGAGTTCCGGTCCCGGGTCCGGTCCGGACACACCGGCGAAGCGGGCTCCCAGCCCGACGCCCGGCTCCTCGGCCACCAGCAGGAGTTCCGCCGGTCCCCCGCCCAGCGGCGCGGGCCCGGCGCAGGCGAGCGCCGTGGCCCGCACGCCGGAGGCGTCGTCCCCGGCCCAGCCGACCCCGGTCACCGTCCAGCCCGTCGGCAGCGGCCACGGGCACCAGAGCGGCACGGTGGGCCGTTCCGCCTTCTCGTCGGCGAGGACGCGGTCCACCACGCTCGCCATGATCTCGGCTCCGATGTGCTCCGGGACGTGCAGCGGCGCCACCGGCCCGCACCGCACGCACCGCGACTCGGGATGCATCAGGTCGGGGGGCCGGACCTGCCCGGCGCACCTCGGACAACTCACCACGACACTCACATCCCCACCGTGGCCCCCGTCACCCGCGGCGTCAAGCGGAGCGGCCGTTTCCCCCGCCGACCGGCGGACGATCAGGCGGGCGGCGGGCCGGCGTGCGCCCGGATCCAGGCGTGCATGGCGATGCCGCTGGCCACACCGGCGTTGATCGACCGGGTCGAGCCGTACTGGGCGATGGAGAAGAGCTGGTCGCAGGCGGCGCGGGCCGGGTCGGACAGACCCGGTCCCTCCTGGCCGAAGAGGAGCACGCAGCGGCGGGGCAGGGTGGTGGTCTCCAGCGGACGGGAGCCGGGCAGGTTGTCGATGCCCACCACCGGCAGGTCCCGCCCGGCGGCCCAGGCGACGAACTCCTCGATCGTCGGGTGGTGCCGCACGTGCTGGTAGCGGTCGGTCACCATGGCGCCGCGCCGGTTCCACCGGCGCAGCCCGACGATGTGCACCTCGGCGGCGAGGAAGGCGTTGGCGTTGCGGACCACCGTGCCGATGTTGAAGTCGTGCTGCCAGTTCTCGATCGCCACGTGGAAGTCGTGCCGGCGCTCGTCCAGGTCGGCGACGACGGCCTCGCGCCGCCAGTACCGGTAGCGGTCGACGACGTTGCGCCGGTCGCCGGCGGCGAGCAGCTCCGGGTCGTACCGCGGGTCGTCCGGCGAGTCGCCGGGCCACGGTCCGACACCCACGTCGAGCTGGTCCTCGGTCACGGTCACAAGAGGGTACGGCCGGTCGCAGGGCGGCTCGCGACCGCCCCGGTCACCGCAGCCCCAGGGCCCCGCCGAGCCGGTCCAGCAGCCGCCGGTCGGCGGGCCCGGGCGGATCGCCGGCCCGGCAGACCCGGGCGGCCACCGACTCCACCCACTGCCGGTACGCGGCCGAGTCGGCCGGGTCCGCCCGCCGGTGGAGTACGCGTACCACGGCTCGGCAGGTGGCCAGCAGGTCGACCAGGTCGGTGAGGTGGTCGGCCTGGGCCGTCGTGCCGTCGTGGCGGGCGTAGATCGCGGCGACGACGGCGCGGACCAGGTCGCTGTCGGAGGCCCGGCCGGCGGCCACCGCGTCGAGCCCGGCGAGCCCGGCGGCGACGCCCCGGGGCGGTCGACCGGGAGCGGGCGAGGCGGCGGCCACGAGGACCCGGCCGGGCAGGGTGGTGAGCAGGTCCCACTCGGCGGCGGAGTAGACGGCGGTGGTCAGCGGTGCGGCACGACGTCCGGCAGAGGGCGGCTCTCCGGCGAGGGAGTGGCTCATCAGGACCTCCGGCGCCAGCATATGCCCCGGATCGCGAAAAGGGCCCCTTCCCGACCAGAACGTGGTGGGAAGGGGCCCGGTCCGGGCCTGCGGTCAGCGGGGCTCGGGGAAGCTCGGCCGCTCCGGGTCGACGCCGTCCGGCACGGCCGCGGCGGCGTACTCCTTCTTGGGGACCATGACCTTGCGCCGGAAGACGCAGACCAGGGTGCCGTCCTGGTTGTAGCCGCGGGTCTCCACCGCCACGACGCCCCGGTCCGGCTTCGAGCCGGACTCGCGCTTGTCCAGCACGGTGGTCTCGCCGTAGATGGTGTCGCCGTGGAAGGTCGGCGCGACGTGTCGCAGCGACTCGACCTCCAGGTTGGCGATCGCCTTGCCGCTGACGTCCGGCACGGACATGCCGAGCAGCAGCGAGTAGATGTAGTTGCCGACCACGACGTTGCGCTTGAACTGGCTCGCCGACTCGGCGTAGTGCGCGTCCATGTGCAGCGGGTGGTGGTTCATGGTGAGCAGGCAGAAGAGGTGGTCGTCGTACTCGGTGACGGTCTTGCCGGGCCAGTGCCGGTAGACCGCGCCGACCTCGAACTCCTCGAAGTAGCGGCCGAACTGCATCCTTGTCCCCTTCGACGGGCGGCGATGGAGTTCGGCACAGCATGCCTTACCGGTGGTTAAGGCGATGACGGGGGCGGAGGCGGAGTGGAAATGTCACACCGGTCGCATCCGGGGGGAGACGCAATGAGCGGCGGGGCCCTCCCCGGCACCCGCCGCCCACGCTCTGATGCCAGAGATTCTGCCGTACGCATGGGACACACCGACAGAGACGGGCATCACATTTACCTTTTTGTGACATCACCCTGCGTGACCGACGACGCGGTGTTGCGCGATCTTCAGCGGGGAATCGCACCTTGTCAAGGCCCAATTTGCCTATTCGCAGTGCCAACTCGTGCCGATCTCCTTGGAAACGCTCCCATCACCCGAGGTGACGCAAGTGCGTGTTGCACTTGCGCTCCGCAGGACGGGGAGCGACAGATGGACCTCGATGGTCGCCCGGCACCCGAACCGGCCGGGCCGGGCCGCGGCGGTTTCGGCCCGCCCGGGCCGGGAATGGAACCGATGTTGCCCTGGTTCTACGGGACGAAAAAGCAAATCCGCTGATCGGAGAGTGCAATGGCAACGGTTGAGCTGACCACGGCCAACTTCGACGAGGTGACCGAGAGCGACGGCATCGTGCTGGTCGACTTCTGGGCCGAGTGGTGCGGTCCGTGCAAGCGGTTCGCCCCGGTCTACGAGCGCTCCTCGGAGAAGCACCCGGACATCGTCTTCGGCAAGGTCGACACCGAGGCGCAGCAGGAGCTGGGCGCCAAGTTCGACATCCGCTCCATCCCGACGATCATGGCGATCCGGGACGGCGTGATCGTGTTCGCCCAGCCGGGCGCCCTGCCCGAGTCGGCCCTGGAGAATCTGATCGAGCAGGTCCAGGCCCTCGACATGGACGACGTGCGCAAGCAGCTCGCCGACCACAAGCACTGAGCACCACCCGCCGACGGCCGGGCCCCCACTGGGGCCCGGCCGTCGCCGTGTTCGCGACACGAAGCGCCGGGACGCACGCGCAGGGTCACCATTCCGCCGCCCCGATCCCGTATCGTCACGACCCGATGGAGACGTTGACCCCCCGCGGCCGCGCGGTCCGGCTGGGCGCGACCGCGCTCGGCCTGGCCCTGCTGCTCGTCGGCACACTCTGGGGGTACGACGACCACTTCCCGTTCGGGCCGTTCCGGATGTACTCCACCTCGGAACCGCCGAACGCGCCCGCCCCCGACACCCGCGTCGAGGGCGTCGACCGCACCGGCACGGTGGTCGCGCTGGGGCAGGACGCCACCGGCATCCGCCGCGCCGAGATCGAGGGCCAGCAGGACCGCTACGCCGCCGACCCGACGCTGCTGCGGCAGGTCGCCGACGCGTACGCCGAGCGCCACCCCGGCGCGCCGCAACTGGTCGAGGTCCGCATCGTGATCCGCTGGTACGGCATCCACCAGGGTCGGCCCACCGGCCGGTGGACCGACGAGACCACCGTGCGCTGGCGGGCGTCCCCGTGACCCGCTGGCTGACCGAGGCGGTCCCGCGCGGCCGGGTGGCCGCCTTCCGCACCCTGGTCTACCTCTTCGTCGCCGCCGACCTGGTGGTCTTCACCCCCTGGGTACGCACCCGGGTCGACGTCCCCGGCGAGCTGTACCAGCCGCTGCTGATCGGCCGGCTGCTCCCGCTGCCCACCCCGACCCCCACCCTGGTCGCGGCGATCTTCTGGACGCTGCTGCCGCTGGCCCTGCTCGCCGCCACCGGCCGCGCGCCCCGGCTGCTCGGCTGGACGGTCTTCGCGCTCTACTTCGAGTGGATGATCATCGCGATGAGCTACGGGAAGGTCGACCACGACCGGATCGGGTTCCTCGTCGCGCTGGCCGCCCTGCCCACCGCCGGCCGCGCCCGGCACGGCGACCCGACCCGCACCGAGGCCGGCGGCTGGGCGCTGCGGATCACCCAGCTCGCCGTGATCTGCACGTACTTTCTCGCGGCGTGGGCCAAGCTGCGCTTCGGCGGGCTGGACTGGGCGACCGGCTCGGTGCTCGCCCGGGCCATCATCCGGCGCGGCACCGACCTCGCCGACCTGATCGCCCAGGTGCCGTACCTGCTGCTCGTCGCCCAGTTCGGCATCCTCGCCTTCGAGTTCCTCAGCCCCGTGGTGTTCCTGCTGCCCGAGCGCTGGCGGCTGGCCACGGTCGGATTCTTCTACTCGTTCCACCTGGTGACCATCGCGACGATCACCATCTCGTTCGCGCCGCACCTGGTGGCGATGACGAGCTTCCTGCCGCTGGAGCGGGTCCGCCCGGTGGTGTGGGCCCGCGGCCTGGTCACCCGTCGCCGGGACGGCGCCGCGCCGACCGGGCGGGCACCGGACGACCGGGTGCCGGACGACGACGTACCCGGTGCGGCGCCGCCGTTGGCCGGACCGGCACCGGCGGTCGGCCCCGCCACGTCGTAGTCGAGCGACGCCGGGGCCGGCGGTCAGGCGTCGGTGGTGGGGCGGCCGCTCGGGCCGTAGAGGCGCTCCCGGGCCTCCTGGGGCAGCGAGCAGGCGGCGGTGCCGCCGGGCAGCCGGTGTCGGTTGCGGGCCACCCAGCGGTACGCGGGCCAGGCGGTGAGGCGTACCGGCGGGAGGCGCAGACCCGCGCCGGCCACCCGCCAGACCGGACCGCTGTCGCCGAGCAGCCGCGCGATGGCGTCCGGCCCGGCGGCGCGGGAGCCGTCGGCGCCGACCCACTGCACCGCCTCCTCGCACTCGGCCTCCGTCAACCCGAGGGCGTCGAGGTCGGCGAACTGCCACGGCACCACACGGGCACCGGTCGGGATGCGCCGCTCGATGAACTCGGCGCAGCGGGTGCAGAACGCGCAGTCCCCGTCGTAGACGAAGGTCGACCTCTCCATGCCCCCATCCTCCACCCGGCGCGGCGGGCGCGGGAGCCGGTGTCCGGCGCGTCACTTGCGCTCTTCTCGTACACGTGTTCGAATGATGGTCATGCGCTGGGAGAACCTCTCCGCTCCCCCGGACGAGGGGCATCCCGACGGGTCAGCGCCAGCGACTCCACCCCTGCCGCTGGCGCTGCCCGGCGCGATCGCCCGGACCTTCGACACCCCCGGCTTCGCCGGGATGACCTTCTACGAGGTGCAGGCCAAGTCGATCATCAACAAGGTGCCCGGCACGTCCCGCGTCCCGTTCGAATGGACGATCAACCCGTACCGGGGATGCAGTCATGCATGTGTCTACTGCCTGTCCGGTGACACCTCGATCCTGATGGCGGACGGCCGCACGAAGCCGATCAGCGAGTTGGAGCCGGGCGACCGGATCTACGGGACCGAGCAACGCGGCGCCTACCGCCGCTACGTCGTGACCACCGTCCTCGACAAGTGGTCGACGACGAAGCCCGCGTACCGCGTCACTTTGGAGGACGGCACCTCGTTGATCGCCAGCGGTGACCACCGCTTCCTGTCCGAGCGAGGTTGGAAGTACGTCACCGGCGCGATGAACGGCCGCGGGCAGCGCCCCTACCTGACCACCAACAACCGGCTGATCGGCACCGGCCGCTTCGCGACCGGCCCCAAGGAGTCGACCGACTACCGCCGTGGCTATCTCTGCGGCATGGTGCGGGGAGACGCCCACCTCGGCACCCACACCTATCCCTACGGGACCGTGCACCAGTTCCGGTTGGCGCTGATCGACGACGAAGCGTTGCGCAGGACGGAGCGCTACCTCAGCGAGGCCGGTGTCGAGACACATCGCTTCTCCTTCTCGGCCGTCACGCGCAACCGGCAGGCGATGGCTGGCATCCGCACGTCGAAAAAGCGGCACGTCGCAATGATCAGCGAACTGATCCGGTGGCCCGCGGACCCGACCGACGACTGGCGGCTCGGCTTCCTCGCCGGCATCTTCGACGCGGAGGGAAGCTGCAGCCGGGGCGTATTCAGGATCAGCAACGGCGACGATGCGATCCTCGACCAGACGGCGGCGGCCCTGAGCCGGTTCGGCTTCGCGGCCGTGCTGGAGGATCCAGGGCGACCGAACAGGGTGAGACATCTGCGCCTGACCGGCGGTCTGCCGGAGCGGCTCCGCTTCTTCCACCTGACCGATCCCGCCATCACCCGCAAGCGGTCGATCGAGGGGGCCGCCCTGAAGTGTCGGGCCCGGCTCAGGGTGACCGGCATCGAGCCGCTCGGGCTGGAGCTTCCGCTCTGGGACATCACCACCGGCACCGGCGACTTCATCGCGAACGGCGTGGTGAGCCACAACTGCTTTGCGCGCAACACCCACACCTACCTGGACCTCGACGCGGGGGCGGACTTTGACCGGAAGGTGATCGTCAAGGTCAACGCCGGCGAGCTGGTCCGGCGGGAGCTGGCCGCGCCGCGCTGGCGCGGCGCGCACATCGCGATGGGCACCAATGTGGACTGCTACCAGCGGGCCGAGGGGCGCTACCGGCTGCTGCCGCCGATCATCGAGGCGCTGCGCGACTTCGCCAACCCGTTCTCGATCCTGACCAAGGGCACCCTGATCCTGCGGGACCTGCCCCTGTTGCGCCAGGCCGCCGAGGTGACCCGGGTCGGCATCTCGTACTCGGTCGGGTTCGTCGACGAGGCGCTGTGGCGGGCGGTCGAGCCGGGCACGCCGAGCCCGCGCCGGCGGCTCGACGCGGTGCGCGCGCTCACCGACGCGGGTTTCGAGGTGGGCGTGCTGATGGCGCCGATCCTGCCGGGGCTGAGCGACAGCGACGAGTCGATCGAGGCGACGGTGTCGGCGCTCGCCGCGGCCGGGGCCGCCAGCGTGACGCCGATGGCGCTGCACCTGCGCCCCGGCGCCCGCGAGTGGTACGCGCACTGGCTGGCCCGGGAGTACCCGCACCTGGTGCCCCGTTACCGCGAGCTCTACCGGGCCGGCGCGTACACGCCGCAGGCGTACCAGCGGGAGTTGACCGCGCGGGTGCGGATCGCGGCCCGCCGGCACGGGCTGCACCGGGGCGAGCACGGCGACAACCGGCGGCTACCGACCCCGCAGGCTCAGCCCGCCCCCGAGCAGCTCACGCTGCTGTAGCCGGCGGGCAACCGCACCGGTGGGGTTAGAGTCGGCGGGTGCGTAGCGCTCAGCAGATTCTCGCCGACTCGGCCGTGATCGCCGTCGTGGGCGCGTCCCGCGACCCCCGCAAGGCCGCGCACAGCGTGCCCTTGCAGATGCAGCGGTACGGCTGGCGGATCATCCCGGTCAACCCGACGGTGGACGAACTCTTCGGCGAGCGGGCGTACGCCTCGCTGGCCGACATCCCGCACCCGGTGGACCTGGTGGACGTGTTCCGGCCGGCGCAGGACGCGGTGCAGGTGGTCCGGGACGCGGCGGCGATCGGCGCGCCGGCGGTGTGGCTGCAACTGGGCATCGTCTCCACCGAGGCGCGGCGGATCGCCGAGGACGCCGGCATGGACTACGTCGAGGACCGCTGTCTGATCGTGGAGCGCGCCGCCGCCGGCCTGACCCGGCTGGGCTGAGCGCCGGTTCAGCCGGCGGGCTCCTCGGGTCCGAAGATCAGGTCGAGCTGGGCGTCGAGCGCGGCGAGCGCGGTGTCGGTCGGGAAGTGCCCGCCGAGCAGGTAGACGCCGAGTCCTTCCATGAGCGCCAGCAGGCCCACCGCCGCGCGGTCCGGGTCGACCTCGGGGCGGGCGCCGCCCGCGGCCTGCGCGGCCCGGATCTGACCGGCGATGAAGTCCACCAGCCCGGCGGTGTCCTGGTGCAGGCTGGCGGCGACGGCGGGGCGTACGGCGGTGTAGGCGAGGAAGGCCAGGGCCACCCGGCCGTCGGCCCGCCGGGGCTCGTCGAGGGGCAGCACCTCGCCGAGCATGGTCCGCACGAGGGTACGCGGGGACGGGGTCGCGCCGAGCGCGGTGAGGGCCGCGGTCACCCGGGCTTCGTTGTGCTCGCGGACGACGGAGAGCGCGAAGGTCATCATCTCGTCCTTGGTGCGGAAGTAGTGCTGCACCATGCCGGCGGAGACGCCGGCCTCGGCGGCCACGTGCCGCAGGCTGACCGCTTCCAGCCCGTGCTCCGCCGCGACCCGCATCAGCGCGTCGGCGATCTGTGTGCGGCGCTCCCGGTGATCGACCCGCTTCGGCATGGCCCCCATGCTTCCACAATGCGACTGCATTGACACGTCGGCACGCCGCCGTTTACAGTGCGACTGCAATGCAAAAACGGAGGGTGGGGATCATGGGCGAGCACGACCGGAGCGTCGCACCGGTGCTGCTGCGCCGCGCGGTGCGGTACGAGATCGACATGTGGCGCAGCCTCTACCGCTGGCTGCTGCGCCGGCCCGTCGCGTCGACCCCGGGGGCGGAGACGTTCAGCTACGTCGGCGTGGTGAAGCCGATCCTGGGCGTCTTCATCGCCCTCTCCGCGATCGAGATCCCCATCTTCGACCTGATCATCAGCCGTACCGTGCCGTGGCCGTGGGTACGGCACCTCGCGCTCGCGCTCGTGATCTGGGGCCTGCTCTGGATGATCGGGCTCTTCGCCAGCCTGCGCATCCACCCGCACGTCCTCGACGGCGACGGGCTGCGCATCCGCAACGGCACCTCGATCGACGTCACGCTGCCCTGGACGGCCGTCGCCGCCGTGGCGCCCCGGTACCGTTCACTGCCGTCCAGCCGGGCCGTCCAGGTCGAGGAAGGCGATGCCGGGCCGATCCTGCACCTCTCCGCCGGCAGCCAGACCAGCGTCGACGTGTTCCTGCGCGAGCCGCTCTCCCTCACGCTGCCCAAGTGCCCGAGCGCACCGGTCAGCGAGGTCCGCCTCTACGCCGACGACCCGGACGCGCTGGTCGCCTCGGCCCGCCGCCACCTCGGGGCCGCTGTCCCCGACGCGCGGCGCTAGGCCGGCGGGCGGCCGCGCTGGCACTAAGCCCGTACCCTGCGCCCATGCCCCTGCTGCGGACGCCGCGCCTGCGCCTGCCCCCGGCCCGGGACGGGCTCTGGTCGCGCCGCCTGCTCTCCCTGGCCGTCGCCGCAGCGCTCGCGGCGGCGGTGGCCGCGCCACTGCTGTGGGTGTCCCGGTTCGAACTCGACGGGATGGCCTGGGTGGGCTGGCTGATCATCATCGCGCGTCCCCTGGAACGACGCTGGTGGCCACGTCGGGGCGCCCGGCTGGCCTGGACGGCCCGGGTGGCCGGCCGGGACGCGGTCGAGCCCGGGCTGGTGGCCCGCCGGTCGCTGGCCGGCTGGGCGGACCTGGTGGCGGACCTGACCGTGGTGACCGGGGCGGCGGTGGTGATGATCTCGTCCTTCCCGGCCGACCGGGAGGGGGGCCGGATCGTCCGGACGCTGCTGGTCCTCGGCGTGGCGTCGGCATTCGGGTGGATGGCCTACCGGGAGGCACGGTTCACCGGCCGGTTGGCGCTCACCGCCTCGGGCATCCGCTACGGCAGCCGACGGTACGACTGGTCGAACATCGACCGGGTGAGCCTGCACAAGCGGGACGGCCGCCTCAACGGGGTACGCCTGCGGCCAATCAGGTGGCCGTCGCTGGAGCCGGCGCCGGTGGTCGGCGGCCGGGACACCGCGGTACCCGAGCCGCGGCTGGCGGCCGCGATCGAGGAGTACCGGTCGCGCCCGTACGTGCTGGCGGGCGGGCCGGTCACCGCGCCGGAGCCGGCTGCCGAGCCGGCCGGTCGGTGACCGGCGCACCGCCTCAGAGCTTGTACTCCTTGAGCAGGCCCCGGGAGATGATGGTCTTCTGGATCTCCGAGGTGCCCTCGCCGATGAGCAGGAACGGGGCCTCCCGCATCAGCCGCTCGATCTCGTACTCCTTGGAGTAGCCGTAGCCGCCGTGGATGCGGAACGCCTCCTGGACGACCTCGGCGCAGTACTCCGAGGCGAGCAGCTTGGCCATGCCGGCCTCGACGTCGTTGCGCTGGCCGGCGTCCTTGAGCCGGGCGGCGTTGACCATCAGGGCGTGCGCCGCCTCGATCTTGGTACCCATCTCGGCGAGCTTGAAGGCGATGGCCTGGTGCTTCGCGAGCGGCTGGCCGAAGGTGCGGCGCTGCTGGGCGTACTGGACGGCCAGCTCGAAGGCGCGGATGGAGATGCCGCAGGCGCGGGCGGCGACGTTGACCCGGCCGACCTCGATGCCGTCCATCATCTGGTAGAAGCCGCGGCCGACCTTGTCGCCGCCGCCGAGGATGGCGGACTCGGGGACGGTGACGCCGTCGAGGACCATCTCGGTGGTCTCGACGCCCTTGTAGCCCATCTTGTCGATCTTGCCGGGGATGGTCAGGCCGGGGGCGGTCTCGCCGAAGCCGGGCTCCTTCTCCAGCAGGAAGGTGCTCATGTTGCCGTAGACCGACTCGGCGCCGGTGTCGGTCTTGACCAGGGTGGCCACCACCGACGAGTACGCCCCGTTGGTGAGCCACATCTTCTGGCCGTTGAGGACGTAGTTGTCGCCGTCGCGGACCGCCTTCGACTTGATCGCCGAGACGTCGGAGCCGGTCTCCGGCTCGGACATCGAGAACGCGCCGCGCACCTCGCCGGTGGCCATCTTCGGCAGCAGCCGGGCCTTCTGCTCGGCGGAGCCGTGCTGGGAGATCAGGTACGCCACGATGAAGTGGGTGTTGACGATGCCGGAGATCGACATCCAGCCCCGCGACAGCTGCTCGACCACCAGCGCGTAGGTCAGCAGGGACTCGCCCAGGCCGCCGTACTCCTCGTCGATGGTGAGACCGAACAGGCCCATCTCGCGCATCCCGTCGAGGATGTCGGTCGGGTACTCGTCGGCGTGCTCCAGCCGCTGCGCGTGCGGGATGATCTCCTTGTCGGCGAACTCCCGGACGGTTTCCAGGATCGACCGCTGCACGTCGGTCAGGCCGGGCGTCTGGGCGAGTCTGGCCATCTCAGCCTCCGGGGGATCGGCGCATTACTCATGGGTAACTGAACGCTCGGTCAGTATCGGCCCCGGGACCGTTGAGGCCAAGGTGACCAGTCCACACAACCGCTGTGAAAAGGTTCACCGCTGCGGGTAGCGTCCGCAAGAGAGAGCGGCCTTGACCTGCGGCGGAGGAGGCGAACGGACGTGAGTCATCCACCACCCGGCGAGCCGGAGCAGCCACCGTCGCCGTACGAGCCGGGCCGGTCCGGCGGGCAACCGCAGTGGGGCCAGCAGCCGGACCAGCCGCAGTGGGGCCAGCAGGACCAGCAGCAGTGGGGGCAGCAGCCGGAGCACCCGCAGTGGGCGCACCAGCCGGCGTACCCGCCGCAGGGCCCGTACGGCCAGTACGGCCCGCCGCCCGGAGGCGGCGGACACGGCGGGCCGAACACCATGGCGATCCTGTCGCTGGTCTTCGCCTTCCTGTTCGCCCCGGCCGGGATCGTCCTGGGTCACCTGGCGAAGCGGCAGATCCGGCGCACCGGCGAGGAGGGCAACCAGCTGGCCACCTGGGGCCTGATCCTCAGCTACGTCTTCACCGCCATCGGCCTGCTCGCCTGCTGCGGCTGGATCGCCCTCACCGTGTGGGCCAACTCCGAGGGCAACGGCTCCTACAACTGACGCCCGGCGGCCGTCAGCGGAACTGCGCCTCGCGGACGCTGTTGCCGCCGTCCACGACCAGCATCTGGCCCGTGATGTAGGAGGCTGCCGGCGAGCAGAGGAAGGCGATGGCGGCGGCCACCTCGTCAGGGGTGCCGGGGCGACCCACCGGCGTGCCCATCCCCTGCTTGATCTCGGCCACCGTCGAGGCCGCCGTGTAGATGGTGCCCGGGGCCACCGCGTTCACGGTCACCCCGTCGGCGATCATCTCCATCGCCAGTGCCCGGGTCAGGCCGACCACACCCGCCTTGGCCGCCGCGTACGCCGCCTCGGTGGGCAGCGCGTTCACCGGCCCGGCGGTGGCCGCCAGGTTGACGATCCGCCCCCAGCCCCGCTCGGCCATCCCGCCGATGAAGGCGCGGCTGCACAGAAAGGCGGTGGTCAGGTTCCGGTCGATCTCGCCCCGCCACTCGTCGTAGCTGAGCTGAGCCACCGGGCGCAGCACCTCGGGGCTGGCCCTGCTGGCCAGGCCCGCGTTGTTGACCAGCACCTCGACGTCGCCGAGCTGCTCGGCCACCGCGTCGGCGAGCGCGCCGACCTCCGACTCGTCGGTCAGGTCGGCGACGAACCCGGTCACGCCCAGCTCACCGGCCCGTTCGTGAATCCGTCGGGTGGTGGAGACGATCGCCACCCGGGCGCCCAGGTCGGCCAACCGGCGGGCGGTCGCGTACCCGATGCCGTCGGCGCTGCCTGCGCCGGTGACCAGGGCGACCCGGCCGTCCAGCCGCATGGTGACCGGCTCGGCCACCGGGGCCGGCTCGTCCTGGCCGTCCGGTCCGGCGGCGACGACGGCGCGGGCGCGCCGCGCCAGCCCGGGACGGCTCACGTCCCGCCGGGGTCGGCTGCCCGAACGGTCGGCACCACGCGCGTCGATAACCATGGGCGAGATCCTGCCCGCTCGGAACCGCCCGGGCAACGCGGCACCACGGGGACCTCGGGTTTGTCCGGTCATGACTACCCTGACGGCGCACCCACTTGCGACGGAGAGATCTGATGACCTATCCCCCACCGCCCGGCGGTTGGCACGACCCGTCGGCCGACCCGACCCCGCCCGTCAGTGGCCAGCCGATTCCCGCCCAGCCGACCGGCAAGGACCCCTACGCCCCGGCCGACCCGTACGCCGGTGCGATCCCGGCGCAGGCCGGGCCGGTCGACCCGTACGCGGCGGCGGGTTACCCGGCGGCCGGCTATCCGGCGGCCGGCTACCCGGCGGCCGGCTACCCGGCGGCCGGCTACCCGGGGTACGGGCCCCCGGTGGCGAAGACCAACAGCATGGCGATCGCCGCGCTGGTGCTCTCGCTGGTCGGCTTCGCGTCCTGCATCACCGCGCCGGTCGGCGCGATCCTCGGCCACGTCGCGATGAAGCAGATCCGCCAGACCGGTGAGGGCGGCGAGGGCATGGCCAAGGCGGCCATCATCGTCGGTTGGATCCTGACCGGCCTGCTGGCGCTCCTGATCGCGTTCTACGTCGTGATCATCGTGCTGGCGGTGGCCGACGCGTCCACCAGACCCTGACCGGTCGTGCCGCCCCGGTCGCCCGGGGCGGCCGGCGGTTCACTCCGAGGGCGGGGTGAAGCTGGAGGTGCGGGTCATCCCGGCCGCGCGCCCCTTGGCGGCGATCACCAGGGCCATCTTGCGGGACGCCTCGTCGATCATCTCGTCGCCGAGCATCACCGCGCCGAGCTTGCCACCGGCCTCCGAGGTGTAGTGCTCGTACGCGTCGAGGATCAGCTCGGCGTGGTCGTAGTCGGCCTGGGCCGGCTGGTAGACCTCGTTGGCGGCGTCGATCTGGCCGGGGTGCAGCACCCACTTGCCGTCGAAGCCGAGCGCCGCGGAGCGCTTGGCCACCTCGCGGAACGCGTCGACGTCGCGGATCTGCAGGAACGGGCCGTCGATGGCCTGCTTGTCGTGCATCCGGGCGGCCATCAGGATCCGCATCAGGATGTAGTGGTAGGGGTCGCCCGGGTAGTCCGGGATCAGCGCGCCGACCACCAGCGACTTCATGTTGATCGAGGCCATGAAGTCGGCCGGGCCGAAGATGATGGTCTCCACCCGGGGCGAGGCGGCGGCGATCGCGTCGACGTTGACCAGGCCGGCGGCGTTCTCGATCTGCGCCTCGATGCCGATCCGGCCGACCTCCAGGCCGAGGGTCTTCTCGATCTGGGTCAGCGTCAGGTCCAGCCACTGCACCTGGGCGGCGTTCTGCACCTTCGGCAGCATGATGCAGTCGAGGTTCGCGCCGGCGCCCTCGACCACCTCGATGACGTCCCGGTAGGTCCACGGGGTGGTCAGGTCGTTCACCCGGACCACCCGGGTCTTGCCGGCCCAGTCGCCCTCGTTGAGCGCGGCGACGATGTTCTTGCGGGCGTCCGGCTTGGCCAGCGGGGCGACCGCGTCCTCCAGGTCGAGGAAGACCTGGTCGGCGGGGAGGCCCTGGGCCTTGCCGAGCATCTTCACGCTGGAACCCGGCACGGCGAGGCAGGACCGGCGGGGGCGACCGACTGCGGCCATAGGATGCGCTCCTTCCAGCGTCCGGCGGGCACGCCGACGCCACCTGGATGACAAAGCGAGAACTTAACGATCCCAAAGGGCGTTGTGACGCCACGGTAACCTCGTGCCGTGACCGGGGTGAATGGACCTGTGGAAGATCTCACTGGGCGTCGGACCGTGGTGGTGACCGGGGCCAGCTCCGGCATCGGTCTGGCCGCCGCGACGGCCCTGGCCCGCCGGGGCGACCAGGTGGTGCTGGTCGGGCGCGACCCGGCCCGACTCCAGGCCGCCGGCGACCGGGTACGCGAGGCCAGCGGCGAGCGCCCCGAGCTGTTCCGCGCCGACTTCGCGGTGCTCGACGACGTACGCGGGCTCGCCGAGCGGCTGCGGGCGGCGTACGACCGGATCGACGTGCTGGCCAACAACGCCGGGGCGATCGTGCTGGCGCCGATCACCACCGTGGACGGCTACGAGCTCTCCATGCAGGCCAACCACCTGGCCCCGTTCCTGCTGAGCAACCTGTTGCGGGACCGCGTCGGCCGGATGGTGGTGACCGCCTCCGGCGCGCACCGCAGCGGGGCGCTCGACCCGGACGACCTGAACGCCACGCTGCGCCCGTACCGGCCGGTGCGCGCGTACGGCACCAGCAAGCAGGCGAACATCCTGTTCACCGCGGAGGCGGCGCGGCGCTGGCCGGACGTCCCGTCGTACTGCTTCCACCCCGGCGTGGTGCGGACCCGGTTCGGGGCGGACAGCCGGCTGGTCGCCCTCGGCATGCGGATCATGCCGTTCCGCAGCCCGGAGAAGGGCGCGGAGACGCTGGTCTGGCTGGCCAACCAGGATCAGTCCCGGCTGGTCCACGGCGCCTACTACGCCGACCGGCGGCTGCGCCGGCCGCTGCGCAAGGCGGCCGACCCGCAGCTCGCCGCCCGGCTCTGGACGGCCAGCGCCCAGGCCGTCGGCATCGACGCGTGATCGGAGTCTGACTGGGCCGCCGGCTGCGGGCCGACGTCGGCCTCACTCCGCCAGGTGCACCGGCACGCTGGTCACCACCACCCCCGGCAGCGCCCGCAACGCCCGGCGCAGCCGCTGCTCGGTACGGCTGTGCAGCGCCCGGTGCCAGCTCCGGCGCAGCACCACCTCCGGCACGATGACGGTCAGCACCAGCTCCGGCCCGGTGTCGTGCAGCGCCTCCAGGTAGTGCGCCAGCGGCCCGATCACCGCCCGGTACGGCGACACGATGGTCTCCAACCGCACGTGGTCCCCCCAGGCGCACCACTGCTCGCGGAACCGGTCCGCCTCCGCCTCCTCCGGCGCGATGTGCACCGCCAGCGTCGGCTGGCCCAGCGACACCGCGTACGCCAGGGCGCGCAGCGAGGCCCGGTTGAGCCGGGCCACCGGGACCACCACCAGGTGGCGTACCTGCTGGGGCAGCTCCTCGCCCTCGGCGGGGCCGGGCGCGGACGGCGCGACCGGCGGGTGCAGGGCCAGCGCGGTGTGCAGGGTCCGGTAGTGCCGCTGCACGCGGTGGGCGATCAGCACCAGCAGCGGCACGGCGACCACCACCACCCAGGCGCCCTCGGTGAACTTGGCGACCGCCGCGGTGACCAGCACCAGCCCGGAGAGCGTCGCGCCGACCGCGTTGATCGCCAGCCGTCGCCGCCAACCGGATCCCCGCCGGCGGCGCCAGTGCACCACCATCCCGGCCTGGGAGAGGGTGAAGGCGAGGAACACGCCGACCGCGTAGAGCGGGATCAGCGCCTCGGTGTACCCGCCGAAGGCGACGAAGACCAGCGCGGCGGTCCCGGCGAGCGCGACGAGGCCGTCGCTGAACGCCAGCCGGTCCCCCATGTGCAGGAAGCGGCGCGGCGCGTGGCCGGCCCGGGCCATGAAGAAGAGCAGCCGGGGGAAGCCGTTGAAGGCGGTGTTCGCCGCCAGCAGCAGGATCAGCGCGGTGGCGGCCTGGATCAGGCCGTACCAGGGGCCGGTCGGGAAGGTGACCCGGGCCAGCTGGGAGAGCAGGGTCTGCCCGGTCGTCGGGACCAGGCCGTCCAGGTGGATCAGCAGGGTGAGGCCGGCGAAGAGCAGCACCAGCATCGCCACCATCCAGCCCAGCGTGGTGCGCGCGTTGCGCCACTCGGGCGGGCGGAACGCCGGGACCGCGTTGGACACCGCCTCGATGCCGGTCATCGACACCGCGCCCGAGGCGAAGGCCCGCAGCACCAGCAGCAGGCCGAGCCCCTCGGCCACGGGCACCGCCGGCGGCGGCACCGGCGTGAAGCCGCGCCCGGCCACCCGCAGGTAGCCGACCGCCAGCAGCGCCAGCAGGGCGACCACGAAGGCGTACGTGGGGAGCACGAAGATGTTCCCGGCGGTACGGACTCCGCGCAGGTTGGTGGCGAGCAGCACCGCGATCACCAGCACCCCGAGCGGGGCGGCGAACGGGGCCAGGCCGGGCAGCGCCGAGGTGACCGCGTGCACCCCGGCGGCCACCGACACCGCCACGGTCAGCACGTAGTCGAGGATCAGCCCGGCCGCGGCGGTCAGGCCCGCCATGGTGCCCAGGTTGTCCCCGGCGACGATGTACGACCCCGCGCCGTGCGGGTAGGCGAGGATGGTCTGCCGGTAGGAGACCCCGACGGCGATCATGAGCACGACCAGGACGGCGGCCAGCGGCAGGGAGAGTCCCAACGCCCCGCTGCCGGCCAGCAGCAGCACGGCCAGCATCGCCTCCGGGCCGTACGCCACCGAACTGAGCAGGTCGGAGGAGAGCACCGGCAGCGCCACCAGCTTGCGCATCCGCTCGTAGAGCACCGCCGCGCTGGTCAGCGGCGGGCCGAGGACGGCGCGGTGCACCCGGGCCAGCGCCCGGCCGAGCCGGGAGCCGGGCAGGTTCGCCGGTTCGGTGGCGACGAGTTCGTCCGGCTCCTCCCGGCGGAACATGGCGATGGGAGCGAGCCGGCCGAAGCGGGTCGGGGTGGGGCGCCCGCCGTGCCGGCCGAGGGTCGGGTCGATCGGAAGCTCGCCGGGGTGGTCGGCGCGCCACCGGTCCCCGATCCGGCGCAGGGTGCCCAGCTCCTCCGGGGCGAGCGGCGGGAACTCGGCCGACGGGGTGACGACGGTGCCGCTGTCGGCCTCGTCCCCGTCGCCCGCTCGCCCCGCCACCGCCACCACCCCCTCCGCACTCTCACGCGCGAGCGGCGGTCGTGGCGGCGGAATCGGCGTACTCCCGCGAAGTACCGACCGGGCGGGGGCAGCCTGCCGGCGGGTCGCGTCGGCGTCGGGCGGTCAGCTGGCCGGCGGGGCGGCGTCGGCGGGGACCGGGGCCGGTGCGGGGCGGCGGCCGGCGCGGGCGCCGCCGAGCACCACGACGGCCACCCCGGCCAGCAGCAGGGCCAGGCCCGGTAGGGCGAGCGGGCGGGGCAGCTGGCCGAGCCAGACCCAGCCGATCAGGGCGGCGCCGGGCGCCTCGAGCAGGACCAGCACGCTGACCGTGGTGGCCGAGACGCGGCGCAGGGCGTAGTTGAACATCGAGTGCCCGAGCAGCTGGGCGCCGACGACCAGGCCCAGGATCGCCAGCCAGGTGGCGGAGTCGAACCCCCGCAGGGGCACCCCGCCGACCAGGCACACCACCAGCAGGATCAGCGCGCACACCCCGTAGCAGATGGTGGTGTAGGTGGCGGTGCTGATGGTGGCCCGGGCACGCTCCCCGAACGCGGTGTAGACGGCGGCGAACATTCCGCCGGTGATCGCCAGCAGGTCCCCGGCGAAGGCCCGCCCGGAGACGGCGACGTCCGCGCCGGTGGCGAGCACCGCGCCGGTCACGGCCACCGCGATGCCGGCCCAGACGGCGTACGGGAGGTGCCGGCCCTGCCAGCGGGCGATCAGTCCCTGCCAGACCGGCTGGGTGGCGCCCAGCGCGGTGGCCGCGGCGACCGAGGTGAGCTGTGCGCTCGGCATCCAGGTGGCGAAGTGGGCGGCCAGCGCCACGCCGGAGAGCACGCAGTACCAGCCCTCCCGCCGGCCCGCCCCGACGGTCAGCGCGCGGAACTCGGCCCGGCGGCGGGCCAGCGAGAACGGGCCGAGCACCGCGACCGAGAGCAGGTTGCGCCAGAACGCGACGGCCAGCGCCGGGGCAGCGGCGAAGGCGATCAGCGGGGCGGAGGAGGAGACGGCGGCGACGGCGAGCGCGAGGACGCCGACGGTCAGCGGGTCCACCGTCCGGCGGTGCGGGCTGGGAGACACGGAGAGCAATACTCACACAACACCCGACAGCACGGAACGTCAACGCTTCGTTACGATCATGCCCGTCCGCGCCGACGATCCCTCGACGTCCGGAGGCGCTCTTCCATGCCCAGGTACCGCACGGTGCTGTTCGACTTCTTCGGCACCCTGACCTGCTGCGTCCAGCGCGGCTCGGCCCACGAGACCACCGCCGAGCTGCTCGGCTGCCCCGTCGACACGCTCGCCGAGGTGCTCGACCGCACCTTCTACCAGCGGGCCAGCGGCCGGCACGGCAACGCCGAGGCGACCCTGCGCTGGGTCTGCGCGCAGGCCGGCGTACACCCCTCCGACGCGGCCGTCCGGGCGGCGGTGGCCTCCCGGCACCGGGCGGTACGCGCCGACACCCGGCTGCGCGAGGACGCCGTGCCCGCCCTCGCCGCATTGCGGGAACGGGGCGTGCGTACCGGCGTGGTCAGCGACTGCACCCACGAACTGCCCGCGTTCCTGCCGCAGCTGGCGGTCGCCCCGCTGCTCGACGCGCAGGTCTTCTCCGTCCACGTCGGCCGGTGCAAGCCGGACCGGGCGCTCTACCTGGCGGCCTGTCGGCTGCTGGACGTGCGGCCCGCGGACTGCCTCTACGTCGGCGACGGCGGCAGCCGGGAGCTGACCGGCGCGCAGCGGGCCGGGATGACCGCCGTGCGGCTGGCCGCCCCCGACCTGGCCGGTCACCTGGTCTTCGACGCCGAGCCGGACTGGGACGGCCCGGTCGTCGGATCGCTCAGCGAGGTGGTCGAACTGATCGACGGGGTGCCGGTGGGCTGCTGACCCGGCCGTCGGCCCGGCTCACCGGCGGCGGACCTTGTGCAGGCGGAACGGCTTGCGGGTGGCCCGTACGGCGGGAGTGTCGCGCGGCGCCTCGTTCAGCGACCCGGTCGGCAGGTCCGCACCGGCGTCCGGCGTGCCCGCCGGGACGAGCCGGGTCAGCGCGCAGCCGTCGGCCGCCCAGCGGGCCACCAGGTCGGCGGTCGGGCCCGAGGCGTTCAGCCGCTTCGCCGCCACCAGCGGGGCGGAGGTCTCCCACGCCTCGGTGCCCGGCGTCAGCCGGGTCACCCGGGCCGGCCAGGTCACGATCCGCCCGCCGTGGTCGCCGCGCAGGGTCACCCGCGCCTCGGCCGCCTCGGCCAGCCCGGGCGCGGACTGCTCGCCCGGCCCGCTGACCACGAAGAGCGACCCCTCCAGCGGTACGCACCACAGGGCCAGCGCCGGGCCGTCGCCGACGCTCACCCAGGCCACGGCGGCCTTCTTCATCGCCTCGTCGACCAGCGGCGTCGACTGGGGGGCGTCCACCTCGTCCGTCACACCGGCATCCTCTCGTACGTGGGGCGTGCGGTCACCGGCTCCGCGTCAGCCGACGAACGGCGGAACCAGGATCTCGCCCCGGGCCACCGCCATCACCTGACCCGCGACGGTCGCGCCGACCGCCGTCCCGTCGGCGGCGGTCACCGTGCAGGCCAGCGCCGACGGGCGGTGGATCTCGATGCCCTGGCGGACGGCGTACGTGGAGCGCCCCTCGCCGGGGAGCAGGCCGCTGGCGACCAGCCAGACGCCGAGGCCCAGGGCGGCCGAGCCGGTGGCCGGGTCCTCCGGCACGCCGAGGCCGGGCACGAAGACGCGGGCGTGCGCGGTTTGCGTGTCGGCGTCCCAGGAGAAGACGCTGACATGCTCCACGCCGTACCGCTCCGCCGCCGCCGCGTTGACCTTGGCGCGGGCCACCGCGTCCGGGCGGACCGGCAGGTAGGGGAACTCCAGCCCGCAGCCGGCCACCCGGGGCGCCGGGCCGGCGTGGTCGTCGGCGGTGAGGCCGGCCATCTCCAGCAGCGGCTCGGGGTCCAGCTCCGGCCCGAGGGTCGGGGTGCCACCGGTCAGGGTGGCCCCGGTGTCGCCGACCTCGATGGGCAGCACCCCGGCACCACACTCCTGGGTGATACTGCCCACACCGAACATCCCGCGGCGGCTGGCGGTGACCGCCGCGCCGACGCTCGGGTGCCCGGCGAAGGGCAGCTCCTCGACCGGGGTGAAGATCCGGGCCCGGTAGGTGGCCCCGACCTGCGTCGGCGGCAGCACGAACACCGTCTCCGAGAGGTTGAACTCCAGCGCGAGCGCCTGCATCTGTTCGGTGGCCAGCCCTTCGGCGCCGAACACCACGGCCAGCGGGTTGCCGGCGAACGGGCGGTCGGTGAAGACGTCCACGATCTCGTAGGCCAAGGTCGACATGTTGATAAACACTAGGCGCTTAGGCTGGTGCCCGTGAGCACGCCGAACCGGGTCTACATCGCCCGACTCGCCGGAGTCGCCGTCTTCGACCCGAACGGCGACCAGGTGGGTCGGGTGCGCGACGCGGTGGCGCGGATCAGGCCGACCCAGCGGCCGCCCGAGGTGGTGGGCCTGGTCGCCGAGATGCCGATGCGCCGGCGGATCTTCCTGTCCATCAACCGGATCACCGCCATCGACGCGGACGCGGTCGTGCTCGGCAGCGGCACCCTCAACCTGCGCCGCTTCGAGAAACGTCCCAACGAGCTGCTGGTGCTCCAGGAGCTGCTGGACCGGCGGGTCCAGCTCGAACCGGGCGGCCAGCCGGGCGCGGTGGTCGACGTGGCGATGGAGTGCAGCCGGGGTGGCGAGTGGTCGCTGTCCCGGGTCGCCGTCCGGGAGCAGACCGGGCGGCTCACCCGCCGCGGCCACCTGCACCAGGTCGAGTGGGACCGGGTCCGTGGGCTGAGCGGGCTCGCCGACAACCGGGGTACGGCCAACCTGCTCGCCGTGCTGGAGGACATGCGCCCCGCCGACCTGGCCAACGCCCTGCAGGACCTGCCCGACGCGCGGCGCAACGAGGTCGCCGCGGCGCTGGACGACGAGCGCCTCGCCGACGTGCTCAGCGAGCTGCCCGAGCACGACCAGGTGGAGATCCTCGCCGCGCTGGACCGGGAACGCGCCGCCGACGTGCTGGAGGAGATGGACCCGGACGACGCCGCCGACCTGCTCAACGAGCTGCCCCCGCCGGAGCAGGACGTGCTGCTGGACCTGATGGAGCCGGGCGAGGCCGACCCGGTCCGCCAGCTGCTGCGCTACGCCTCCGGCACGGCCGGCAGCGTGATGACCTCCGAGCCGGTGATCCTGCCGCCGGACGCCACCGTCGCCGAGGCGCTCGCCCGCATCCGGGAGGAGCAGCTCTCCCCGGCCGTCGCGGCCCAGGTCTTCGTGACCCGCGCGCCGATGACCACGCCGACCGGCCGCTACCTGGGCATGGTGCACTTCCAGCGGCTGCTCCGGGAGCCGCCGGCCGACCTGCTCGGCGGAGTGGTGGTCAACGACATCGACCCGCTGCGGCCGACCACCCCGCTGCCGGAGATCACCCGCCGGATGGCCACCTACGACCTGGTGGCGATGCCGGTGGTGGACCGCAGCAACCGACTGGTCGGCGCGGTCACCGTCGACGACGTGCTCGACCAGTCGCTGCCGCCCGACTGGCGGGACCGGGACGCCGCACCGGCCCCGGGCCCCACCGCCGACCTGCCGCCGGACGACGCCGATGTCTGAGTCGCGACGGGCCGAGCGGCTGGACCAGCCGCGCGAGCCCCGGGGCGTCAAGCTGCCCCGGTTCGACCCGGAGGCCTTCGGCCGGTGGTCCGAGGGGATCGCCCGGGGCATGGGCACGGCGAACTTCATCGTCTACATGACGGTGGTCATCGCGCTCTGGTTCGCCTGGAACACCCTCGCCCCGGCGCATCTGCGCTTCGACCCGTACACCTTCACGTTCCTGACCCTGATCCTGTCGTTGCAGGCCTCGTACGCGGCCCCGCTGATCCTGCTCGCGCAGAACCGGCAGGCCGACCGGGACCGGGTGGCGCTGGAGGAGGACCGGCGGCGGGCAACCTTGCAGAAGGCCGACACGGAGTACCTGGCCCGGGAGATCGCCGCGCTGCGGATCGCCATGGGCGAGGTGGCCACCCGGGACTTCCTCCGCTCCGAGCTGGCCCGGCTCGCCGAGGAGATGGACGAGGCGGCCCAGCGCCGGCAGAAGCTGGAACGCCGGCAGCAGGAGCGGGCCGTCCGGCGCGGTGGCGAGGGCCTCGACGAGCCCCGCGACGACCTGGACGGCGACTACACCCGCGACGGCCGCCCGGAGGGCTGACCGGCGCGCCGGCCCGGCCCCATCGATTCGCTCACACCGGCCCCGCTGGCGGCGGCGACGGATCACCCCCGACGTAGCATTGCGGGCATGTCAGCTCCCGTCAGCACCATCTCCGACGCGATCCAGGCCGCCCTGGCCACCGTCAACGACCCGGAGATCCGCCGCCCGATCACGGACCTCGGCATGGTCCGCTCCGCCGTGGTCGGCGACGACGGCGTCGTACGCGTCGAGCTGCTGCTCACCGTCGCCGGCTGCCCGCTCAAGGACAAGCTGCGCAGCGACATCACCGCCGCCGTGGGGGCCGTCCCCGGCGTGGCGGGTGTCGAGATCGAGTTCGGCGTGATGAGCCCCGAGCAGCGCCAGGAGCTCCAGGCGAAGCTGCGCGGCGGCGCCGACAGCAACGAGCCGGTGATCCCGTTCGCCCAGCCCGGCTCCCGCACCCGGGTGTACGCGGTGGCCAGCGGCAAGGGCGGCGTCGGCAAGTCCAGCGTGACGGTCAACCTGGCCGCCGCGCTGGCCGCCCGGGGCCTCTCGGTCGGCGTGGTCGACGCCGACATCTACGGCCACTCGGTGCCCCGGATGCTCGGCGCGGACGGCCGCCCGACCCGGGTCGAGGACATGATCATGCCGCCGCAGGCGCACGGCGTGAAGGTGATCTCGATCGGCATGTTCACCCCGGGCAACGCCGCCGTGGTGTGGCGCGGCCCGATGCTGCACCGGGCGTTGCAGCAGTTCCTCGGCGACGTCTACTGGGGCGACCTGGACGTCCTCCTGCTGGACCTCCCGCCGGGCACCGGCGACATCGCCATCTCGGTGGCCCAGCTGCTGCCCAACGCCGAGATCCTCGTGGTGACCACCCCGCAGGCCGCGGCCGCGGAGGTCGCCGAGCGGGCCGGCGCGATCGCCCTGCAGACCCACCAGCGGGTGGTCGGCGTCATCGAGAACATGGCCTGGCTGGAGCTGCCGGACGGCTCGCGGATGGAGGTCTTCGGCTCCGGCGGCGGTCAGGCCGTGGCCGATTCGCTGAGCCGGACGATCGGCGCGCAGGTGCCGCTGCTGGGTCAGATCCCGCTCGACACCCGGGTCCGCGAGGGCGGCGACGCCGGCAACCCGATCGTGCTGGCCGAGCCGGACGCCCCGGCCTCGAAGGCGCTGTCCCAGGTCGCCGACCGCCTCGCCGTCCGCCGCGAGTCCCTCCTCGGCAAGCCCCTCGGCCTCAAGCCCGCCGGCCGCTGACCCGGCCCGCCCCACCCCCTCGGGGCACCCGAAGATCCGCAAAAGAAAGAGTGGCCTTCCGCGTCCGGAAGGCCACTCTTTCTTTGGAAGTGCGCGCGCTCAGGCAGGCCGCCCGCGAAGCGGGCCGGGGGGACGCGTCAGGTGGCGTCGTCGTAGCTGGGGCGGGGGGCCGGGGCGGGGGCGCTGCCGGTGGCGGTGGCCGGACGGCCGCCCTTGCCGCGCAGGTCGGCGGCGTCGGCCACGTCCTTGAGCTCGTTGTGCACGCCGGTCACGTCCGACCGCAGGTTGTCGTAGACGCCCTGCAACGGCTTCCGGATCGCCTGCTCGTCCTCTTCGCTGAGCAGGTGCTTGCGGATGAACGCCTTCGGGTGCAGGTCCTCCAGCTGGATGTCGGTGCCCAGTTCACGGCTCAGGTCGCCGGTCGCGTTGCGGGCCATGCCGCGCAGGTTGCGGACCATCCGCAGGCCGTCGTTGATGACGTTGGGCAGCCGGTCACCGAAGATCAGCAGCGCCAGGAGCAGCAGCGCACCGATCTCCCACCAGTTCAGGTTGTCGAGCACTGCTGGGCCTCCTCGTCGGCGTCAGAGCAAGACTACGCACGTCTGGCGCCGGCCCGGGAGGGGGTGACCGGTCCTCACTTCGCGTCTGCGGCGAGCGTCACCGAGGTGTTCTGCCGGGACGACCCCCGCCGGTACTCCACGGTCACCACGGATCCCGGGGCGAACTTGCGCACCAGCGCGATCAGGTCGGTCGGCTCGGTCATCGGCCGGCCGTTCAGCTTGAGGATCACGTCGCCGGCCTTGAGGCCCGCGCCGGCCGCCGGGCCGGACGGCTCCACGGCCGCCAGCCGTACGCCGGCCCCGCCGGTGGCCGTGCCGGCGCCGCCCACCTGCGCGCCGATCACCGTACGGCGGGCCTTGCCGGTGCCGATGATGTCCTGGGTGATCCGCTTGGCCTGGTTGATCGGGATGGCGAAGGCGAGGCCGATGTTGCCCGCCTCCTGCCCCTCGGCGACCAGCGACTTGATCGTGGAGTTGACCCCGATCACCCGGCCGGCGGTGTCGACCAGCGGGCCGCCGGAGTTGCCGTGGTTGACCGCCGCGTCGGTCTGGATCGCCGCGTAGTAGCGCACCGGGCCGCCGGGCTCGCCGGCCTGCATGGTGCGGTCCAGGGCGCTGACGATGCCCGCGGTGACGGTGTTGGCCAGCGAGAGCGGCGAGCCGATGGCGAGCACGGGGTCGCCCACCGCCAGCGCGTCGGAGTCGCCGAACTCCACCGGCCGCAGCCCGGTACGGCTGACCTTGATCACCGCGATGTCCGACTCGGGGTCCTGGCCGACGACGGTGGCCGGCGCGGTGCTGCCGTCGTTGAAGATCACCGAGGCGCGGCCGGCGTTGCCGGAGACCACGTGGTCGTTGGTGATCACGTGCCCGTCGGCGCTGACGATGAAGCCCGAGCCTTCGCTGACCCCGCCCAGGCTCGCCACCCGTACGGTCACCACGCTGGGCAGGACCTTCTCGGCGACCCCGGCCAGCGACTCCGGGCGACGCTGGGCCAGGCCGGGCGCCTCGGCGGGTCGGGCGCCGAGCGCCACCGGACCCCCGGCCCCGCCGCGGACCGCGAAGGCGTACCCCAGGGCCCCGCCGAGGGACCCGGCGAGCAGTGCGGTGATCAGCGGGACAAGCAGCAGCTGACGCAGCTTCGGCCGACCCGGGGCGTCCGGGTCGCTCACCGGCTCCGGCGTGGACCCGGGGGCGGGGGCGCCCGGGACCACCACGGCGGCCGGCGCGTACGGGTCCCGCCACGGGTCGGCGAGCGCGTCGGACCACCAGGGTGAAGTCGTGCCGCCCGGGGCGCTCTGCGGCGCCGTCGGGGGGCCCACCGGCGTCGCCCCGCCCGGCGGTCCCGCCGATGCCGGAGTCCCACCGGGCTGGCGCCAGTCCCAGCCGTCGGTCACGTCGGTGCCTCCCAGTCCGTCCCCGGATCCCCCGTGCCGCGTGGTGCGGCCGCCGTCGCGAAACGCGGGATGCCGCTTCCAGGATTGCACGGATGAGCCGGATGGCATGAGCTTCTGCCGGGCGTGATCGTCAACGGCGGACGGCGCGGCTGCGCGGCGGAAGGCTCGCCTCTAGGCTCATACCGCCAACCCGCCCCCCGCACCACTCCCGCCGCCCGGAGGTGTCCCATCGCCACGGTCGCCAATTCCGGCACTCCGACGGCGCAGGCGCTGCAGTTCGCCGAGTCGTACGTCGGCGAGGACCTCGTGCTGCGGACCGCCCGCAGCCTCGCCCTGGAGGTCGGCCTCGACGCGGTGACGCCCGGGGCCGGGGCGGCGCTGCGCCTGCTCGCCGCCGCCGGCAACGCCCGCGCGGTGGTGGAGATCGGCACCGGCACCGGGGTCAGCGGCGTCTGGCTGCTGCGCGGGATGCGGGCCGACGGCGTGCTCACCACCATCGACCTGGAGGTCGAGCACCAGCGGATCGCCCGGCGGATCTTCGTCGAGGCCGGCTTTCCGTCCGGGCGTACCCGGATCATCACCGGCCGGGCGCTGGACGTGCTGCCCCGGCTCGCCGACGGCGCGTACGACCTGGTCTTCGTCGACGCCGAGGCGACCGGCTTCGCGGCGTACTCGGACGCCGCGCTGCGGCTGCTGCGACCCGGCGGGGTGCTGGCCCTCAACGGCACGCTGGCCAGCGGGCGGATCGGCGACCCGACGGCGCGGGACGCGGAGACGGTGACCGTCCGCGAGACGATCAAGGCGCTGCGGGAGTCGGAGCACTGGATCCCGGCGCTGCTGCCGGTCGGGCACGGCCTGCTCGCCGCCGTGAAGTGCTGACCCGACCCTGACCGCCCGGCCCGGCGTCCGCCGGGTGCCGGGCGGGACCGCCGGTTCAGTCGAGCGTCGCCAGCCAGCGCAGCAGCCCGCGTACGCCCCAGCCGGTCGCGCCCCGGGTCAGCTCGGCGTCGTCGCCGTCGGCCCAGGACGGCGCGGACATGTCGATGTGCAGCCAGCGGTCGCGCAGCTCGCCGGTGAACTCGCGCAGGTAGAGCGCGGCGGTCACCGAGCCGGCGCCCGCGTCGGGCGAGCTGTGCAGGTCCGCCAGGTCGCTGCCGAGGAGCTCGACGTAGTCGGCGGGCAGCGGCATCCGCCAGGCGGCCTCGCCGGCGGCGTCCACGGCGGCCAGCACGTCGGCGGCGAGCTGGTCGTTCTCGCTGTAGAGGGCGCCGGTGCGCTTGCCGAGCGCGACCGCGTTGGCCCCGGTCAGGGTGGCCAGGTCGATCAGCAGGTCCGGCTGGAGCTCCCGGACGGCGTACGCCAGGGCGTCGGCGAGGACCAGCCGGCCCTCGGCGTCGGAGTTGGTGGTCTCGCTGGTCAGGCCGCCGTAGTGGCGGACGATGTCGCCGGGGCGGAACGCCGACCCGCTGACCATGTTCTCGGCCAGCGGGGCGAGCGTGGTGATCCGCACCGGGAGCCGCAGCGCCGCCGCGCCGAGCGTCGCCGCGACCACGGCGGCGGCGCCGGCCATGTCCTTGCGCATCAGCTTCATCGCCGGCACCGGCTTGATCGAGATGCCGCCGGTGTCGAAGGTGATCCCCTTGCCGACGAGCACCACGTGGGTGCGGGCGTCGGCGGGCCGCCAGTCCAGCTCGACCAGGCGGGGGGTGCTGGCCGAGCCGCCGCCGACGGCGAGGATGCCGCCGAAGCCCTCGGCCGCCAGCTCCTCCGGACCGCGTACCCGCAGGTGCAGGTCGGGCTGGTCGGCCGTCGCGGCCTCGACCTGCGCGACGAACCACTGCGGGTTCTTCACCGACGACGGGGTGTTGGTGAGGTCCCGGGCGAGCCGGGTCATCCGGGCGGTGGTCACCGCCGCCTCGACCGCGTCGCGGTACGGGTCCGGGTCGTCGACCAGCAGGTCCACCCCGGTCAGCGCCGGTGACTCGCCGGCCTCGGTCATCCGGAACCGGTAGGAGGCGAGCAGCAGCCCCTCCACGAGGGCGCGGACGGCCTCCGGCCCGGTGCCGCGCGGCACCGAAAAAGTGATGTGTGTCTCATCCTTGCCGGCCCGGCTCAGCGCGGCTCCGGCGGCCCGCCAGGCCCGGTCGGCGCCGTCGCCGACGCCGAGCAGCAGCAGCCGGGCAGGCGTGCGGGACGGGCGCAGGTGCGCGTACGTCTCGCCGGCCTTGCCGGTCAGCCGGGCGGCCGGCAGCAGGGCGGTCGCCTCCGCCAGCACCTCGTCGGGCAGGGCCGGCCCGGTCGGGGCCAGCGTCGCCGGGGTGCCGTCCCCGTCGGTCGCGGCCGCGGCGCGGACGGGCAGGACGAGGGTGTCGCACCGGTCGGCACCGGCTGACAAGCGGATGGCGAGCACGCTGGACCGTACCTCCGAAAAGGATCGTGGTGCGGGGCCTGGCCGCCCCGCGTAGGGCAGGTGAAGACCCTGAGCCACCGGCGTGGCCGGTGGCTCAGGGATACGACGAACCGTCCGCGCGTCGCCGCGCGGTCTGTCGGTCGATCAGCCGGCGGCTGCCTTCAGCGCGTCACCGAGCGCGTTGGCCTCGTCGGGAGTCATCTCGACGACGAGCCGGCCACCGCCCTCCAGCGGGACCCGCATGACGATGCCCCGGCCCTCCTTGGTGACTTCCAGCGGACCGTCGCCCGTCCGCGGCTTCATCGCCGCCATGTTGTCTCCCCTCAGACCTGTATCAGGGTCGGTGGGTTGCCCCACAGCCACTTCGTCACGACCACCCGCAACGTACGCGAGGGTGTCGACCAACGATTTTCCCTGATGAACACCGCCGGACCCAAACCGAAGCAGCATTGATGTAACAGCATCTAGCTTATCTTGAGAAGGCCTGTCAC
This sequence comes from Micromonospora sp. CPCC 205739, assembly GCF_036906795.1. Lineage (NCBI taxonomy): Bacteria > Bacillati > Actinomycetota > Actinomycetes > Micromonosporales > Micromonosporaceae > Micromonospora > Micromonospora sp. CPCC 205739. The sequence continues at coordinate 18,506 of NZ_JBAKHS010000004.1, read as the reverse complement.
AATGTGCGGTCATGCAGGCACGGTCGGCACTCTTCGACCTGTACGGCGACTACCTCCGGCCGAGGGGTGGCCGTGCACCGGTCGCCGCCCTGGTCAAGCTGCTGGCGCCGCTCGGGATCGCTCCCCCGGCCGTGCGCACCGCGGTCTCCCGGATGGTCCGTCAGGGCTGGCTCGACCCGCTCCGGCTGGCCACCGGGCCGGGATATTCGATCACACCGAAGGCCGCCCGGCGACTCGACGAGGCGGCCGCGAGGATCTACCGCACCGGCCGGGTCACCTGGGACGGCCGCTTCGATCTGCTGGTGCTGCAGACCCCGACCGCTCGGCGGGACCGGCAGCGCCTCGCCGCCAACCTGAGCTTCCTGGGCTACGGCACCCTCGACGAGCACACCTGGGTGGCCACCCGGGCGAGCGAGGACGCTGACCTGCTCCTGGAGGAGGCGGGGGTGCGCTACGAGCGGTTCACCGCCGCGCACGCCGCCGGCACGCCGGGCGCGATGGGGGTGGTCCGCCGGGCCTGGGACCTCGCCGAGATCGGGCACGCGTACGAGCGGTTCGTCGCCGAGCAACGGCCGCTGCTGGCCGGGGTGACCGTGCGCAGCGGCGACGAGGAGGCGTACGCGGCCCGGTTCCGGCTGGTGCACGCGTGGCGTACCTTCCTGTTCCGGGACCCGCAGCTGCCCCCGGCGCTGCTCCCGGAGCGCTGGCCCGGCACCGCCGCGGCCAGCTTCTTCGACCGGCACGCGGCCCGGCTGCGGCCGGCCGCCGACCGGTACGTCGAGCAGTGCCTCGACGCCAGCAACCGCATCGCCCGACAGAAGGGTCGTTAGAACGTGACCGAGCCGCTGCTCGTCGACCGCACCGACGCCGTGGTCACCCTGACGCTGAACCGCCCCACGGCGATGAACTCGCTCGACGTGGCGCTCAAGGAGGCGCTCCGGGACACCCTGGCCGAACTGGAGGCCGACCGCTCCTGCCGGGCCGTGGTGCTGGCCGGCGCGGGCGGGCAGTTCAGCGCCGGCCAGGACCTGCGCGAGCACGTGCAGACCCTCCAGTCGGCCACCGCGAACCCGCTGGACACCGTGCGGGCGCACTACAACCCGATCGCCGCCCGGCTGGCGAACCTGCCCAAGCCGGTGGTGGCCGCGGTGCGCGGGATGGCCGCCGGGGCGGGCGCCTCGCTGGCGTTCCTCGCCGACTTCCGGGTCGGCGGCCCGAAGACGAAATTCCTGATGGCCTTCGCCGGGGTGGGGCTGGCCGCCGACACCGGGGCCTCCTGGACGCTGCCCCGGCTGGTCGGCCACGCCAAGGCCGTCGAGCTGCTGATGCTCGCCGAGCCGGTCGGCGCCGAGGAGGCCTGCCGGCTGGGCCTGCTCAACAAGCTGGTCGACGACGACGAGCAGGTGCTGCCGGCCGCGCACGAGCTGGCCGCCCGGCTCGCCGCCGGCCCGACCGTCGCGTACGGGGCGATCAAGCGCCAGCTCTCCATCGCCGACGCGGGCACCCTCGCCGACGCCCTCGCCGCCGAGGCGCAGGCTCAGGCGATCTGCGGGGCCACCACCGACCACCGGGCCGCCACGATGGCCTTCGTCGAGAAGCGCAAGCCGACCTTCGAGGGGCACTGACGGCGCCACCGCCCGCCGGCCGGCCGGCGCTCACCCGGAGGGGGTCAGTCGTCCTCCTCCGGGTCCTGGTTGGCCTCGGCGCCCAGCACGAACGCCTGCATGGCCAGCTCGTCGCCGGAGGGTGAGACGAACGCGGGCAGCTCGGCCGGGCCCAGCTCCTGCACGTACGACCAGAAGAGCCGGACCGCCTCGGCCCGGGAGTCCGCCTCGATCGGCAGGTCCAGGCTGACCAGCCAGGTGCGGCGCAGCGGCGGCGGACCGAGCCGGTCGACCAGCTCGCGGTAGACCCCGGCCGCCAGCGGGGTGACCGGCCCGGCGATCGGCACCTGGTCGGCCGGCACCGGCTCGTCGAAGGCCCGCCGGGTGTACGTCACCACCAGCGCGCCCTCCCCCGCGCGGGCGACCCGGCCCAGGGCCACCAGCCGGGGCGGCTCGTCCACCAGCACCGCCACCGGGTCGCCGGGGCGCGGGCGGGACTCTCCGGCCACGGCCGGCAGCTCCAGGGTGTCGTGGTGGACGAGGCGTTCGGCGTCGTGCCGACCGGCCGGCAGGAGCACCGCCCAGGCGCCCTCAGCCGGCCCGTCGATGTCGGTCGTCGCGCTGGCGCGGTGGTCGGTTGCGGTCATGCCCCCATCCCATCACGGGCCGCCCCGGCGGCGACCACGTGGCAGCCGGTCAGGTGGTCGTCGACCATGCCGGTGGCCTGCATCAGCGCGTACGCGGTGGTGGGGCCGACGAAGCGGAAGCCGCTCTTCTTGAGGGCCTTGGCCATCGCGGTGGACTCCGGCGTCAGGGCGGGCACCTGGGCGAACGACTCCGGCCGGGTGTCCCGGGGCGGCGGCGCGTACGACCAGAGCAGCGCGGAGAGGCCGTCGGGCAGCTCCAGGGCGGCCCGCGCGTTGGCGATCGCCGCCTCGATCTTGGCGCGGTTGCGGACGATCCCCGCGTCGGCGAGCAGCCGGGCCACGTCGGCCTCGCCGTAACCGGCGACCCGCTCGATGCGGAACTCGTCGAAGGCCAGCCGGAACGCCGGCCGCTTGCGCAGGATGGTCAGCCAGGACAGGCCGGACTGGAACGCCTCCAGCGTCAGCCGCTCGTAGAGGGCGTCGTCGCCGCGCAGCGGCCGGCCCCACTCGGTGTCGTGGTAGACGGCGTAGTCCGGGGTGCTCGACCCCCAGGCGCAGCGGGTCAGCCCGTCGGGGCCGGTCACCAGGTCAGTCACGGCGTACACGCTAGGGCCTGGCCCCGACAGCGCCGGTTGGGGTCAGGGCAGCCGGCCCTGCTCGACCAGCCGGGCGAACCGCTTCAGCGCCAGGGTCAGGCTCGCCTTGGAACCCGGCCAGAGCAGCGGCCACGCCATCCGGCCGGCCGGCCCGCCGGGCAGGTGGAACCACTCGTGCCAGACCACCTGGGTGCGGTCGCGGGCCAGCGGGGTGCAGCGCAGCACGCCGGGGCCGCGCAGCAGCTTGCCGCAGTGCACGACGCCGACCTCGTAGGGCGCGTCCACCCGGACCACCCGCATGTGGTCGCGCAGCACGGCCGGCCCGAGCGCGGTGACCGCCTCGACCAGGGTGCCCTCCCCGCCGTCGCCCTCGACGACGCGGACCGTGGTGAACGGGATCCAGTCGGACTGCCGCTCCCAGTCGGTGAGCGCGGCGAAGACCCGGCCAGCGGGGGCGTCCACGATCACGGTGGCGGTGAACTCGCCGGCGCCGGGCTGCGCCGCCTCCCGCAGACTGTCCGCGCCGTCCGGCCCGGTCACCGCGTCTCCGAGCGGACCCGGTCGGCGGGCGACCCGCCGGTCGGGTCTCCGTCCCCGTCCCCGTCGGCGGAGCGGGTGTCGGTGCCCACGGCCCCGGTGCGCAGGGCGGCTGCGGCGTCGGCGGCCGCCTCGGACGGCGCTCCGGCGTCGACGGCGGTCCGCAGGGCCGGCGCGTCGGCGTCGTCGGCCGCCGGCAGGTCGGCGGCGAGCGGCCGGATGCCGTCCGGGTCCGCCGCGCTCGGCTCGACGTCACGCGGCGCGTCGGTCGAGGCGTCCGCCGGGCTCGCGGCGGCGTATCCGGGGGTGGCGTCGGTGGCCGGGGCCTCACCGGCCGCCTCCTCGCGGGCCCGGCGCAGCGCGTCGGCGTCCGCCAGGCGGCCCTCGCGCAGCGCCGCGACCTCCGCCTCCAGCACGCCGATCAGCTCGGCCTTGTAGCCGATGTCGTAGGCGGCCCGGCGCATCGCCTGGTCGACCTGGGCCATCCGGTAGCCCCGCAGCGCGGTGTCGAAGCGGACCGCGCCGACGTCCGTCTCGCGCAGCGGCCGGCTGCCCGGCAGCGGCACGGCCCGGCCGTCCGGCTCGGCCGGCGCCAAGCCGGCGTCCCGGCCGGAGACCAGCACCGTCACCCCGAACACCACCGCCGCCACGGTCAACGCGATGACCAGTACGAGCAGAACCTGACCCATGGACAGATCGTGGCACGGCGACCACCCCCCGAGCGACCCCAACCCACCGCAGGGTGCGGATCCGCTGGTGACGTCCCGGCCCGGCGGGGTGCCGGCCGACCGGATAGCGTCGTCAGCGGCCGGGCGACCCGGCCGGCGACGGGCGGGAGGCGGGATGGCCGGGGCGCTGCGGCTCGGTGGGCGGACGTTCGCACCGGGCGAGCTGGTGGTGATGGCGATCGTCAACCGCACACCGGACTCGTTCTTCGACCGGGGCGCGACCTTCGCCCAGGACAGCGCGCTGCGCGCGGTGGAGCTCGCGGTGACCGAGGGCGCGGAGATCATCGACATCGGCGGGGTGAAGGCCGGGCCGGGCGACGAGGTCGACGTCGCCGAGGAGATCCGGCGGACGGTGGACACCATCGCCGCCGTCCGGGCCGCCTTCCCCGACGTGGTGATCTCGATCGACACCTGGCGGGCCGAGGTCGCGGTGGAGGCGGTGGCGGCCGGCGCCGACCTGCTCAACGACACCTGGTCCGGCGCCGACCCGGCGCTGGCCCGGGTCGCCGCGCAGACCGGGGCCGGGCTGGTCTGCTCGCACGCCGGCGGGCTCGCCCCGCGTACCCGGCCGCACCGGGCCGCCTTCGACGACGTGGTTGCCGACGTGGTCACGACGGTGACCGGGCTCGCCGAGCGTGCGGTGGCCCTGGGGGTACGCCCCGACGGCATCCTGATCGACCCGGCGCACGACTTCGGCAAGAACACCCGGCACTCGCTGGAGATCACCCGCCGGCTCGACGAGCTGACCGCGACCGGCTGGCCGCTGCTGGTGGCCCTGTCGAACAAGGACTTCATCGGCGAGACGCTGGACCTGCCGGTGCCGGAACGGCTGGAGGGCACCCTCGCCGCGACCGCCGTCTCGGCCTGGCTCGGCGCCCGGGTCTTCCGCGCCCATCAGGTCCGCCCCACGCGCCGGGTGCTGGACATGGTCGCCTCGATCCGCGGTGACCGCCCGCCGACGCTCACCCGCCGCGGCCTCGCCTGAGCGCAGGCCGGGCGCTCAGGTCCAGCGAAGGATGTTCTTGCGCCAGGCGTAGAGGATGCCGAGCGCCACCACGGCCACGAAGATGCCCATCTCGGCGACCGTGACCAGGCCGAAGCCGGGGCGGTCGAAGACCAGCGCCCAGGGGAAGAGGAAGACCGCCTCGACGGCGAAGAGCACGTAGAGGTACGCGTAGACGTAGTAGCGGATCTGCATCTGCGCCCAGTCCCCGCCGACGGGGTCCAGGCCGCACTCGTAGCTGGTCCGCTTACCCCAGGGATCAGCCGGACGGCCAGGACGTAACATCCGATTGGCCGAAAACGCCGTAACGAAGAAGAGAGCACTGGCGAGCAGCAGGAGCCCGAGCGTCGCGTACGAGCCCAGGTAACCGGTCACGGTAGGTCAGCCTACCGGGCGCCGGCCCCGCCCGACCGGACCGGGAGCAGTACCGAACACGTTACGAATTCGTTTCCCGGTGGGACTAGTGCCCTCCGACAACTGTTACCGAATAATGAACCCTCACCCAGTGTCACGGAGGACAGATGGCCCGCGTGGACGTACGCCCCGCTCGGCGGGCGCTCGCCTGGCGTACCTCTTCGCTGGTCACGGCGTCACTGGGCACAGGGCTGGCGGTCGCGCTCGCGGTCGCGCCCGGCTTCGCCACCGCGGCTCCCACGGGCGACCCGGTCGTCACCGCCGCCACCGACGCGACGACGCCGGGCGGCGAGCCGACGGACGAGACCACGCCGCCGGTCGAGCCGACCACCACCGCGCCGACGCCCACCACCGCGCCGCCCACCCTGCCCCCGGACCCGGAGCCGACCACACCGGCGCCGGAGCCGACCACGGCCGCGCCGACGACGGCCGGCCCCGGCGCTCCCGCCCCGACCAACTCCGCGCCGCCCACCACCGCGCCCGCCCCGCCGCCGCCCGCCCCGGGTGGCGGTGACCCGCCGCCACCCGCGGGCGGTCCCGCGCCGAGCCAGCAGGGCCCCGGTGGGCTCGGAGTGCAGGTCACCACCCGCGACATCGTGCTCGGCCCCGCCTACTGGAACGCCCGGAGCACCAGCGCCACGCTGCGGGTCACCGTCGCCAACACCGGGACGGCACCCGCGCGGGTACACCTCGCCTACACCCTGCCCGCCGGGCTGACCGACGCCGGAACCCCGGGCTGCGCCGCCGTCGGCGGCGGGAACTGGCACTGCGGCGGGTGGGCCGCCGCCCCCGGCGCGAAGTTCACCAGCCTCATCCGGGTCCGGGTCGGCGGCGAGGCGTGGCGGAAGATGCCGCTCAGCGGCTCGGTCCGGGTCGCCGCCTCCGGCGCGGGAGCCACGGTCGCGGACAACGAGGGCTTCGCGGTTCTCTTCCCGCCCGGCCCGCCGGTGCCCGGGATGAGCCTCGACGCCGACGAGGTGGCCTTCGACATCAGCGGCGGCCCCACCGAGCTGGGCGTCCGGCTGGGCAACACCGGCCGGGTGGACGCCGCGGGGCGGGTCGAGGTGGTCCTGCCCGCCGGGGTCAGCGTGCTCTCCGCGCCCGGCTGCGAGGTGGTCTCGCCGACGCGTACCCGGTGCGACGCCGGCACCGTGCCGGCGGGCCGGACCGCCACCCTGCGGCTGCCGGTCGCCGCCACCCCGCAGGCCCAGCGGGAGGCGCCGCTGGCCGGGGCGGTGATCGCTCAGCTCGACCCGCGCAGCGGCCGGACCCGGCAGATGCAGATGAGCTTCCGGATCACCGCGGCGGCGGCGCTGGCCACCCCGCCCGCGGCCACCCCCGCCCCGACCGGTTCGCAGGGCGTGATCGCCGCTGCCGGTCAGACCTCCGGCGGGGGCGAGATGTCCTCGGCCCAGCGGATCGCGCTCATCCTGATCGTCGCCTCCGGGCTGCTGGTGGTGCTGGCGCTCGCGCTGGCCACCACCTCGCTGCGGCGGCGCATGAGCGGGCCGGTGCCGGACCCGTCGGCGAATCCGGCATCCGACTGAGACCACGGGCCCGGTAAGGGCCGCCACCGGTGATCTCGATTACGGCGGCCACCCCGAAACGGCGCAGAACGGGATGAACAACGCTCAGATTCGTTCCCACTCGTCGGACCTCCACCAAGGATGCCCTAACGGCTCGACGTAGGCTCTGGGGTGAGAAACGACAGCGGGCCGGACCTGCCACGGGCGGATCGGCGCAGCGGCGCGTCAAGGAGGTCACGTGGCGGGGCAAGGCGGGGTCACCATCAGGTTCAGCCGCCCGTGCGACGGGGCTGAGCGAAGCGAGGTGCAGGCGTGACCAAGCAGATCCGTCAACTGGACCGGGTGGTCATCCGGTTCGCCGGCGACTCCGGCGACGGCATGCAGTTGACCGGCGACCGGTTCACCTCCGAGACGGCGCAGCTGGGCAACGACATCTCCACGTTGCCCAACTTCCCGGCCGAGATCCGGGCGCCCGCAGGCACGCTGCCGGGCGTGTCGAGCTTCCAGGTGCACTTCGCCGACTACGACATCCTCACTCCGGGCGACGCCCCGAACGTGCTGGTGGCGATGAACCCGGCGGCGCTCAAGGCCAACCTGGCCGACCTGCCCCGCGGCGCGGACATCATCGTCAACACCGACGAGTTCACCAAGCGCAACCTGGCCAAGGTCGGCTACCAGGCCAGCCCGCTGGACGACGACTCGCTCGCCGGCTACGTGGTGCACCCGGTGGCGCTGACCTCGATGACGGTCGGCGCCCTCGCCGACCAGGCGGTGTCCAAGAAGGACGCCGAGCGGGCCAAGAACATGTTCGCCCTGGGCCTGCTCTCCTGGATGTACTCCCGGCCGTACGAGTCGACGCTGCGGTTCCTGGAGCGCAAGTTCGCCGCCCGCCCGGAGCTGGTCGCCGCGAACGTGGCCGCCTTCCGGGCCGGTTGGAACTTCGGCGAGACCACCGACTCGTTCTCCGTCCGGTACGAGGTCAAGCCGGCGAAGATGCTGCCGGGCACCTACCGGAACATCACCGGCAACGCGGCGCTCTCCCTCGGCCTGGTGGCCGCCGGCGTCCGCTCCGGGCTCCCGGTCTTCCTCGGGGCGTACCCGATCACCCCGGCCTCGGACATCCTGCACGAGCTGAGCAAGCACAAGCGGTTCGGCGTGGTCACCATGCAGGCCGAGGACGAGATCGCCGCGGTCGGCGCCGCGCTGGGCGCCTCGTACGGCGGCTCGCTCGGCGTCACCACCACCAGCGGCCCGGGCGTGGCCCTCAAGAGCGAGACGATCTCCCTCGCGGTGGCCCTGGAGCTGCCGCTGGTCATCGTCGACGTGCAGCGGGCCGGGCCGTCCACCGGCATGCCCACCAAGACCGAGCAGGCCGACCTGAACATGGCGCTGCACGGCCGGCACGGTGAGGCCCCGGTCGCAGTGATCGCGCCGAAGTCGCCGTCCGACTGCTTCCACGCGGCGCTGGAGGCGGCCCGCATCGCGCTGACCTACCGCACTCCGGTGATCCTGCTGTCGGACAACTACGTCGCCAACGGCTCCGAGCCGTGGCTGCTGCCCGACGTGGAGAGCCTGCCCGACCTGCGGGTCGAGTTCGCCACGAAGCCCAACGGCGAGGACGGCACCACCTTCCTGCCCTACCTGCGCGACCCGGAGACCCTGGCCCGGCCGTGGGCCATCCCGGGCACGCCGGGGCTGGAACACCGCATCGGCGGCCTGGAGAAGGCCGACAAGACCGGCGACATCTCGTACGACCCGGCGAACCACGACTTCATGGTGCGTACCCGGGCGGCCCGGATCGAGACGATCCCGGTGCCGGACGTCGAGGTGGAGGACCCGGACGGCGACGCCCGGGTGCTGGTGCTCGGCTGGGGTTCGACGTACGGGCCGATCGGCGCGGCCTGCCGGGGTCTGCGCCAGCGCGGCCTGTCGATCGCGCAGGCGCACCTGCGGCATCTGGCGCCGATGCCGGCCAACCTCGGCGAGGTGCTGCGCTCCTACGACCGGGTGGTCATCCCCGAGATGAACCTCGGCCAGCTCGCCCACGTGATCCGGGCCAAGTACCTGGTCGACGCGATCGGCTACAACCAGGTCCGCGGCCTGCCGTTCACCGCCGCCGAGCTGGAGACGACGCTGGAAGAGGTCCTGAAGAATGTCTGAGCCCGTCGCCCTGAAGCTCACCGCCAAGGACTTCAAGTCCGACCAGGAGGTGCGCTGGTGCCCCGGATGCGGTGACTACGCCATCCTGGCGGCCATCCAGCAGTTCATGCCGGAGCTGAACATCCCCCGGGAGAACACGGTCTTCGTCTCCGGGATCGGCTGCTCGTCGCGCTTCCCGTACTACATGAACACCTACGGGATGCACTCGATCCACGGCCGCGCCCCGGCGATCGCCACCGGCCTGTCCGTCTCCCGCCCGGACCTGTCGGTCTGGGTGGTCACCGGCGACGGCGACGCGCTCTCGATCGGCGGCAACCACCTGATCCACGCGCTGCGCCGCAACGTCAACCTCAAGATCCTGCTGTTCAACAACCGGATCTACGGCCTGACCAAGGGGCAGTACTCGCCGACCTCCGAGGTCGGCAAGATCACCAAGTCGACCCCGGCCGGCTCGGCGGACGCCCCGTTCAACCCGCTGTCGCTGGCGCTGGGCGCGGAGGCCACCTTCGTGGGCCGCACCATCGACTCCGACCGCAAGCACCTCCAGTCGGTACTGCGGGCCGCCGCCCAGCACCAGGGCTCCGCGTTCGTGGAGATCTACCAGAACTGCAACATCTTCAACGACGGCGCGTTCGACCAGCTCAAGGAGCCGGCCACCCGGGACGACTACCTGATCCGGCTGGAGCACGGGCAGCCGATCACGTTCGGCAAGGACGGGCAGTTCTGCGTCGTCCACCCGCCGGGCGGGTTCGGGCTGGAGGTCCGGGAGACCGCGGCCACCCCGGCCGAGGAGATCGTGGTGCACGACGCGGGCGTCAGCGACCCCGCGTACGCCTTCGCGCTGTCCCGGCTGCCCGGGCTCGACCTGCGCAACACCCCGATCGGCGTGTTCCGCTCGGTCGACCGCCCGTCCTACGACAGCGTGGTGCAGGAGCAGGTGGCCGCCGCCAAGGCGAAGGTCACCGAGACCCCCGAGCAGCAGCTCGCCGGCCTCCTCGCCGCCGGCGACACCTGGACCATCCTCTAACCACCCGCCCCACTTACAGAGAGAGTGGCTGTCCCGCCTCGGACAGCCACTCTTTTCTGCGCCCAAGGGGAAGCGGGTGCGCGCCCGGGAGGGTCAGGGGGTGGGGGCGGGTTGGGGGCGGTCGTCGCGGACGTGGACGAGCATGTCGCCGGTCTCGATGACCGCGCCGGCCTTGTCGGCGAGGGTGACCACCTTGCCCCGGCGGACCAGCGCGATGACCAGGGACTCCAGCTCGCGCGGGGACTTGCCGACCTCGTGCCGCTCGGCCGAGCGCATCGCCAGCGCCATGCCCTGGCCGGGGGTGAGCAGGTCCTCCACCACGTCGATCAGCGGCGGCGCCGAGGTGGAGAGCCCCAGCAGCCGACCGGCGGTGGCCGAGGAGACGATCACGTGGTGCGCGCCGCTCTGCCGCAGCAGCGGGGCGTTCTCCGCCTCGCGGACCGCCGCGATGATCCGGACCTGACCGGCGGTGAGCTGCCGCGCAGTGAGCGCCACCAGCACCGACGCGTCGTCGCTGTCGGTCGCGATGATCACCGCCTTGGCGTTGCGGACGTGCGCCTCCTCCAGCACCGACGAACGGGTGGCGGAACCCTCGATGGCGACCAGCCCGGCGGAGGTGGCCTGCCGCAGTGCGGTGCCGCTGCGCTCCACCACCACGATCCGGGACTTCTCCAGGCCGTTCTCGAGCAGGGCGGAGACCGCGCTGCGGCCCTTGGTGCCGTAGCCGCAGATGATGACGTGGTCCTTCACGGTTCTCCTCCACCGCCCCAGCCGACGGCCGGTCCGGTACTGCTCGGTCAGGACTTCCAGGGTGGTGCCGACCAGGATGATCAGGAAGAGCACCCGGGCGGGGGTGATGAACAGGACGTTGACCAGCCGGGCCGACGGCGAGAACGGGGTGATGTCGCCGTACCCGGTCGTGGAGAGGGTGACCACCGCGTAGTAGGCGCAGTCGAGCACGGTCAGCCCGTTCTCGTCGACGTCGCGGTAGCCGTTCCGGTCGAGGTAGACCACCGCCACGGTGAGCAGCACCAGGCCCACGGCAGCGGCCAGGCGGAGGCTCAACGCGCTCAACGGGCCGCGCCGCTGCGCCGGGAAATGGATCACCGTCGGTCCCGCTTCCCCCGGATCGCCTGCACGCCCACAACATAGCGCTTGGGCCGGCATCCGCACGGCCGGGTGCCGGACCGGGCGGGTGGGCGGGGACGACGGCGGGCATGATGGGGGAAGTCCCGCAGACGCCCACCGCGAGGAGGCCCGCATGTCGTTGCTGCGACGGGTGATCGGCGGAGTGCTGCGCCGGCTACGGCTGCGGCAGGGCCGCACGCTGCGCGAGGTGGCCGAGGCGGCCGGGGTGTCGCTGCCCTACCTCTCCGAGGTGGAGCGGGGGCGCAAGGAGGCCTCCTCGGAGGTGCTCGCCGCGATCTGCCGCGCCCTCGGCATCAACCTGTCCGACCTGCTCGAAGAGGCCCGCGACGACCTGCGCCGGGTCGAACGGCGCATCCCCGCCGCGCCCCGGGCGGCCCTGTCCCGGCTGGAGCGGGTGCCGTCGGCCCGCGGCGAGGCCGGCCCGACGGTCCGCATCGGCTTCCAGCCGGCGGGCGCGACGCCGGCGGCGTCCCCCGCCCCGACCTCCTTCCGGCACCCGGTCGGGCCGGTGCTGCGGCTGGGCGGGCCGCTCCTGCACGTCGGCGGTCCCGCGTCGCCCGTCGGGTCGACCGTCGGCGGGGTGGGCCTGCGGGTCCGGCTGATCGCCTCCGCGCCGGCCGGGCGCCCCGGCCCGCGTACCTCCAGGATGCTGGCCCGCCGCCGGGCCCGGACCGGCCGGCGGCGGCTGACCGCGGTGTAGGCCGGCCGGGTTCTGCCGTCGGCGGATCTGCCGCCGGCAGAAACCCTGGGGCCGCGGCCGGCGCCGGGCGCAGGCTGGAGATCGCCGGTTCCCGGGCGGTGCCCCTCGCCCGCCGGCGGCAGTCTGGAGGGCGGTCACATGATCGGGTACGACGTGCGCATGCTGGACGGCGGTCAGCCGACGTTCGGGGACCACGTGTTCGAGCGGCTGCTGCGGGAACGGATCGTCTTCCTCGGCACCGAGGTCACCGACGCCACCGCGAACCAGATCTGCGCGCAGATCCTGCTGCTCGCCGCCGAGGACAGCGACCGGGACATCTTCCTCTACATCAACTCGCCGGGCGGCTCGGTGAGCGCGGGGATGGCCGTCTACGACACCATGCGCTACGTGACCAACGACGTGGCCACGCTGGCGCTCGGCTTCGCCGGGTCGATGGGGCAGTTCCTGCTCTGCGCCGGCGCGGCCGGCAAGCGCTTCGCGCTCCCGCACTCGCGGATCATGATGCACCAGCCCTCCGGCGGGATGGGCGGCACCGCCGCCGACATCACCATCCAGGCGGAGAACATGCTGCACGTGAAGCGGACCATGCACGAGCTGATCGCCCAGCACAGTGGTCGCACCCTGGAGGAGATCCAGCGCGACTGGGACCGGGACCGCTGGTTCACCGCCGAGCAGGCCCGCGACTACGGCCTGATCGACCAGGTGATCACCCGCGCGGACCAGCTCGCCGGCTGACCGGCGGGCGACGAGCGACGGCCGACGGGACGGTCCCCCGCCGGGCGGGCGCCGGCCAGCGCCCCGGCGGCGAAACTGGTACGACGGACAGAGTCCTCCGGGGTGCTGACGCGAATCTCGCGTGAAGAACGACGATCCCGGCCCGGAGCGGACTCGCCCCCTCGCTCGCGTCCGCCCGGCCCGTGACCTGCGATCCTCGGTGCACTTTGGAGCCTATGCCGGGCACGCGCCGCGCCGCTGAGCAAGACGCCGCAGCGCTTTCGGAGCCAATCCTGTTACATCGCCGGGCGACCGCCCGCCTCCCCGTTTCGGGCAGGGCGGGCGGTCGCGGCGGAGTAGTACTCCGAAGCGGCGTGGCGCCTCGATCGCCTGCTTGACAGCATCATCGGAAAGTCTAGACTTACCGTTCGTGGCCACTTACCAAGGGCGGATGTTGGACGCCCTGGGCGACGCGACCCGGCGGTCCATCTTCGAACTGCTCGCCGCCGGCCCCCGTTCCGTCGCCGAGATCGCGGCCGACCTGCCGGTCAGCCGTCCAGCGGTCTCGCAACACCTCAAGGTCCTCAAGGAAGCCCGACTCGTCTCGTCCACCGCCGTGGGCACCCGCCGGGTCTACGCGCTCGACCCGCAGGGTCTGGCCGCCGTACGCGGCTACTTCGACCAGTTCTGGAACCACGCCCTGGCCGCGTTCGCGCAGGCCGTGGAGCAACCGCCCGAGGAGACACCATGACAACCGAGACCAGCGGAGCCACCGTCGTACGCACCAGCGTCGAGGTCGCCGCCTCACCCGAGCACGCCTTCACCGTCTTCACCACCGGCATGGACCGCTGGTGGGAACGCACGCACCACCTGCTGCCCGGCGAGCTCAAGCAGGTCGGCGTCGACCCGCACGTCGACGGACGGCTCTGGGAGGAGAACGACGCCGGCGAGGTGTGCGTCTGGGGCACCGTCCTCACCTGGGACCCACCGCGCACCTTCGCCTTCAGCTGGCTGATCGGCCCCGACTGGAAGGTCCCACCCCCGGACGCGACCGGCAGCCGGGTCACCGTGACCTTCACCCCCACCGGGACCGGCACCCGCGTCGACCTGGTCCACGACCAGCTCGACGCGCACGGGTCCGGCTGGGAGGGCATCCGGGACGCGGTGGCCGGTGCAGGCGGTTGGCCGGCCGGGTTGGCGCTGTACGCGGCAGCCGTCTGACCGTTGCATCCGGGGGGCCGGTCGGCAGCGGCGGACCGGCCCCGCGGGCCGCGGAAGGTGGCGCTAGAGCGGCTGACCGGGTGCGTGCGGCGGAGACCCCGCTCGGATCAGGACGCCGACACCGGCGAACACGCTGCACGCGGCAACCACCGCGAGCAGAACGGCGTAACCACCGGTGGACTGCAGGACGACCGCCGCCACCAGCGGCGCGACCGCCTTGGCGATCGTCACCGGGGCGGCCAGGCGCCCGGCGACGCTGGCATAGGCGACGGTGCCGTAGCGGTCGACGAGCAGGGCGGGCTTGGCGAGGCTGGCCACCCCGAAGCCGAGGCCGAAGCCGACCACGCCGAGCACCGCGCCCGCGCGGGTACCGGCGAGCAGGGGCATGAGGGCGATCGAGACCGCCTGCGTACCGAAGATCGCCGCCACGATCGTGGTGACCGGCAGCCGACGTCGCGCCCCGGTGAACACGAGCCGACCGGTGACGGAGAGCACCCCGAGCAGCCCGACGACGGCGGCGGCGAAGGTGGCCGGATGACCGCGGGTGACGAGGTAGCCGACGAGATGCACCGTCATCGTGCTGGTCGCCGCCCCGTGCGCGACGAAGGTCGCCGCCAGGATCCAGAACCTGGCGTCGCGCATCGCCGTCCTGACGGTGGCTCGTCGCTGCGTCTCCGCCGGCCCGACGCGGTCCGGTGTGGACTGCGGAGTCCTGGGCCGTCGAACGATCAACGCGTGCAGGGGGACGGTCACCGCGCCGTGGATGGCCGCCAGCACCAGCAGTGCGTGACGCCAGCCGATCTGTTCGACCAGCAGGCCGGTGAGGGGCATGAAGATGGTGCTGGCGAAGCCGGCGACGATGGTGACCGCGAGCAGGGCGGTGGATCGTCGTTCGGGTGTGCACCAGGAGACGATCACGGCGAAGGCGGGCTCGTAGAGCACCATGGCGCCGGCGATCCCGACGCCGACCATGACGGCATAGAGCTGTGCGACCGTGCGCACCTGCGACCAGGCAAGGAGCAGGCCGGTCGCGGCGATGGACCCGGCGGTCATCAGCCCTCGTCCGCCGTGACGGTCGAGCCACCGGCCGACCGGGACGGCCATCAGGGCCCCGGCGAGGACCGAGACGGTGAGCGCACCGGTCACGGCGGTGGTCGATGCGTCGAGGGCGGCGGCCATCGGACCGAGCAGGACCGCATAGGCGTAGTAGAGGGTCCCGTAGCCGACGGTGGAGGTGACGGCGAGGGCGGCGACCATCCGCCAGCCCTGGGCCCGGTGCCCGCCGGCGGCCGGGCCGGCGGGCACCGTGGTGGCGGTGGCGGACATCAGCTGCCGCAGCAGCCACCGGCCTGGCCGCTGGGCGCGGCGTCGAGGCTGACGAGGTGCAGCGGCGTCGACAGCAGGCCACCCGAGATGCCGGTGGCCAGGCCCCTGCTGCCGGCCTCGGCGGTGGGCGCCGGCCCGCAGCAGCCGTCGTTCGCGGCGGAGTCGGCCGGGTTGCTGTTGCACACCCCGGTCTCCGGGAGGTCGAGCTGCACGTCCCGGGCGGCGTCCCAGTCGCCGGCGAGGGCGGCGACCACGGAGCGGACCTGCTCGTACCCGGTGGCCATGAGGAAGGTCGGCGCGCGGCCGTAGCTCTTCATGCCGACCGCGTAGTAGCCGGCCTCGGGGTGGGCGAGTTCGTCGACGCCGTGCGGCGGGACGGTGCCGCAGGAGTGCTCGTTCGGGTCGATCAGCGGGGCGAGGGCGCGGGTGGCACCCATGACCGGGTCCAGGTCCAGCCGCAGCTCGGCGGCGATGGAGTGGTCGGGGCGGAAGCCCGTCGCGGCCACGATCCGGTCGACGACCACCGACTCCTCGCCGCCGTCGGTGTGCCGCACGACCACCGCGACACGTCCGCCGTCGGGCGTGAGGGCGTGGACGGAGAAGCCGGTCAGCAGGGTGATGCGGCCGGCATCGACGTGCTCGCGCAGCCGGGAGCCGAGAGCCCCGCGGGCGGGCAGCGCGTCGGCGTCGCCGCCGCCGTAGGTACGGCCCGGCGAGGCGGACCGGATCGCCCAGGTCACCTCGGTGCCCGGCGCGACGGCGGCCAGCTCGGCGAGGGAGAGCAGGGTGTTGGCGGCGGAGTGTCCGGCGCCGACGACGAGGGTGTGCCGGCCGGCGAACCGCTCCCGGTCGCCGCCGAGGACGTCCGGCAGGGCGTGCTCCAGGAACGGGGCGACCGCGCGCTCACCGCGGGCGGGCAGACCGGACGCCCCGAGGACGTTGGGTGTCCCCCACGTACCGGAGGCGTCGACGACGGCTCGGGCCAGGACCTCCTGCCCATCGGCGAGCCGGATCAGGAACGGAGCCTGCTCCCGGCCGGCGGTACGCAGCCGGTCCAGGCCGAGACGGCTGATCGCCTCCACCCGGGCGCCGTAGCGCAGATGCGGCTTGAGCTGCGGCAGTTCCGCGAGCGGCTGAAGGTAGGCGGTGACGAGTTCGGCACCGGTGGGCAGGGCGTCCAGGTCGGGGGCGACCCAGCCGGCCTCGTCGAGCAGCCGTCGGGCGGCGGCGTCGAGGTCGTACCGCCACGGGGAGAAGACCCGGACGTGCCCCCACTGCCGGACGGCGGCGCCGGCGGTCTCACCCGCCTCCAGCACCACGAACGGCAGGCCGCGCTCGTGCAGGTGGGCAGCGGCGGCCAGACCGACCGGGCCGGCGCCGATCACGGCCACGGGCAGTTCTTCCAGGACACTCATCGATGACTCCTTTGCTAGATGTCTTTCGAAACAAGAGGGCGTGCTGCGGCGCGGGCACGGGTGGAACCGATAGGTCAGTCGATGGCGGGGCTGCGCCGTTCGAGCAGGATCACGTCGCGCCAGCGGCCGTGCTGGCGGCCGACGCGCTCGCGGGTGCCGATGACGCGGAAGCCGGCCCGCTGGTGCAGGGCGAGGCTGGCGGCGTTCTCCGGGAAGACGCCGGACTGGATGGTCCAGATCCCGGCCGCCTCGGTGGAGGCGATCAGCGCGTCCAGCAGCAGCCGGCCGACGCCACGGCCCTGGGCGGCCGGATCGACGTAGATGGAGTGTTCGACCACCCCTGCGTAGACGGCACGGGACGAGGTCGGTGCGACGGCCACCCAGCCGAGGACGGTGTCGTCGGCGTCGACGGCCACCAGCCGGTGCGCGGCCAATTTGGCGGCGTCGAAGACGGCCCAGGTGGGGGCCACCGTCTCGAAGCTGGCGTCGCCCGCGTCGAGTCCGGCCTGGTAGACCGAGAGCACCGCGTCGGCGTCGGCCGCCGTCATCGGTCGGACGGTGATGTCGGCCATCAGCAGGCTCCGTTCGGATCGGGGGCGGGTCGGCCCATGACCACGTCGGCAGCCGAGGGGAAGCAGCCGAGGCAGGCGTCGTTGATGCGGTAGTGCCGCGCGGTGCCGACCGGGTCCACGAGGACGAATCGCACCTCGGTCAGGATCTTCAGGTGCTGGGAGACGGTGGACTGGGCCAGCCCGACGGCGGTGACGATCTCTCCCACGCTCATCGGCCGGGCCTGGCGGGCCAGGTATTCGACGATCTGCACCCGGGTCGGGTCCGCCAGTGCCCGGAACCAGGACGCGTACGTCTCGGCCGTCGCCCGGTCCAGCAGATCATCCACCGCACACACCCCTTTGATCGTCTATCGCCGATTGACGATCGAAGCGTACCCGAGGGCGGTGATCACGGTGGGCAGTTTCGCCGGGCCGGCTTTCGGCCGCAGCGGTCGACGGCCTGGCAACAGGGCCCCGGGGCGTCCGCCGTCCGGATGTCGTCACTCGTCACCGCCTTCTCCCTCCCGCCGTCACCGGGGGCTGACCAGGGCGTGAACGGCGGTGCGGGCGCGTTCGTAGCGACGTTGGGCACGCTGGTCAGCGGTGGACACCTCGGCGCAGGAGTCACAGAAGCGCACTCCCGCTCCGGCCGATGACCGCAGAACCTTCCGGAACATGACGATCCCCTTCCCGACGGCTGTCTCGACGTCTGTCGAAGTAGAGACTTGCACGCTGATTAGAGAGATGTCAACCTAGAGGCATGTCAAAACAAGCCGCGCCCCTCCCCGTGGTGGACCTCAACGCCGACGCCCCCTGCTGCCCGCCGCTGGCGCAGCGCCGGGTGCCGGCGGAGACCGCCGCGGTCCTCGCGCCCGCGTTCAAGGCGCTCGGCGATCCCGTGCGGTTGCAGCTGATGTCGATGATCGCGTCCGCCGAGCAGGGGGAGGTCTGCGTATGCGACCTGACTCCGGCGTTCGACCTGACCGGGCCGACCATCTCGCACCACCTCAAGACGCTGCGCGAGGCGGGCCTGGTGGACGCTGAGCGGCGCGGCACCTGGGTCTACTACCGGGCTCGGCCGGGCATCCTGCGCCAACTGGCGTCACTGCTCACCGTCGACCCCGCCTAGTAGTGCTTTGTTAGGTCGGCGTGTCGTTGGGGTGCTCGAAGTGGTCCGGGTAGTTCGAT